>PWMU01000179.1 GCA_003558065.1 Opitutia bacterium | reverse complement strand
TTCCCGGCTATGCCTACGGCTATACCTTCAACCACATCGGAAACCGCACTGAAACCGTGGTAAACGGCCGGCAAGCCGATTACACCCCGAACCTCCTCAACCAGTACGAGAACCGGGAGGTACCGCGCGCGGTAGACGTGCTCGGGCTTGCGCACCCGGACGCGTATATTTCCGTGGACGGCCAATCCGCCACCCGCGCGGCCGAACTCTTCCACTATGTCCTGGACCTGGGCACGCTGCCGGATCCCGACGATCCCCAATGGCGGGAATTCACGGTAACCGGTACCCTGACCGGCGGCGGCCACAACGATGCAGACCGCATCGCCGAGGAAACCCAAACCGCCTACCTGCCCTCCAACCCGGAAATCTTCGACCACGACCCCGACGGCAACCTCCTCCATGACGGGCGCTGGGAGTACACCTGGGATGCCGAGAATCGCCTCCGCCGGATGGACTCCCTCCCAGTCGCCGTCGCCGCCGGGGGGGCGCGGATGGGGTCAGGCTTCAATTCCTGCATTGGCAGTGTTTGGAATCAGGGCAGGATTCCGAGTATGGCTCGGAAGGTGCGAATTGAGTGTGAAAGGGCGATTTATCACGTAATCAACCGGGGGAACTATCGGAGTTGGATCTATGGATGAACGAAGAGGATCAGGTAAGGAAGGAAGCAGGTTTTGAGAAGATGAGCCGGGGTTGGGCATTGGGCGGTAAGGAATTCAAGAAGGAGTTGATCAAGGAATATCGGGAGCGCCTTTCGCGCATCGACCTCGGGGAGGATGACCTTGAGGAACTGCGGCGGCTTCGGTGGGAGGAAGTGATGAGGCGGTGCTTGGAGACGGTGAATAAAGGTGTTCGCATCGCGAGATTGCCTCACACCGGAAATCGGCTCCATGGAAGGTGGCGATTGCCGCTTTCTTGAAGCGTAAAACGCAGGCATCGAATCCTTGGATCGCCGAGCAGTTGAACATGGGTATTCCCAATGGAGTGAGCCGTTATGTCGCCCTCTTAAATAATACGGGAGGGCGAAGAATCTATGATCGGCTTATTAAAGAAATTGAAGACCCCATTCTGGCTTCCCATGTGGGCGTGGTCGTCCTTCTGCAGCACTTCGTACGTGTTGCCGCTCCCGTTGGCAGCGGCGCGGGCGAGGCGCCGCATGTCATCCGGTGTGGTGTCCACCACAATGAGGTATTCGTAGTCGGCATTGTCCGGCGCCATACCGTGATCGATCCATGCGGTGGCAAAGTCTCCCGCAGTGTCCTCCTCGTTCTTGTGATCGCGCGATTTCTGGTGTTGACGGGCAAAGTGTACGGATTGGCTTGGCGGAATCAGGTAGCCGGTGTTTTGCGTGTCGATCAGCCAGTTCGTGTTGCCGGGGGAAAGGTTGTGGTCGATGGAAAAATCGCTTACCCGGTGCCGGTTGACATGGATCGGGAAATCGGTCTGCGGCAGATGCTTCTGGAACAGATTCGTATGAGTGGGATGATCGTCGTCGTTCCGGATATTGGAGCCGAGGGCGACGATCCGGTGTTGCAAAAAGAAATAGGTCTTCTTTCCCCGAAAGCTGGGTGTTCATGGTCCAGTTGCCGCTCGGATGGGGTTCGGCCTCGACGCCCGCCCTGCTTGTAGTGATGCGGCGAAGTGGACAGGCTTTCCGCGCGGGATTCGATCCAGTGATCGGGTACGCTGTTTTCAAACGAGTCGTAGCCCGGGTTCTCTGCGTACGATTCCGGAGAGGCCAGAAAAAGGCTTACCAGTAACAGCACGAGGTCAGTCTGCGGAGATACGGCGGCAGGAAATTCTGAAACGGCATAGTCGAGATATTGACGACAAACCCGGCCGTGACAACCTGTGGATTCGGGTTATCCCCATTTCGATTCTGATTGTGTTTTCAGCAGTTCTTGATACGATCAGAGGCGAGAACCATTCAGAACCATGCAGACGCAGATTAAAGAGATTCTTGCCTATAAAGGGGATACTGTGCACCGTGTGTCTCCCTCGAGTACAGTGGCGGAAGCGATTCAGCTGATGAACGACCGCAAGATCGGGGCGACGGTCGTGATGGACGGGGACCGGCTGGTGGGAATGTTCACCGAACGCGATGTGCTGAAGCGGGTTGTGCCGATGGGGAAGGACACGGCCCGGACGCCCGTGAGCGAAGTGATGAGTACCGATCTGGTTGTAATCAAACCCACGTTGACCGTCGAGGAAGCGATGCAGGTTGTTACTGAAAAGAAACGGCGGCATCTGCCGGTTATGAAGGGCGAACGATTGGTCGGACTCATTTCCATAGGCGACCTGACGCGATGGCTGGTACGGGAGCACGAGAACGAGATCGAGACGCTTTTAGAGTACATCAGCGGCCCTCAGCTTCAAGGTTGATACGCCTGTATCCAGCAAAAGAGGGGTGGGACTAGAAGAACGGTTTCAGGTTTTCCTTGGGGCCCCGGGTGGCGAGGACGCAGGTCTTGCCGGAATCATCCCAGTCCGCGAAGGACCAGTCACCCATCTGCGTGAACCTGGGCTCTGTCTGATCCGACGTGGACGAGGGTCGCCGGGATTCTTCAATCACAAAAAGGTGAACCAAACTGTCCTGCTTCTCCATGCATATCAGCGCGACCTTTTTCTGTTCCTCTTCGAAAACACGGCAGCGGAGGCCATTCATATCCCCGAGGGAGGCAGGAAAGACCGCGTCCGGATCGGGGCCTCTGTGCTCCTTGACGCGCTGGCGCAGGTCAGCGAGATCCGTGCTGAAATGGTCGTAATCCGGGTCGCGTTCGAAGAGGGAAACCAGGTTGCCGAAGAACTCCGGGGACGCCCGGGAGGCTTGGGCTTCGACGGAAGAGAAAGATTCTTCTCGTTCCATCAGGAGAAAGCTCCAGGCCACAGCAATGAGCAGGATCGCCGCGGCGGCCGCGTAACCCCGGCGAACCCATGGAAACGAGACTACAGAGGGTTGGGATCCATGGAGAATCTCTTCCCTGAGCCCTGCAGGTACGGGAAACTCCCTGAGTTTTCGAGCCGCCGACCGGTCAAACGCTTTTTCCTGTTCATACCAGGCGTTCAGACTTTCGTCTTCGTTGAGTTTTCTCAAGGCCCGTTGCACTTCCGGATCATCTCCCGGATCCGCATCGGCCGGGTGGATTTGCAGGATCTCTTTTGCTTTATCCCTGTTCATTTCTTCGGATCATTCTTTCGCTGGATCGAGCGTCGCGAGCCGGCCTCGATATTTCCCACGGGCTGGTTCTTCGAGGACAGGCGCTGCCGCAATTGATCTTTGCCCCGGGAAAGCCGCGACATCACGGTACCGGTGGGAATTTCGAGCACCTCGGCAATTTCCCTGTAGGTCATGTCTTCGAGATAGAAAAGGCTCAGCGGAGTCCGGTAGGTTTCGTCGATCCTGGTGAGCGTATCCATCAGCGTCGACGTGTCGGTCCGGTCGCCCGCATCGGAAGCGACCGTGGTTCCCTCGGTGGAGGGGCCGAGGTCTTCCATTGAAAACACTTTCTTGTTTTGTCGTTTCCATCTGAGGAATTCGCGATACAGCGTGGTGAACAGCCAGGATTTTACCTTGGATTTGTCGCGAAGCGTATCGCCTTTCTCGGCCCATCGAATAAACACTTGTTGAGTCAGGTCCCATGCATCAGCCTCTTTCCCGCTCAGACTGTAGGCAAAGCGGTATAAAGAAGTATAATAGGTCTCCACCAGTTTTCCAAAATCGATGGAGTCATTGTTTGTAGGAGCACTCATTCGGGCGGTTTATTCCATCAAATGGGAGAGATTGAAAATCAGCAGTTTCGATCTCTTTCTGTCAGAGATTGGCCAAAGCTCAAGCCGGGAACGAGGGGAGAGGCTCGAGGGCTCGTCCAGACGGATCCGCCTATCACGCTGGGCAACCCCGATCCCCGGGGAGTCTGTCGGGCTTCGCCGACAGACTCCTACAGAATCAGCAATCGCATCCCCGTAGCTGTAGAAACGGTACCGGCGGGCAACGGCTTCGGCGTAGAGTTCCTTGTTCGCGTACACCATTTCGTACCGTTCACGGTCCAGAGAGGTGCGGGGATCCTCTTTCTCGCGGCAAATGTACGGGGGGAGCGGGATCTCGCCCAGCCGGTTGGCGAGGGCGGTGACCGAGGGGTCCCGCTCCAGGAAAAAACCGATCCGGCGTTCTCCTTTTTCCAGAACCTCGAGCACTTCCGCCCGGTAGTCTCCCTCGATTCCAAACAACGCGCCGCGCGGCAGTTTCCTGCCTGGTTTGAGCAGGCAGCGCCATTCGTTGGTTCGGGATCCGGGAGAGAGCAACAAACACTCCACACCGCTCCGCCGCTCGGCATGACCGCGAAGCTTCAATGGGCTTCATTTTCCGGCGTTCCGGGGATGGTGTTTATCGTGGCCGGAAAGCAGCCTTGCGGAATCGACCGTGGTGTAGATCTGGGTTGTGGCGATGTCGCTGTGGCCGAGAAGCTCCTGGATCGCGCGGAGGTCGGCGCCGCCGGTCAGGAGGTGGGTGGCGAAGGAGTGGCGGAGAAGGTGCGGCTTGACCGGTTTGGTGATTCCAGCGGTCCGGGCGTGATTCCGGATCAGCAGCCAGACGGTTTTGCGGGAAATGGCACTTCCGCGTTCGCTCAAAAAGACGGCGCTGCCGGTCTTCGCCTTCACAAAGGCCGGACGTCCCGAGTCGAGGTAACGGTGCAGGGCGGCAACCGCCTTGCTTCCCATGGGGACCACCCGCTCCTTGGAGCCCTTGCCGTAGACCCGCAGAAAGCCGTTGTCCAGATCGACCTGCTGGAGCGTGAGTGAGCAGAGTTCCGAGACCCGGAGTCCGCTGGCGTAAAAGAGTTCCAGAAAAGCCTGATCGCGCAGTCCGTAAGGGGTGGTGGTATCGGGGGCGTTGAGCAGGGCTTCGACTTCATCCGCGGTCAGGGACCCCGGCAAGCGCCGCGACAGCTTCGGCGAGTAGAGGAGTTCGGTCACATCGTCCGGGCGTACTCCCTCGCGGACCAGGTGGCGCGAAAACACGCGCAGGGCGGTCAGTTTCCTGGCCAGGCTGCTTACCGCGTAAGCCTGTTCGTTCAGGGTATAGATCCAGTCGGTCAGGTGAAACGATTCCACCTCTTTCCAGCTGCCGGCCTTCTTCTTCTTCTTCAAGAACCCGGAACAGGCGGCGAGGTCGCTGCGATAGCTCTCCACGGTGTTCCGGGAAAGGCCTTTCTCGAGCTCCAGGAAGGCCAGGAAACCCTCAATCTCCTCAAAGAATTCCGGGGGGATGTCGTCGATTCGCTTGGAGGCGGGCTTCACGTTAGTCGTCCTCCCCCCAGTCGGGAGCGAAGGCGGGATTGACCTGGCGTTGATTTTTCGGGAGCCGGTCGATTTTCTTAATGTCCTCGCCCGCGAGTTCGAAGTCGAAAACCTCGAAGTTCTCGCGGAGATTCTTTTCACTGGAACTGCGCGGAATCGCAGCGACGCGGTCCTGCTCAAGCAGCCACCGCAGCGCGACCTGCGCGGGGCTCTTGCCGTATTTTTTTCCGATCTCCCTGAGGACCGGTTCCCTGAATACGGCGCCCTGGGCGAGCGGGCTGTAGGCGGTGAGAAGAACGCCGTTCTCGCGGCACAGCCGCAGAAGCGTTTCCTGGCCGAGCAGCGGATGATACTCGACCTGGTTCGTGAAGACCGGCGCGAGGTCGCAGGCACGCCGTAAATAGGCCGGCGGGAAATTGCTGACCCCGAGATGGCGGATTTTCCCTTCGGACCGAAGCCGTTGCAGGGCGTCGAGCGAGGCGTCGAGGGGGAAGCGGTCGCTCGGCCAATGAATCAGGCAGAGGTCGAGAAAGCCGGTTCTGAGTTGGCGCAGACTTTTTTCGACGCTGCGGGCCAGCGGCTTCGGCTCCAGGTCGTCGAGCCAGACTTTTGAGGTGAGGAAGACCTCGGAGCGCGCGACGCCGGAGTCCTCGAGCGCCCGGCCGACCTGGTCCTCGTTGTCGTAGGCCCGGGCGGTGTCGATGTGACGGTAGCCGGTTTCGAGGGCGGCGAGCACCTGGCGACGACAGGTGTCTCCGGTCAGCTGAAACGTTCCGAAGCCGAGCGCCGGAACACGGGTGCCCTGAATCTCGTAGTGAGTCATAGGATGCTTATTGTGGCCGTGCGGCCGGGAAAATCAAGTTTCCTCCCTCATGCGGGCGGGTCTGTCGGGGAACAACCGGTATCAACCGCGGAACACCGGGATCGAGGCATCCTCGACGGAGAGCCATTACGGGCTGTAACCGGCGGCCGGAAAACGGCAGGATGTTCTCGACTTGAGAACGTTTAACGTGTCTGCTCGCGAACGATGTCGGTTCTTGAGTTCGCAGTGCTGGCGCCGTTTTCGCTGTTCGTGATCATCAACCCGTTGTCGACGGTACCGTTGTTCCTGGCGATGACGCCCAACGATTCGCCTGAGACCCGTACCAGCATGGTGCGGATCGCCTGCATCGTGGCGGCTGTCGTGATCCTGTTCTTCGCTCTGACCGGACAGTTTATTTTCACGGTGATGGGGGTCGGCCTTCCCGCTTTCCAGATTGCCGGCGGGGTGATCCTGTTTTTCATCGCTTTCGAAATGGTGCGGGCCACCCGGCAACCTCCCCGGCTGACCGCGGAGGAAGAGGAGCTCGCGACCGAAAAAGAGGATATTGCCATCACGCCTCTGGCGGTCCCCTTGCTCTGCGGGCCCGGAGCGATTTCGACCGTGATCATTCTCCAGACCCAGGCCGGAACCCTGGGGCACACCGCCGTTTTACTGCTTTCGGTGCCGCTGGTTTATTTCCTGATCTACTGGATCTTCAAAGCGTCCTCCCACGGAGGCGCCTGGCTCAACCCCATCCTGCTGCGTGTCATGCGCCGGCTTATGGGACTCCTTTTTTCAGCCGTCGCTGTCCAGTTTATTGTCAACGGGCTGGGCGCGTTGGCACTGTGGGATTGAGGTTAAGCGTTTTCGCCGGTTTCCCGGGCGGGGTTGGCCTCCTCTGTCGTCCCGGATCCCTGCGGTTCCGGGTCCACACCGTGTACGTCGAATTCGCGGCGCAGTGCACGGAAGAGATTGTAGCAGATACACAACAGGATGATCGAAAACGGGAGGCCGGTGGTGATGGATCCGGTCTGCAGGCTCTGGAGTGCCTGTTCCCCTCCGGTATAAAGAAGCACCGCGGCGATGGCGCCCTCGTTGATCCCCCAGATCACGCGCTGGCGGGTAGGCGAGCGCTTGCTTCCGCGCGTGATCAACGCATCGACCACGTAGGTCGCCGAATCCGAAGAGGTAATGAAGTAGGTTACGATGAGGACGCTGGCGACGATCGAGGTAATGATCGGCCAGGGAAGCTGCTCCAGGGTGGTGTACAGGGCCACCGTGGTGTCCTCGGCCACCGCGTCCGCGATGCCTGCCCCGGCCAGTTCGAGGTGAAGTGCGGTACCGCCGAAGATGGTCAACCAGATGAATACGAACAATGAGGGAAGCAGCAGCGCGCCGGCTACGAATTCCCGAATGGTGCGGCCCCGGGAGACCCGGGCGATAAAGATGCCAACGAACGGAGACCAGGCGATCCACCACGCCCAGTAGAAAATGGTCCAGCCCTTCTGAAACTCGGAATCCCCGACCGCATCGTTCCAGAAGCTCAACTGGATGATGTTCTGCAGGTAGCTGCCGGTCGTGTCGACCAGGAAGCGAAGGTTGAAGAGGGGCTCACCGACGAAAAAGATGAACAGGAGAAGGATTACGGCCACCGAAAGATTGAAGATGCTGAACCATTTCAGCCCCCGGTGCAGGCCGGAAACCACGGATAGAACCGCGATGAAGGTGATCGCGGCGATCAGAATGATCTGATTTCCGACTGAGACCTCCATGCCGGTCAGGATATTCAGACCGGTATTGAGCTGCATCACCCCCAGCCCGAGGGAGGTGGCCAGGCCGAACAGGGTAGCGAAGATGGCCAGAATGTCGATCGTATGTCCGATCGGACCGTAGATGCGGTCGCCGAAAATGGGGTAGAAAATGGACCGGATGGTGAACGGCATGTGAAAGCGGAACGAGAAATAGGCGAGGGTCAATGCCACGACCACATAGATGGCCCAGGCGTGTAGCCCCCAGTGGAAGAAGGTGAACAGCATGGCCGTTTCAGCCGCTTCCGGCGTGCCGCCTTCGCCCATAGGGGGATTCTGAAAGTACATGATCGGCTCGGCGATGCTCCAGAAGACCAGCCCGATTCCCATGCCGGCGCTGAAGAGCATGGAGAACCAGGCCAGAAAACTGAACTCCGGTTTCTCGTGGGCGGCCCCGAGACGGATGCTTCCGTAGCGGCTGAACATCAGCCACAGCGCGAATATCAGGAAGAATGTTACCGCCAGCAGGTAGTACCAGCCAAAATACTCGGTGATGAAACCGTGGATGGCCTCGAATACCGATTGAGCCGTGTCCGGGAAGACCGTGCCGAACACGACGAAGGCGATGATCACGCACATCGAGATCCAGAAGACCGTGAAATTGACGGTCTTGAAAAATCTTCTCAGCTTAAGCTTAACTCGCTTGGAGAGTTTCAATGGCATAACTGGTGACTCCTTGATCGGGTTTGGAACGCGCTTCGCCATCAGCGGACGGGCGGATCAGGCACTTGCTTCATACAGCCCCGTCAGCGTGGCCTCGGCGAGAACGTCGCCTTCCATCTCGCCTTCGATCTGGTCCCTGCGGTCCGGAGTGGTGGCTTCGAGTTCGATGTCGAGTGCGAAGAGGCGAAACCGGTAGCGGTGCCTCCCGGACGGAGGACAGGGACCGGAATAACGAACCTCGCCGAAACCGTTGATTCCCGTTTCGGCTTTCGCTGGCATGGAATCTTCGCCGATCTCTTCGGTGTCCGGGGGGAGATTCCAGAGGACCCAATGAGTGAACGGGCCGATAGGAGAGTCGAGATCCTCCATGATAACAACCAGGCTCTTCGCGTTCCCGGGGACTCCCTCGAAGCGAAGGGGGGGGCGTACGTTTTCACCGTCAAAGGTGTACTTCGCCGGTATTGCCTCTCCGCTCGCGAAAGCTGTGCTGGTGATTTTCATCGTTGCGATTCCATTCGGGTTTACCTGTTTCCCGAATCGCTTCGGGAGCTTCGGGACAGGCGAAGAGTGGCGACGTAAGATTCACACAGGAAATGCGTTTCACCTGCAAGGAAAAATCCGGGAGGCTTTCGCGGCAAAAGATTCCCGACCCGTAGGGATTAGCGGAAATTGCAGGTACCGGATACCGGGGGAATTTCGGGTCCGCCCCGCGTTACCGGAGTCCCGGGTTCCGGACTTCATTTCACGTGGGGGTCGACCACCTTGCTTTCCAGCGCCTGATCCAGGGATCGGTGGATCCAGCGCGCATAAAGAGAAGCATCGCGTTCCAGGGGAAGTTTCTGATTGAATTCCAACTCGAAGCCGAAATAGGGGGCTTGTCTGAAGAGTTTGCGCAAAACGGGCACGTGGCCGTCGCTGATGCCGAGGTAGGGTTCATTCGCGCGGCAGGAGATTTCCCCGGCCTTCCGCAGGTAGTGGAGCCAGATCTCGGCGATGTCCTTTTCCGCTTTTCGCCACGGGTCGAAGAGCAGGCCGAAGTCGTTGTCACGAACCCGCCCCTCGACGACCGGCGCGAACGAATGTATTGAGAGATGAATGACGCGCTGCCTGTTACTGAGTTGCGATTCGATTTCCTGGAGGACCCGGTGGCGGTAGGGGTAGTAGTAGCGGCAGAGGATCTCCGTTTTCTCGACCGGGGACAGGTCCTCGACGGGAGGAGAAAAGAGCTCGTTGTGCGTGAGAGAGCGGTTCATTTCGACCAGAAGGCGTGAAACCTCTCCCAAATAGACGGGGGCGTGCAACAGCCGGCCGAGATCCCGGGCGATTTCCTTTGCCCCGGGATCCCATATCCGGTGCTCCTCGCAACGGGCGACGAACTCCCCGAGAACCGGTTGCCATCGCTTGGGCACCTCGGGAGAAGCATGTTCGCAGGTGACGACGTAGGAAAACCCGGAGCGCATGAAAAGACTCTAACTTCCCCGGGGGGGTGCGGGCCAAACAAAACTTCCCGGAGGCTTTCGTGGAATGTCCGCTTTGATTCGTGTGCTTGACTGGGCCAATGGGAGGGCGGTAGTGTTCGCTGAAGAAATAGCGGAATGGTTTCAAGCATTCCGGCGGAGGGAGATTCTCCCGGTGAACTGACTGTCAACCATTTCATGCACACCATTCTCAAGCCTGTTTTCGCGAGCCTCCTTTTTACTTCCATTGCCTTCCTTCAAGTGACCGGGGAGGTCGACGAAATTCTCGATCGTCATTATGAGGCACTGGGCGGGTTGGAGAACCTGGGGCGTTTGGAGACCCTCTCCATCAAGGGGGTCAATCGGTTTCAGGAACAGGAGATTTCCGTCCGATACCTGGCCAAGCGTCCCAATTTACTCCGAATGGACAGTGAATCGCCGGAGATTAAGGTGGTGCGGGTTTTTGACGGGGAACGGGCCTGGCAGGCCATAAAGCAGCCGGGTGCTCCGAAACAGGTGACCGAGATGGAGGGCCAGGAGGCGGTGGAGCTGGTCCGGGAGAGCGATTTCGACGGCCCGCTGGTCGATTATAAGGAAAAGGGCCATGAAATTGCCTTTCTCGGCCGTGAGACCGTTCAGGACAGGGAGGCCTACAAGTTGACGCTTGTTGAAGAAAGGGGAGCTCGCGAGACTTATTATATTGATGCCGAGAGCTACCAGGTTGTTAAAAAGGCGGCGGATGTCAGCACCCGGACCGGGGAGATCCTTTTCGAAATGTATTACGATGATTTTCGCGAGGTGGACGGGCTGATGTTTCCATTCGAGACCGCGGTGTATTCCGATGGGGAAACCGTCTTTACCGGTGTGATTGAGGAAGTGGAAGTGAATCCGGACCTCGATGGGGAACTCTTCGAGAGACCGAGATGAGCCGCGGCGATTCCGGGAATCGGCGTGGTTATGAGGGCCGGTATGTTTAGGGCGGTATGGAGGTCTTAAATACGGTCGGACCGGTGTTCATTCTGATCGCCCTGGGAGCGCTGCTGTTCCGTCGCTTTCTCGATGAAGCGTTTCTTCGGGGAATCAACTGGCTGACTTATTGGGTCGGACTGCCGGCGCTGATATTCGATTCGCTCTCCCGGGCCGAGCTGGCGGAACCTTTGGCGGCCAAAGTAATGGCAGTCGTGGCGGTGGCGACGTTGATGTCCCTGGCTGCCGGGGCGTTGACGGCGCGCCTGCTCGGGGTTTCATCCCGATCCGTCGGCACTTTCCTGCAGGCTTCGTTTCGAGGCAATCTGGCGTTTATCGGTATTCCCGTCGTAATCTTTGCGTATCCCGACAGCGAGAATGCCGGAACCCTGGCCATTCTTGTCCTTGGCCCGATCATGCTGCTTTACAACGTGCTCTCCGTAATCGTGCTCGAGAGGAGCCGCGGGGCGGAGGGACGGTGGTTTACCCGGAAGCTGCTCCGGACGCTCCTGACCAATCCGCTTATCCTGGCGAGTATTGCCGCCGCCCTGTTCTCGCTTTCGGGGTGGGGGCTTCCCTTTTTCCTTGAGCGCTCTGTCGACGTGCTCGGCCGGATGGCGTTGCCTCTCGCCTTGCTGAGTATCGGCGGCGCGCTGGCCGTAGTCAGGGTAAAGGGCGGTATCAGAGCCGCGTCGGCGGCGGCGGTGGTCAAGGTGGGCGTCTGCCCCCTGATCGGGGTCGTTCTGGCGGATATCGCTGGATTGGAGGGGGAGACGCTCGGGATCGCGCTGATTCTCCTGGCGTGCCCCACGGCCGCCGCTTCTTATATTCTGGCCCAACAGCTTGGAGGCGACGAAGGGCTGGCGTCCGGAGCGATTGTGATCAGCACGTTGCTGTCCGCCGCCTCGCTCAGCACTGTGATTGCGCTGGTCTGAGCGGCGAAAGGACCGTGGTCTCGGTTTGCAGCGGTTCCGGGGCGCGGGTTTTCCGCCGATCAGTAAGAGAGGTAATCAGGGGTGGTATTGTAGCCGGGGTTTTGCTCCAATTCTTCTTGCGGTTCGAAGGATTCGGCTTCCCGGGTTTCCGGTTCCGAGGTTTCAGGGGTCAGGCTGTCGGCGCCACGGAAGTGTTGGCTTTCGGTGAGGCTGGTTCCGACAGGTTCCTCCTCGGAGGACGACGGGTCGGAGAAGTCGAACGGATCGAACGCTTCAACGACGCTCTGAGTGGTCCAGTCCCCGTCGCTGCTCCCTTCAAAGGAGCCACTTTCACCGTAGACGTCATCGAAAAAGGAATCCCTGTCCATGCCCCTCAATGAGCTGGACGGAGAGTAACTCTGCCTTTCGTCCATATCCCGCCCGGAAATCGAGTCCTCCAGGCCGACGCCCATGTCCCTCATGAAGTCTTCCGTGCTCGGAGTCCTCAAGTACTCCGCCGAGCTGCCGCTGTCGAAATCACTCCCGAACTCGCTGCTGGCTCCGTCGATGTCCGGAACCGCGGTGTCCCACTGTTCGGAGCCCGATTCCCAATTGTACGAAGAATCATCGTCTCCGCTTCCGAAACTCTCAAAAAGCGATTCGTCGTCGCTTTCCCCGCGATTCTCGCGCCATTCCTCAAACTCTTCTTCGGCGTCCGGGGGCAGGAGCTCATCATCGCCCTCCAACTCTTCGGAAAGAGATGATTCGTCGTCGGCGTGAGCCGCGACGATGAGCAGGCATCCGACAAGTGGGGCGAGGGTCTTTCGAAGTGAGTACATGGCTTCCAGGTGATTGACTGTCAGTGTTTTGATTTTAAAAGGCCCCTGTGGAGAACCGGTCCGATAATACCCGACTTATACACTTCGGCACTTTCGGATGTCAAGGGCAGTGCAGGGATTTCCGCCTTCGCTTCCCTTGCGATTTTCTCAGGAGTGGGTAGGGTGCCGGAGAGTGTTGTGTGGATTGAAGCGGGAGGCAGGCATGAGACTTGAATCCAGGTTTGCAGCTTTTTTGACTGCGGTCGTTTGGGGGGCCGTGGCGGTTTTCCCGCATCCGATCGAGGCGTCGACGGAGCGCGGGGACCACGGGATAACGGCGGCAGAGAAACTGGAGGCCCTCGAAGTGCCGGAGGTCAGGTGGGATGGGGTGCCGGTCAGTCGCGTGGTGCAAACGCTTCAAGAGCTGGCGCGGGAGCTGGATCCTGATGAAGAGGGCGTGCCCATTATCCTGTCAGACCGGGAGGGGTTGGACCCCGAGGTGACTTTGCGGTTGAACAATCTTTCGCTCCGCCGGGTGCTGGATCTGGTTGCCTTGCAGGTCGATTTCCACCTGGATGTTCAGGAGGACGCCGTGATCCTGCGCTCGGACGTCGAACCCCGGGAACGCCTGGAAACCGAGATTTTTCCTGTTTCCCGCCAAGCCGTCATTCGTATGATCGGACCCATTGAACGGGAGGACGACGAGGAGGACGATCCCTTCCGGTAGGGCGGCGGCCTGTCCCGGGATGCAGGCGTCGGAAGGGTTGACGATTTCCTGCCGGCGGGTCGCCAGGTTTTGAGACAGGTTTCAGACGGATCCGGCGGCCGATCCGTAGAGGGGAAGGTAGCGCTGTTTAAGGTACCGGAGAAGCGGCTCCGGGGAAATCGGTCCGCCGGTGATCCGCTCGACCAGTTTGCCGGTGTCAAAGCGGCGTCCATGGCGGTGAATATTCTCGCGCAGCCAATGCAGCAGCGGCTGAAATTCCCCCTGGGCGAATTTTTCTTCGAGGCCGGGGATCTCCTCCAGGACCCGGTACCAAAGCTGGGCCGCGACCATGTTGCCCAGCGTGTAGCTTGGAAAATAGCCAAATGCGGCGCCCGACCAGTGAATGTCCTGCAGGACCCCTTCCGCGTCGCTCTTCGGCTCCAGTCCGATCACGGAACGGGAGAGACGGTTCCATTCAGCGGGCAGATCCTTCACCGAAAGCCGCCCGTCGAAAAGCGCCTTCTCCAGTTCAAACCGGAGCATGATGTGCAGGTTGTAGGTGACCTCGTCCGAATCGACCCGGATCGGATTCAAAGCCACCCGGTTGATCGCCAGGAAAACCTCGTCGTCGGAAATGTCGCGCAGTTGCTCTGGAAAATATTCACGGTACTGCGGACCGAAGTGACGCCAGAACGGCCGTCCCCGTGCCACCTGGTTTTCCCAGAGGCGGCTCTGGGATTCGTGGATGGTCATGCCGACGGCTTCACCCAGCGGGGTGGCGGCCTCTTCCCGGGGGAGGCCCTGGCCGTACAACCCGTGACCGGTTTCATGGATCGCGCTGAAGAGGGAATCCAGGGGGTTGTCGGGAGTGAACCGGGTCGTCATTCGAGTGTCGTTTCCGTCGCCGGAACAGAACGGATGCAGCGACCGGTCGAGGCGTCCCCGGTTGTAGTCGAATCCGAGCTTTTCGGTGACCCGGAGCGCGAACCGTTCCTGCTGACCCGGTGGAAATCCCTGAAAGAGGTGGGGGTCGACCTTTACCGGCGAGTCAAGCAAGGCGCCGACCAGTTCAGTAAGCGGCGCTTTCAGGCGCGAGAAGAGGGACTCGACCGTTTCCGCCGTCAGGCCGGGGTCGTGCAGGTCGAGGTGATAGTCGTAGGGACGTTCCCGCCATCCCTGCAGCACGGCTTCTTCCTGCGCCAGTTCGAGGGTCTTTTCCAGGTAGGGGACCAGGGACGCGAAATCGTTGTCATCCCGGGCCCTGGCCCATGCGTGATAGGAACGGTTCAGGTGCCGGGTCTTTTCCTGAACAAATTTCTGCGGGAGGCTGACCGCCCGGTCGTAGTCGAGACGTACCAGGCGGGCGGCGGCCGACCGCTTGTCCGTGGGGGGCGGCGCCGCTTTTTCGAGTGCCTCGAGTGCTTCCCTGACCTGGGATGACGTGAATGCCTCGTGGTGAAGCGTCGCCAGGAGCGAGCTCTGCGCGGATCGCAGTTCGGCGCTTTCCGGAGGCAGGTTGACCTGTTGGTCCCAGTCGAGCAATCCCAGCGCGCTTTTCAGCAGGTAGGCACGATTAAGATGGTCGCGCAACCTCCCGTAGGGATCTTGATCGACGGAGGACATGGCAGCCTTACCCAACCGCTCACACGTCGTAGTACATGTGGAATTCGTAGGGATGCGGCCGGATGCGGACCGCGTCGTATTCGGCCTTCTTGATCTCCACAAAGTTGTCGATAAAGTCCTTGGTGAACACGTCCCCCTGCATCAGAAACTCGTGGTCGGCCTCCATTGCCTCATAAGCCCCGCGCAGCGAATCCGGGACGGTCGGGATCTTTGAGAGCTCCTCCGGTTCCAGTTCGTACAGGTTCTTATCGACGGCATCGCCCGGATCGATCCGGTTAAGGATCCCGTCGAGGCCCGCCATCATGATTGCCGAAAACGCCAGGTACGGGTTGGCGGCGGGGTCCGGTGTCCGGTATTCGACGCGCTTGGCTTTGGGGTTGGCGCTGTAGGTCGGAATACGGATCGAGGCCGATCGGTTCCGCGCCGAGTAGGCGAGATTGACCGGCGCCTCGAAGCCCGGCGTCAGCCGTTTATAGCTGTTGTTGGTGGGATTGCACAACGCACAGAGGGTGGGCGCGTGCTTGAGGATGCCGCCGATGTAGTTCAAGGCCATCTCGCTCAGGCCCGCGTAGCCGTCCCCGGCAAAAAGCGGTTTGCCGTCCTTCCACAGGGAGGAGTGGATGTGCATGCCGGATCCATTGTCCAGGTACAGCGGTTTCGGCATGAAAGTTGCCGTCTTGCCGTGCTTCGCCGCGACATTGCGGACGATGTACTTATAGAGGCACATATTGTCTCCCATGCGCAGAAGGGTGTCGAAAACGACGTCGATTTCGGCTTGACCGGCGGTGGCCACCTCGTGGTGCTCGCGCTCGATGCCGATACCGAGATCGATCATCGTCAGAATCATCTCGTTGCGCAGGTCGACATGCTTGTCGGCCGGCGCGACCGGGAGGTAACCTTCTTTGTGGCGGATCTTGTAGCCGAGATTCGGAAACTCCTCGCTGCCCCGGTTCCAGGTGCCCTCGACCGAGTCAACGTGGTAGAAGGAGGTGTGGGATTGCGTATCGAACCTCACGTCGTCGAAAATGAAGAACTCGGCTTCGGGGCCGAAAAACGCCGTGTCGGCGATCCCCGTGGATTTGAGAAACGCCTCCGCTTTGATCGCGATGCCCCGGGGGTCGCGATCGTAGGGCTCGCGCGTGACCGGATCGGAAATCGCGCAGGTCAGGCTGAGCGTCGGGTAGGCGGTGAAGGGATCGACAAACGCGGTCGAAGGATCGGGAATGACCAGCATGTCCGAAGCGTCGATGCTTCGCCAGCCGCGAATGCTCGAGCCGTCAAACCCGAGCCCTTCTTCGAACACGTCTTCCTGTAATTCGGACAACGGAATCGAGAAATGCTGCCAGGCGCCCAGAATGTCGCAGAACTTCAGGTCGACGATCTTGATGTCCTGTTTTTCCGCCAGTTCGAGTACTTCTTTTGGTGTTTTTGTTTGTGCCATGGGTCTTGATAGGTTCCTTGCGGCCAGGTTCCCCTCGGGGAATCGCCGCACTGTTAACTGTCGGGCTGTTCGTGCGGGTAGGCGATAAAAAAATTGCCAAATCAGCCCGAGCCTGTATCTTGTGGAAACGAAGACTTAGGCTTTCCTTATCGCCAGAACCGGCTTTTATGCATGTCATTGGTCCCAGGTGCCGTCTCGAGTTCACTCCGGCGGATTACGCGTTTGTGGTGGGATTGTTGGCTGAAGGGAAGAAGGAGCGCGAGGCGGTTTATCGTTTGCTGGGGGATGGCGAATCCCGGGACCGCATTCTCGACGACGAGGCGATTTTCCTCGCCCTCCTGGAAGAGAACCGGCTGCTGTCGGTGTCGACGCCTTTTTATTTTTACATCATGGTGCGCCGTGTTTTCGTGCAGGCAGGCCTGGAGGACCGGATGCTCGCGGATTACGTGGCTTCGGTCCTGACGGAGTTCAGCCGGATCGAGCGGATTCGCCGTCCTGGTGGCGACCGGCTTCCCGTCATGGACTACCTGGTAGATATGGTCGGCGCCATGGCCGAGGCGTCAGAGGAGTTGAGGTTTTTCATGTCCCTTCACATCGGCAACGTCGCCTTGTTCTGGGCCGGTATCTTCCCCGCCTCTATCGCCCGCCGTTCCGAGCGCCGTGCCGCGCCGGGCATACGCTATTACGAGAGCATGGGGACGAGCCACATGCGTGCCGCCGGCGAGCATCGCCTCGCGGACCGCTATGATTTGACCCCTGTTCTCCGGGATCTGGCAGACGTGTTCCGCCCGGCCCGGCAGGCGTTGAATGAGCTTGCCGAGCGGTTTCTCTTCATGGAGGAGCCCCGGTTCGAGTCTTTCCCCTGAGCCTTTCCGGGATTTTTTTAAAGCGAAACTTATGCCCGGGGATACGGACGGAAAAAAAAAGACGGCCGGGCCGGAGCCCGGCCGTCTTTTTTTCAAAGATCGGCCGCTCGCCGAAATTGCGGCAAGCCTCATCTTGCGGCGACTTCCGAAGGGATCGGAACCTCCGAGATCGTGCGCAGAATCCGGGCCGCGATCTGATACGGATCCCCCTGGGAGTTGGGACGACGGTCTTCCAGGTACCCGGTATACCCGTTGTTCACAAAGCTGTGGGGAACGCGGATGGAAGCCCCGCGGTCGGCGATTCCCCACGAGAACTTGTCGATCGACTGAGTCTCGTGCAGGCCGGTGAGCCGAAGGTGGTTGTCGGGCCCGTAGGCGGCGATGTGTTCGTCCTTGTTCTTCTCGAATGCGTCCATCAGCTTCATGAAGTACTTTTCGCCTCCGGTTTCACGCATGTATTTGGTGGAGAAATTACAATGCATCCCCGATCCGTTCCAGTCGCCGAGGAAGGGCTTGCAGTGCCACTCCACGTCGACGGAGTATTTTTCGCAGAGACGTAACAGGAGGTAGCGAGAGACCCAGAGGTCGTCCGCGCACTTCTTGGATCCCTTCGCGAAGATCTGAAACTCCCACTGCCCTTTGGCCACTTCCGCATTGATGCCTTCGTGATTGATGCCGGCGGCCAGGCAGAGGTCGAGGTGCTTCTCCACGATCTCCCGGGCGGTGTTGCCGACGTTGGCATACCCCACGCCGGTGTAGTACTCGCCCTGCGGACTGGGGAAACCGTCCTTGGGCCAGCCCAGGGGGCGCTTGTTCTGGAAGAGAAAGTACTCCTGCTCAAAGCCGAACCACGTCTCCGGGTCGTCCTCGATCGTGGCCCGCATGTTGGAGGCGTGTGGCGTTATGCAGTCGGGCATCATGACTTCGCACATGACGATAAATGCGTTGTCCCCCCGGTCGGCATCGGGGTAGAGCCCCACCGGTTTGAGCATGCAGTCGGAACTGTGCCCTTCGGCCTGCTGCGTTGAACTGCCGTCAAATCCCCAAATGGGACAATCCTGGACCGATTTTGGCGCCTCGTCGGCGAGTCGGGTTTTTCCGCGAAGATTCGGGACCGGCTGATAGCCGTCCAGCCAGATGTATTCGAGTTTGTATTTAGCCATAGTTTAGGTGTTGGTGTTCTCTATTCTACCGTTGAAGATCCCTGGTTCACCGCCGGTGGGAAGGGGAGGCTTCTCGACCACTAACTTAGCAGATACTGTGCCAGATCCGGGAAACGGAAGGTGATGGCTTATTTTGACCATCGGGATTGCATCCGGAGCTGACTGCACAGAGGATAACTGCCATGAGGGAGATGAAAGACTCGGCGGTCTCCAGCGTGCGCATCGGCTTCGATGGTCTCGTCCACAAGCGTTATCGCGGGCCCCTGGCGCGGGAACGTTACGAGAACGAGGTGCGCGTGCTGCGCTACCTTGAGGCGAAGGGATGTGATTTCGTTCCCCGCGTGCTCGAGGAGCATGCGGACAGTCTTTATCTGGTCACCTCCAATTCCGGTCGCATAGTCACGCGGATCGGAGAGAAAAAAATGAAGCAGCTTTTCGACGAACTGGAACGTTACGGAGTGCGGCATGATGACCGTGCGTCGCGCAACATCACCTACAACCCTCGGTCCGGCCGGTTCTGCATTATCGATTTCGAGTTCGCCCTGATCATGGAAACGGGCGAGGGGTTGCTGCTTAAGGAGGCGGAAGCGTCCGCCGACGCCGGGAAACGGAAATCCGATTGAGGCCCGCCATGGACGAATCCCTCTCATCAAACACCAGGGACGCACCTCAACCCGCAGGACTGGCCTGGTCGGGCATGACGGACGTGGGAAGGTTTCGAAAGAATAACGAGGACGCGTTCCTGGCATTGACCCTGGACGGTCGGGAGATTGTTCGTCTGGGGAAGGAGGGGGAGGCCGGATTGGATCGGGGGGATTTTGTTTTCGCTGTCAGCGATGGCATGGGCGGCCACAAGGCGGGTGAGTTTGCGAGCCACATCGCCGTGGAGAAGATCGCTGAGCTCCTGCCGGCGATCTTTCGGCTGGACACCATGGGGCTGCGTCGGGGGTCCGGAGATCTGCTCGATCATCTCTTCGTCGAAATCCACCGGTCGATTGTGAAAATGGGGCGGGCTTACGAGGAGTGCAGCGGGATGGGAGCCACCCTCAGCCTCTGTTGGTTTCAGGCCGGTTGGATGCATTTCTGTCACGTAGGCGACAGCCGGATCTACTATTTGCCGAAGAGCGGCGGCATCCGGCAATTGACCGAGGATCACACGCATGTTGGCTGGCTCTTGCGAACCGGCCGGATCAGCGAGGTCCAGGCGCGTTTTCATCCCGCCCGGAACCAGCTCAGTCAGGCCCTGGTCGCCGGCTCCAACCGCATTGATCCGCAGCAGGGCGCGGTCGGCTACGAGCCGGGAGACCGATTCCTGCTTTGCTCGGACGGATTGACCGACGGCCTTTCAGCCAACGGCATCGACCATCTTATCCGCGAGCGACCCGAGCGGGTGCAGCACCTTCCTCCCGCGGAGAGCCTCGTGCGCGAGAGCGTGATGGCGTCGGGAAAAGACAATACCACTGCGGTTGTGATCGAGGCCACCTGAAGACGATGAGGTCGGAATTCCGGGTCTGGGTTAGCAACGGAGAGCTCAAAGAGCACCGGGTCGAAAAGATCGGGATTGGGGAGGGTCCTTTCGAAACCCCGTCCCTTGGATGATCGGCGGCTCTTGTTCGAAGCGTGTGGCCGGAACTTGTGTTAGCTACCGTTCCGCCAGCACGCGCGTGTATTTCCAGGTTCCCTCCACGTTTCCGTCGGGCCTGCGGCAGGTTTGTCCGTAGGTGCGGAGCAGCTGTTTCAATTCGACCACGCTCATGCGCGGGGTGCCGGTAGCCCCGATCCGGTGAAGGCACCGGAATAGGTCCAGGGCCGACGGATAACTACGCGAATGCTCACGGGTCTCGATTGCACGAATCCTGAAGCCGGCGTTCTCGAAGTGGGCAATCCAGTCTTTCTCTCCCCGCGGGAGCAGGGGGGCGTGTTTCCCAAGCAGGTCGTGGAGGGCGGGAAGGGCGCCGTCGACAAAGAAACCGCTGAGCACCCGGCCCCCGGGACGCAATTGTTGGCGCCAGGCTTCGAGGAGGGGATCCGGGTCCGGGCTCCACTGCAGAAAGCTGCATGAGAATATCCAGTCAAACTTTTCCTCCCCCGTTGCTCCGGCATCACGGACGCGCCAGGGGATTTGTGGATAATGCTGTCGTCCGGTTGCGACCATTCCGGGTGAAAGATCAGTAGCCACGAGGGTTCCGGGCCACGGCAACAGGTGACGGGTGAAAAAACCGGTTCCGGCACCCAGTTCCAGGGCACCGCCCGATTTCTCATCGGGCAGCCACTCGGCGAGCCAATCAGCCATTTCGCGCTGTACCCCTCCGTAAGAATCGTAGGTGCCCGCGGCGCTGTCAAATCGCGGGGCCGGTGCGGGTCCCGGCGACGGCTTCTTCTTCATAGGCTTCAGCATGTCACAAGTTCCATTCGTTCGCCAGCGCCTGCAAGAGCGGCGCCGGGTGGTGGCCCGCGTGCGGGATGACACCGAGCCGGGGACACAGCTCGCTCAATCGTCCGCTGTCGAGCAGGGGATCGTTGGCGCCCGCGAAGCCCACGGCATTGACCGGCCACACCGGAGGAAGAATGCCTTTGATCAGCAGGTCAATGCCACCCAGGAGCAGATCCGGTTCACAGGGAAGCCGGTTCGAGGCGGAAAGCTCGTCCAATCCCGCCCGCCGGTAGAAGTCATCCAGGGCGGGAAGGGGATCCCTTCGCAGCCAGCGTTTGAGAAAGCGGAGTTGCCCGGATCGAACCCGTCCCCCGAGCCCGTGTTCGGCCGCAAAACCGAAAAAGGGGGCCAGCAGTCCGAGGGGAAGGCCGCTGGGAGCCCGCTTTTCCGCCCGCAGCAGCAGGAAAGCTCCCAGGGAAAAACCACCGAGCCGGTCGAAGGCTTCGCGGTGATTCAGGGTGCCGGGGGCCGGGTCGGGCGGGACCACGGTGTGCGAGGCTCCCGGAAAATGCCGCGCCACAAGCGTTTCCAGCCAGCCCGCCGGGATTCCCCAGCCATTGATCCAGAGGCACTTCATTTCTCGGTCTCCTGATCGGGGTCATTCTCGATGCGGGAAGTTCGCGATAAGACGGATCGGACCCGCTCGTAGTCGGTTTCCGAAAGGCGGCGTTTCAGGGACAACCGCAGACGGCTGGTGGCCGCCGGAACGGTGGGCGGACGCACCGCGCCGACCAGAATACCCTCCCCGGCGAGCGTCGACGCCAGATCCAGGGTGCGCCGCTCCTCTCCCAGGGTAACCGGGACAATGGGCGAGTCGCCGTCCGGAACCTTCCGGCCGTCCTCGCGAAGGTTTCGGCGGAAAGCGGACGAGGCCGCCCGCCAGCGTCCGTTTTCCGCCGCGAGTGCCCGGCAGCGTTCGATGGCAGCCGTGGCCGCGGCCGCGCAGGAGGGAGCGAGGTAGGTCGAGTAAATGAACTCGTTCGCGAGATTGATCAGGTAATCACGCAGGCGTTCAGAGCGGAACAGCGTGTACGCGCCCTGGGATCCGAGCGCTTTTCCGAGGGTGCCCACGATCACATCGACCGCGGGTGCGACCCCCGTTTCCTCCAGCATTCCTGCGCCGCTCGAACCAAACCATCCGATGGCGTGAGCCTCGTCGACAATCCAAATGAAGCCAAATCGTTCCTTGAGTGCCGCCATCGCCGACAGGTCCGGGTAGTCCCCGTCCATGCTGAAAACGGATTCGGTGACCACGAACACAGCGCGGCCGGACACGCGGCTTTCCTTCAGCAGGCTTTCCAGGTGGTCCGTGTCGTTGTGCCGGTAACGACGCAGCCGTGCCCCGCTGCGCAAGATTCCGGAAATCATGCTGTTGTGGATCAGGCGATCGGCCAGGACAAGGTCTTCCCTGGCGGGCAGGTGACCGAGGACGGCCTGGTTGGCGGTGAATCCGCTGTTCCAGATCAGACCGTTCGGGGCCCCGTGCCACTGGCAGAGCCTGCGTTCCAATTCGCGGTGGGCTTCGGTGTAACCGGTAATCAGGGGCGACGCTGACGAGGAGCATCCGTACCTGAGTGTCGCCTCGCGGGCGGCGGCGACAACAGCCGAATCACGGGCCAGATCCAGGGTGTCGTTGTCGGCGAGATTGAGCGTACCCGGGGAGGATGGCCGGACGATCAGCCGGCGCAGCCTGCCGGAACGCTTCCGCTCCTCAAGGGCGCCGTCGATTCGCTGGTGGAGCGGCGAGTTCATCGCGGCTCGGAGGAAATGGGCTCCCGGGCATTCACTCTCCGGTAAAACGCGCGGACCGTTTGCGGATCTTCCGGGATCAACGCGTCCCGGCGAAGCGAGAAACAGGAAGTGATACCGCTGCTCTGAAGACCGGTTCGGTTGGCGTTTCGGATCTCTTCGGACTGGGGCTCGACTTCGTTCAGCCAGATCGAAAAGGCCAAAGCCCTGCCGCGCACGTAGTGCGCGGTCAGACGGGCCTGGTTGATCGCTCCCAGGCGGTCGGGGACGACGAGGACGACGTGTACCTTTCCGAGTGCCGCCGCGAAATCGGTCCAGTCGAATCCGCCTTCTCCGAGCGGGACGGCGATTCCGCCAGCGCCCTCGATCAGCCGCCAATCGCACGCCGACAAGGTATTCAGGTTTTCCAGCAAGCGATCGCAGTCGAGGGGGGTGCCCGCTCGCCCGGCCGCGGCCATCGGCGCGAGCGGGTCGGGAAAACGCGATAACGTGTGCGCGGAGATGCCGCCCCCCACGCGCTCCCGGCCTGCCGCGCCGCCGGGAGCACCCTCCGCCTGCTTTCTTGCCAAACCCAGGGCGTTCTCCGCATCGCCGGGACCGTCTCCGCGGACACCGGTTTCCACAGGTTTGACAAGCTGCACGGCCTCACCCGTCGCCGGAAGCAGGGCCGCCAGGACTCCGGTGACCCGCGTTTTGCCGATGCCGGTGTCGCTGCCACTGATCAACAAGGTGCGCATGCTCGGAGATGAGGTATCGTTACCGGTTGCCTGTCATCCGGGGTCGAACCCCGCGATCGCCGGTCCGGCGTTGCGGTGAAACGCGCGCGCTTGCTCAGGATCGAGCGGGTGCAATCCGAGATCATTGAGGAGCCGAAAATCGTCCGATGTCTCCGGGTTCGGGGTGGTGAGGAGTTTCTCTCCCAGGAAAAGGCTGTTGGCCCCCGCGAGAAAACACAGTGCCTGGGTTTCCGCGTTCATCTCCGTGCGTCCGGCCGAGAGCCGCACGATGCTGCGCGGCATCAGAATCCGCGCGGTCGCGACAATGCGAACGAAGTCGAAGGACGAGACCGGTTCCTGGTTTTCGAGCGGGGTGCCCGGGACCGGAACCAGCGCGTTGATGGGGACGGATTCAGGATGCGGGTCAAGGTCGGCCAGTTCCTTGAGGAGCTTGAGCCGGTCTTCGGTGGTTTCACCCATCCCGAGAATCCCGCCGGCGCACACTTCAAGGCCCGCGTTTCGAACGTTCTTCAGCGTTTGCAGGCGATCCTCGTAGGTGCGGGTGGTGATGATTTCATGATAAAATTCGCGGGACGTATCCAGATTGTGATTATAGACCGTGCACCCCGCCTCCTTCAGGCGCAGGGCCTGATCCTCGCGGAGCATGCCCATCGTGCAACAGACTTCCAGTCCCATGTCCGACACTTCCCGGACGGTGGTCAGAACCGAATCAAACTGCTCGCCGTCCCGAACGTCGCGCCAGGCCGCCCCCATGCAGAAACGCGAGGCGCCGCCGGCCTTGGCCTCCGCGGCTTTGCCGACGATGTCCTCAACGTCCATCAGCGGCTCGGCGTCCACCGGCGTGTCGTAGTGCGCGGACTGGGGACAGTACTTGCAGTTCTCCGGGCACTTCCCGGTTTTGATGGATTGCAGGGTGCAGAGCTGGATGCCGGCGGGATCCTGGTGTTTCCGGTGGACCTCCTGGGCGCGGTGGATGAGGGTCGTGAACGGGAGTTGGTAGATTTCGCGAATCTCTTCAAGCGTATGGTGCATTGGCATGGGTTCTGTGTGGTTGGTTGTCGAATAAACTGACAGGTCGGCAGGAGCGGTTTTACGCCGCGCCCTGGAACGGTTCATTAGGGGAATTCCTTTCCAGGACGCGAGAAACGACCGAAAAAACGGATAGCTTTCGGTGGTTGCGCGGATTCATCGTCGTTATTGTACGGATACATGACGTGCGGCCAGGGCTTCGTTGAGGGCTTCGGCCGTCCTGCCAACGAGAAGATCGATCTCCGTCTCGGAAATCGAGAGCGGGGGAACGAGCAGGAGCGTGTCGTGAATCGGACGGAGGAGGAGTCCGTGTTTCCGGGCACCGAGGGCGACCTGGATTCCGAATCGTTCCGGGACGGGAAACGGGGTGCCGTTCTCCCGGTCCTCCACCAGGTCGATGGCGGCGCACATTCCCCGCTGGCGAATGGCAGCGACGTGCGGGTGGGCCTCAAAGTGTTCGGCGATACGCCGGCCGAAGAGATCGCTTTTGCGGCGGATTTCTCCCGTGGCGATCATGGGTTCGAGTTTTCGGATATTGGCCAGCGAAACAGCCGCACCCAAAGGGTTCCCGGTGAAGGTGTGCCCGTGGAAGAAGGCCCGAAAGCTTTCAAACGGTCCCAGGAAGGTCTCGTAGACCGGTTCGCGGACGAGCGTCGCGGCCAGCGGCAGGTAACCGGCGCTGAGACCCTTGGCCAGGCAGAGAAAATCCGGGGTCACGCCTTCATCGGCGCATACGAGCATCGGTCCGGTACGGCCGAAAGCAACGAAAACTTCGTCAAGGATCAGGTGGACCGAATGCTCCCGGCACAGTTCCGCCACACCTTTCAGGAAACCCGGAGGGTGCAGAAGCATTCCGGCGGCCCCCATGACCGAGGGTTCCAGAATGACCGCGGTGACTTTGCCGGCCTGTTTCTCCAGAAGCTTGCGCAGAACATGAAGGCTCCACCCATCGTCGGCACGGCGGATTTTCCCGTCCCATTCCTCGCATTCCGGGCGGGGGAGTTTGATGGTGTTGAAAAACCACGGCCTGAACCGGCGGTGAAAGAGCCGGGAATCACCCGCGGCCATCGTGGCGACGGTGTCGCCGTGGTAGGCGTCCCGCAGACCAATGACCCGGTCTTTGTCGCGGTATCCCCGGAGCTGCCAGTACTGGAGCGACATCTTGAGGGCGATCTCCACCGCATTGGCTCCCGTGTCGCTGAAAAAGGCCCGGTTGAGATCGCCCGGGCTGATCCCGGCCAGTTTGTGCGAGAGTTCGGTTCCGACCGGGTGACTGAGCCCGAGAAGGGTGGAATGGGCGACTTTCCCCAACTGGTCGGTGATGGCGGCGTTGAGATCCGGGTCGTTGTGCCCGTGGACGTTGGTCCAGATCGAGGCGGTGGCGTCCAGGTAGCGGTTGCCGCCGGTGTCGGTCAGCCAGGACCCCTCGCCGGAGGCGATGTGAATCGGCGGGAACTGCAGGTATTCCCGCATCTGAGAGAACGGATGCCAGGAGTGCTCGCAATCCCAGCGTGTCAGGTCGTTCTCGGAGGGTGTGCCGGGTCGTGTTGCCGCCATAGGAAATCAAAACAGCCTTTTTTACCGGCCGCCGGCTCAAATGTTAAGCAGAAAGTTTGATGGGGTTAACATTCAGGGCCGGTCAGGTCAATCCGGGGCGGTTTTTTGCCTGGCCTCTTCGGGCGGAAGATTCTGCAGCAGGCCGACGATGAACGGGATCAACTGCTTTTTCCGGCTGACCACTCCCTGAAGCTCGAAGACTTCGCCCTTTTCGACCGCGGGGTAGGGGATCTGTTGTATGAAGAACGAATCCCCGCGGATCAGCAGAAGCGAGTTCTGGGTGTTGATATCGGTCACCAGCAGCGCCGCGAAGTAGAGGGCTTCTTCTTTCTTGAGTGCCGCGAGGGCTTCGAGCAGTTCGTCCGATTTTCCCCGGAAATTGTCGAAACCGAGTTCCTCGACCTGGGAAACGGAAAACCGGCGCTCGGCTTCTTCATAGATCTTAAAGTCGCTTCGGATCACTTCACTCGGAGTCTGGTTCAGGATGACCGATCCGGAACTGAAGATGAGGTCCGCAAGCTCGTCCGCGCCGATTCCGGCGATCCCTGAAAGCCATTGCAGCAGCCGGCGATCCTTGTCCGTGGCGGTGGGACTGTTCAGATTCAGGGTGTCGGAGATCATTCCCCCCATCATGATTCCCGCGATTTCCGGAGAGGGGGTCATGCCGTCGCGCCGGAAGAGGTCGGCGATAATGGTGCAGGTGGACCCGACCGGCTCATTGAGGAACAGAATGGGTTGATGCGTGTGCAGATTGCCGAGCCGGTGGTGGTCGACGATTTCGACAATGCTCACCTCCGAGGCGCCGCTGACCGCCTGGCTCAATTCGTTGTGGTCGACCAGAATGAGTCGAGTCCGGACGGGTTTCAGAATGTCGGTCTTGGTAAAGATTCCGAGAAGTTTCCCGTCGTCATCGGTCACCATGAAGGCCGCCGCATTGTGGCGGGTGATACGTCTTCGACTGTCCCGAAGGCTTTCCTCCGGTCCGAAACGGGGCGGGTTCTGGTCAATCAGACGATCGAGGGTGGAGGCGCAGCGGGTGCTCCAGGCGGTGGTGGCGGAATCGTAGGGGCTGACGATCAGGGAAGTACCGTGCTCCCTGGCCATCCGCACGATCTCCTCTTCCACCTGGAGATTTCCCGTGATCACCAGAAGCCGCACGCCCATGCGGATCGAGTGTTCCTGGATATCCCGGCGGTCGCCGACGACGATGATGCTCTGATCGGGCGGAATGGCGTCGGTTTTTGAGAAATTGCCGAATGAGCGGATGTCCATGGCTCCCACACGGACGAACAGGTCTTCCTGCCGGTCCTCTTCGGTGGCATGGAGGACCTGCGCTTTCAATGAATCGATAATCGCGCGGACGGAAGTCGATGGGACACGCCGCATTTCCCTGGGCTCCCGCATGGTCGGAATGAAGTACTTGCCGAGCTGAAAAATGGATACAGTCCCCTCCAGAAGATCGTTTTCGCCGATCACCGGGAGAATCCGGATGTCGTGGGTGTCGATCAATTCGAGCGCCTCGGCACAGGTCGCCCCGCGGCGGGTCTTGATCACCTCACTGACCATGATGTCGCGGATGCGGGGCGTGACGTCGCCGATAAAAGGCGGGAGCGGCGTTCTGAATCGTTCCAGGATCGTGTCGATTCGCGCATTCGAATTGCCGCAGCGCGCGGCCAGGCATTCCTTTTCTCCTCGCCGTTGTTTGAAGTCGGCATAGGCGAGGGCGGAACAAATCGAATCGGCATCCGGGTTCTTGTGCCCGATGATGTAGGTCGGTGCGGTCATGGTTGATGAAGAAAGAGTCCCTGACATAGGGACAAAAAAAGAGCCGGGTCGCAAGACCCGGCTCCTTTTGCCGAATGAATTTCGTACAGACTTAGTTGGCGTTTCCGGCGGTGTTGTTGCCGATCGGCCCGGAGCCTTCGACGAACACCTGCTGCCTTGTCGTAAAGGTATCCAGGATGTTTTCGGTACGTCCCTGATCGCCGACTGAGTCGTCGTAGGCAACCAAGCGGTTGTCGTCACGATTGTCGCGCTTCCAGTTGACGTTGCCGCCGAGGAAGACAATGTGGCCGCCATCCGAGCCGTAGACCGAACCGTCGCTGCGGCTGACCCAGCGTCCGTCCTGACCGAGGCCGCGAGTAAAGGCGACCGGAGTGGTGGAGGAGAAGCTGGTCGACAGCCCTGCCACGACCTGGAAGCTCAGTACCTCGCCGTCGAAATCGGTGTGGACGTCGTCCCTCTGCTGGTTCAGGACGGTGGACTTGTCGCTCGCGTCGGCTTCGTTGTCGCTGGCCGAGATCCAGATTGAAGCGTCGTTCAATCCGCCGCCAAGGGCCAGAGCAGCGGCAAAGTAATGGATGTTGTTGACGTCCTGGTCGTTGAAGATAGTCGGACCGTTGCCGTTGGTGTCTTCGCCCGGCAGACGCTCGCGATTGTCATTGGCATAGATCAAGGAAGCTTGCCCGACCTGCCTTAGGTTGCTGCTGTCGACGGTGCGACGAGCGGTTTCCCGGACTTTGCTAACAGTCGGAATAAGGATCGAGGCAAGAATGCCGATGATCGCGATGACGGTTAGGAGCTCGATCAGGGTGAAGCCCTTTTTGGGATGCGTTTTCATATACGTGTTACGGATTGAGTTTGTTGGTTTTATCTTGCTTGGGTGAGTGAGTGCTTGTTGCTCGTTTGGTTTCCGTTCGTTCGTTTCTAACTTATTTTACTAGCTATAACTAAAGTAGCTTACGCTGCACGGTTTGTCACTTGGAAATTAATGAATATTTCACACCGTTCCAAGCCTTAAAGACAGTAACTGTTTGAGGAAGGTGCCATATTAAATCGGGCGTGCAAGTTTAAAATTGGTAAGGGAGTGGAAACTGTTGGCAGAGAGAGAGCGCCTTTTCCTTTGCGGAAGCAACTGAATCTTCTGAATCCGGTTGACTGAGAACAAGATCGAGCGCTTCGGCGATTTCTTTCATTTCGGCTTCGCCCATGCCCCGCGAGGTGACCGCGGGAGTCCCGAGCCGAATGCCGCTCGCCTGGAAGGGACTCCGGGTTTCGAAGGGAATCGTGTTTTTGTTGCAGGTGATGTTGGCCCGGTCAAGTCCCTCCTGAGCCTTTTTTCCGGTCAGCTCGGCGTTCTTGTTACGCAAATCAATAAGCATCAAATGGTTGTCGGTTCCTCCGCTGACGATGCGAAAACCGCGGGAAGCCATGCTTTCGGCCAGGGTTCGGGCGTTGGTGACGACCTGCTCCTGGTAGGTCTTGAACCCGGGCTTGGCCGCTTCCAGGAAGCAGACCGCTTTGGCCGCAATCACGTGCATCAGGGGACCTCCCTGAATTCCCGGAAACACCGATGAATCAATGGCTTTGGCGTGTTTTTTCGGACACAGAATCAGGCCACCGCGGGGCCCGCGCAGGGTCTTATGGGTGGTGGTGGTGACGAAATCGGCGTGGGCAACCGGCGAGGGGTGAACTCCCGCCGCGACCAGTCCGGCGATATGCGCGATGTCGGCGAGCAGGAAAGCGCCGCAGTCGCGGGCGATTTGCCCCATGCGTTCGAAGTCGATGACGCGCGAGTAGGCGGAGGCGCCGACGGTGATCATGGCCGGTTTTTCCCGGGCGGCGACCTCGGCGATTTCGTCGTAGTTGATCCGTTCGTCCTTCTCGCCGACCCCGTAATTGACGACATGGAAGAGCTGCCCGCTGAAATTCATCGGGTGCCCGTGGGTCAGGTGGCCGCCGTGACTCAGATTCATCGTGAGGATCTTGTCCCCGGGTTTCAGGACGGAGAGGTAGACCGCCGTGTTTGCCTGACTCCCCGAATGCGGCTGGACGTTGGCGTGTTCGGCTCCGAAGAGCGCCTTGGCGCGTTCGATGGCGAGTCGCTCGACGACGTCGACGTACTCGCATCCGCCGTACCAGCGTTTCCCGGGGTAGCCCTCGGCGTATTTATTTGTGAGGACGCTTCCCTGGGCGGCCATCACGGCGGGGAGGGTGAAGTTCTCCGAAGCGATCAGCTCGATGTGATTCTGTTGCCGTTCGCACTCGGACTGGATAGCGGCGTGTATGTCCGGATCGAGATCCGAGAGAGCGGCGGGAGAGAGTGTGTTTTTTTCTGAAACCGTCATAACTTGTAAACGGACAGCTTCCCGGAAAATGGCCGTCAGGTAAAGGGCTTTTTTTGCAGCGGGGAAACGGAGTGAGTGTCGCGGTTTCGCATGCGGGAGGGACGGTCCGGATCCGCCTCAAACCAGGGTCTTGAGAAAACGGAGGATCGGGGGGATGGCCTCCACCATGCTGTCGCGGCAGGCCTCGTAGGCTTCGAGGTCGGCGCCGAAGGGGTCGGGGACTTCGCGTCCCTTTTCCGCGGGGAGGAATTCGCGGATGAGGTAGACGTGCTCGGGAAGGTTCGAGAATTGGGCGTTGAGCAGGCGCCTGTGGTTTTCCGTCATGCAGAACACGGCGAGGGATTCGGCCAGGAGATTGCTTGTGACCGGTTGGCTGCGGTGGTCTTCGAGTTCGATGCCGACCTTCTTCAGGGCGCGAACCGCGTTTTCCGAGGCGCGGTCTCCGGGGTAGGCCGCAACGCCGGCGGATTTCACTTCCAGGCTCGAAAGAGAAGGAGATTCGTTTTGCAGGGCGTGCTCGAGAAGTTTCTGTGCCATGGGGCTGCGGCAGATATTTGCCGTACATACGAAAAGGACGGTTCCGGGAAAGGCGGCCATGGCTCAGTTTGATTCGGGGGGGGCGATCTTCCCCATGGATTTCAATGCGGTGGCGATAAAGTAGGCGCGTTGCAGGATGGTGTCGACGGGTTCCGAGTTCTCGTCGGGCTCACGGCTTTCTTCCCGGTCGAGCAGTTCCCTGAGTTCTCCCGGCTCGGGCGGAGGCTCGTCGTTGTCTCCGTCGGCGCCGACCAGGGCGAGGATCGATTTCCCCTCTTCCATCGCCTCGTAGGCTTTCCGGTCTTGATCCGGCGATACCGTCATGCGAACTGCCGGAACGAATCCGGTCTCGAGGAGGGAATCCCCCGAGGAGGGGCGCAATTCGCTGCTGAGGACATAAAGGGGAGGCTCCTCGAGGACCCGCCGGAAGGATCCCGTTTTTCCAGCGGTCGGCGTGCCGATGGAAATGATCTGGCCCTTGTCCTTGAGTTCCGCCAGCAACGTTTCGACCGGTCCGGCGGTTTCGCGGTTGGTGAGCACAAAGACCGGCTGCAACGGACGACGGAGACCGGCCGGTTGGATCGGCAGGTGCTGCGCCTCGGCGTTCGCCTCATTTCCGGCTGCCGATTCGGAGAGCGAGAGCTCCACTGTTTCGTTGAGCGCAAGAAGGGCTCCAAGGGCCAGGGTGTCGTCCCGTCCCGCCTGAACATGCCGCAGGTCGACCACCAGGGTGCTTGCTGCCACCAGGTCTTCCAGCGCTGACAAAGCTCTTCCCAAATCGTAAACCCGCACGTAGTTGACACCTTCCATCAGGGTTTCGATTCGCGGTGATTCGGCCGGGCCCGGCTCGAGCTCGGGCATTTCGCGGTGGATCCGGTTGGGAAAACGGTTTTTCAGTCCTTCGATAAAGATATCGTCCGCCGAGAGCGTTTCCATTTCCGGAAAAAATTCCGGGAGGAAGACCTCGCGGTCCTTCCACAGCTCACTCACGGACGAGAACGTGCGGCTGTCCTCCGCGGACAGGGAGACGACGAAACAGCCGGTCGCTGTCAGCAATGTGATCCAAAGGTGGATGTGGGACTTTATGAGCGAATTTATCATAAAAAGCTGCTGGTTGCGACACTCGCCGGCGAGTTCCGGCCGGCTTTCAGGAGTCCGTCGGGCTTCGCCGAAAGGCTCCTAGGGCTCGCGCGAAAGTTGTTTGGCGCCGATGTCCCGGCGGTAGTAGCTGTCGGCGAAGCGGATTTCCTCGCAGAGCGCGTACGCTTGTTGGGCCGCCCCGGCCAGGGTTTCAGCCAGGACGGTGACGCCGAGCACCCGTCCGCCCGCGGTCACGATTCGTCCTTCCCGATCGGTCGAGGTTCCGGCGTGAAAAATAAAGGCGTTAGTCGGTGTTTTCGGAGGAAACTCGATCAAATCGCCCTTCCGGTAGCTTTTCGGGTACCCGCCGGCCGCGATCACGACGCACAGAGCGGGTTCCGGCCGGATCTGCAACTCTTTGGTCAAAGGTTTTCCCGAAGCGCAGTCCAGCATCAGTTCCAGGGGGTCGGTTTCCATCCGCGGCAGGATCACTTGAGTCTCCGGGTCGCCGAAACGGACGTTGAACTCGAGTACCCGGGGACCGGATTCGGTCAGCATGATTCCTATGAACAGGGTTCCCAGCAGATCGAGCCCTTCGGCCGCAATCGCGTCCACCGACGGCTGAATGATCCGGTCGCGGACGACCTCGAGCGATTCCGGATCGACCACTTCAGCCGGCGAGTACGCACCCATGCCGCCGGTGTTGGGCCCGGTATCGCCGTCACCGATCCGTTTGTGATCCTGGCTGGTCGGCAGGACCACGAACGAGGTTCCGGAAACCATGAGGTGAATCGATGCCTCTTCGCCTGTCAGGTGCTCTTCGATCAGGATGGTGCCGCCGCTGTCGCCGAACTTCCTCTCGTCCAGGCAGGCGCGGACCGCTTTTTCGGCCTCTTCGCGGTCGCCGGCTATCAACACGCCCTTGCCGGCGGCCAGGCCGTCGGCTTTTACCACGACGGGATATCGCGCCCGCTCCCCCAGGTAGTTCAGGGCGTCCGCGGAGCGGGTGAAGGTTGCCGATTCCGCCGTGGGAATACCGTACTTCTCTAGGAGTTCCTTGGTGAAGACCTTGCTCCCTTCGAGTCGCGCGGCCTTTTTTCCCGGGCCGTAAACCAGAACGCCGTTCTCGCGAAGTCTATCGGCCAGACCGAGGCTGAGGGGAACTTCGGGGCCGATTATCGCCAGATCCACTTCCTGTTCCGAAGCGAGCCGGGCAAGACCCTCGAGATTGTCGGCGGCCACGGGAAAACAGGTGATGTCACCGGCCATCCCGCCGTTTCCCGGGGCGGCGATCACCTCGCGGCAGAGCGGGCTTTCCCGGCAGGCCTGAACCAGCGCGTGCTCGCGCCCCCCGGAACCGACCACCAAAACTTTCAAGGATGTTTGCGACGACATGAATGACGGAAAAGCAATCAACATGCTCGATTCCGGGCCTTCCCTTCAAGTCTAAAAAGACCGTGCCGAGGCGAAACGGGTCCCGGCGATGGCCGAGGCTTGTGCCGCGGCGTCCGCCGGCCGGGGGTGGCCGGGTATTCCCGCCGGCTCAAGGTTCCGCTTTGGATTCGGAACTCGTTTTCACGCTTCTTTCGCCGCCGCCCGGTGCCGGAGCATTCCGGCGAGAACTCCCTGGCGGCCGAAGAGGAACGCGAGTCCGAAGATCGCCGTTGCGACCAGGACGATGGTGCCTCCCGAGGCGATGTTTCTGTCGAAGGAAATATAGAGCCCGACAACCGCCGAAAACACGCCGACCGCGGCCGCGACCAGCATCATCCTTGGCAGGCTGTTGACCAGCAGATAAGCGGTGGCACCCGGCGTGATCAGCATCGCCACGACCAGGATGATCCCCACGGTCTCCAGGCTGGCAACGATGGTGAGGGTGAGCAGGAGCATGAGGCCGTAATGGAGCATGGCGGTATTCATGCCCAGGGCGCTCGCCTGAACCGGGTCGAATACATAAAGCAGGAACTCCTTGTAGAACAGGAATACGGTCGAAAGGGTGATCGCCCCGGCCAGCAGGGTTAGGAAAAGCACGGGGGTACGGACCCCGAGGACGTTGCCGAAAAGAATATGCATCAGATGCGTCGACGTGGCGATCTGGCTGATGATGACCACCCCCAGGGCGAAGGCCCCCGTAAACATGATGCCCATCGCCGCGTCCTCCTTGACGCGTGTGTTGCGTTCGATCGCACCGATCCCCAGGGAGGTGAGCGCACCGGAAACAAAGGCTCCGATGAAGAAGGGGAGTCCGAGCAGGTAGGCGATCGCGACACCGGGAAGCACCGCGTGAGAAATGGCGTCGCCGAGCAGCGCCCAACGTTTCAGGACCACGAAACACGAGAGAACCCCGCAGACCGCCCCCACTACGATCGAGGTCAGCAGCGCGCGCTGCATAAAACCGTATTGAAACGGTTCCGAAATGCGCTCCGGAAATAAATTGACCAAGAGCATCAGGGCCGCGATCAGAACGTCCACCAGGGCTTCCCCCCACTGATAGAGAGGGCCGCTTCCCTCGGCCGACAGTTGCAAAACTACTCCGCTCATTTCAATGTCGCTCGCGTTCTCGTGAAACTCTTCTGTTCATGTGGGACGACGGGTTACACCAATCCCGCAATTCCGAAGCTTTCGGGACGCGGCGGGTGACGCCGGTCATTGTTCATACCGGGCGGGAATGAAGCCTCCCTCGAAGGCTTTCGCCAGATTCTCCAGGGTCAGTACCTTCTCCGGCGCCCCCTCGGCCATCACGGTGCGGTTGATAAGGACAATCCGGTCGGCGTACTTTTCCGCGCTGGCGAGGTCGTGAGTGACCAGGATCAGCGTTCGCCCTTCCTTCCGTGCCCTGGAGAACACGTTGAAAATCAATTCCGCCGAGCGCCCGTCAACCCCCGCCAGCGGTTCGTCAAGCAGGAGCATCCGGGCTTCCTGGGCCAGCGCGCGGGCGAGGAAAACCCTCTTTTTCTGTCCACCGGAAAGCGCGGCGATCGGGCGCGAAGCGAGCTTGAGCATCTCGACCGCCGAGAGCGCCTCGTGCGCCGCATCGTGGTGAAGGGATGATGAAAACCACGGCGGGGCCAGGCGCCGCGGAAATCCTTCCTCGCGGATCCGCCCGAAGCGTCCGGCCAGAACCACGTCCCAGACCGAGATCGGAAAATCCCAGTCGATCTGCTCCTCCTGGGGAACGTAGGCGACCGTGCTGCGGCGCCGCTGGTCGCGTACCTGTTTTCCGAATACGGAAATACTTCCTTCCGTCGGACGCATAACGCCGCTCAGCAGTTTGAAGAAGGTCGACTTGCCCGCTCCATTGGGACCGATCAACGCCACGAGCTCTCCCTGCGGAAGGGTCAGATTGAATCGGTGGAGAACGGGAGGGCCGCCGTAGGAGGCCGACAGGTTTTCCGCCGCGATCGCCGGCGGCAGCGGCTTGGTTTCGGCGGGACGGGGCTGATTCCGGGAAAACTTCCGGTCGCTCGATTCCACTGTCATCGTTGGGTGCAGGTTTTGAATCATGCGTCTCCTCCCGTCAAGGCTTCGACGATCAGCTTCGCGTTGGAGCGCATCAGGTCGAGGTAGGACTCGGCGCCCGAGCCGGGCCCGCCCAGCGAGTCGACGTAGAGCGGGCCGGCGATCGGGACGCCGGTCTCTTCCGAGACGCTTTGCACGTAGCGGTCGGTAATCGTGCTTTCCCAGAAAAGCGCGGCCGGTTCCCGCTCGCGGATCAGATCAATGATCCGGGCGATCTGCCGGGGCGTGCCTTCTTCCTCCGCATTGCTTCCCCAGATGCCCTCGTGACGAAATCCGTAGCGCTTGGCGAAGTAGAGAAAGGCCGCCTCGCTGGTAACCAGCAGTCGTTTGTCTTCCGCAATGGCGGAATAGTGACGCTCCAACTCCGAATGGAGGGTGTCGAGTTTCTCCAGGTAGTTTTCCGCGTTCTCACGGTAGCTCGCTTCGTGGGCGGGATCGAGTTCGATCAGCCGGTCGCGGATGACCTCGACGTAGGCCGCCACCGCCCGGGGATCCATCCACAGGTGAGGATCCGGGTTGCCCTCCAGATCTCCCGTGCGAATGGGGATCGTCTCGTAACCGCTCTTTTCAGCGACAGGGACGATGTCGACGCCGTCCGAGAGAGTCGCCCGGAGTTGGGGAATCCATTGTTCGAGGCCGAAACCGTTGGTGAACACCAGGTCGGCCCGTTCCAGGTCAATGAAATTCCGCGGAGAGAGCTCCCATTCGTGAACTTCGGCACCCGCGGGCGCCAGGACGCGCACGTTGATATGGTCTCCGGCCACCTGCCTGGTGAAATCCTCAATAACCGTGAAGCTCGTCACCACGACCGGGCGGTCGTCATTCGCCGAGCCGTGGTCATTGGGGCCGCAGCCGAAAAGGATGAGCAGGAGTGGCGCAATCGCGCCGGTTTTGAGCAGACGGTCAAATTTTTGGCGGAAGCGGTTTCTCATTTCTATTATTAGATTGTTGGTAATTTGATTGATCAAACAAAAGCCTTCTATCAGGAATTTGCAACAGCTGACTGTTGAAATTATTTTTCCTCGCGCCGTTCTCCCGCGGTGTTTTGGGATAGGTGCCATGTTTTTTAATCGTGCTGCCAGGCAGCGGTCCAGGGCCGAGGCGCGGGCGCCGGGATGGGTGGACCTTCTCGGCGGGCCGAGCCGGCATCAGGGGGCGCTGGTCCTCCAGATGCCTCTGTCGCGCGAGGTCCATGTAACCGTTGAGGAGGTCGAGGGGCACGGCGTCACGGTTGAACAGGCGGGCGGGGAACCGGTCGAACTCGATTTTCGACCCTTTAAGGAGGCGCTGCGCCGCCGGGCTCCGCGTCACCAGTTGCGGGCACTGTTCAAGCGGGCGGAGGTGCCGGAGAGGGCGCGTTTACCGCTGGGCAGTCTTCTGATTTTTTCCGAGACGCGGGTGTGGGTGTTCGGGGAGGGGCTGCGGATCTCCATCCGCTCGGAGGTTCCCGCCGGGGGCGGGCTCGGCGCGAGCTCGGCCGTGCAGATCGCGGTCTTGCTGGCGTTGGAAAAGGTCGCCGGGCGCCAGTTCCTCAGTACCGAAGCCGGCCGCATCGCGCACCAGGCACGGAGGGATTTGATAGGGGATTCTTCGACGCTGGCGGACAAGCTGGCTCCCGCGCACGCCGAGGCGGGGGCCCTGCTTCCGGTCCTGTGCCGTCCGGATGAATTGTTTCCGTTGGCGCGGATGCCCGAGGATCTGCTGGTGGTTGGGTGGCCGGGGGCCGAAGCCGGGAAAGCCAGGCGCGAAGCTCTTCTGCGCTCACGCACGGCCGCCTTCATGGGACGAAAGATTCTTGAGCGGTGCCTCGGGAGGGCCTGGCATTACTCGGCGGAAATCCCCCTGTCCCTGTTCCTGCGTCACGCGCGGGAAAACGTTCCGCTGCGCATGAAGGGTTCGTTGTTTACAGAGCTGGTCGACACCGCGATCGAACCCCCGCTCCGGGTGTGTCCATCGGAAACCTATGAAGTGAACGCGGCGCTGCGCTTTCCGATTGAAGAACATTTTCGCTGCACGCTGGCGCTGTCATTGTTGCGCGGGCTGGACGCGGACAACCGTGAGGAGATTCTCGGTCAGGTCGGGGAGCTCATGCTTCAATCCCACGAAGGGTTGGCCCCGGCCGGTTTGGGATGCGCGGAAGCGGACCGCCGGGTCGATGCCCTCATGGACCTGGGACCGGACCGGGGCGTGTACGGGGCGCGGCTTTGCGGCGACGGCGTCGAGGGCACGGTGGTGGCCCTGGTGAGTCGGCAGGGTCTTTCCCACGCACAGGCGATGCTGGCTCGGACGACACCGCCCGGAGAGGAGCCGCCGCGCCTGGTTCACTGAAGGGACAGGGGACGGGAGGCAGGAGGCAGGGGACAGGGGGCGGGAGGCAGGGGACAGGGGGCAGGAGACAGGGGACAGGGGACGGGAGGCAGGGGACGGGAATGTCACAATGTCACAGACCGGGTTTTTATAAAAATTGAGCAAAGCTCTGTTTTTCCTGTCGTCTACTCGTAGAATCCGCAATTTGAATTCACACTGAAATGATTATGATCTGGAGAAACCTTTTCGCGACCGTTGCCGTCCTGCTGTGCGGCTCCGTACTCCTGCAGGGAGCGGCGGAGTCCGAATCCTGGCCTTTTGAACAAAGCGACCTTTCGCCGGATGCGAGCGTGGTGTTCGGCGAACTGGAAAACGGGCTGCGTTACGCGATCATGCCGAATCAGGAGCCGCGCGGCCGGGTCAGTCTTCGCCTTTTTGTTCGTGCGGGTTCGCTGCAGGAGCGCGAGGACCAGCGGGGACTGGCGCACTATCTGGAGCACATGGCGTTCAACGGAACGGAAAACTTCGAAGCGGGAACGCTTGTGGAGTATTTTCAGAACCTGGGAATGAGTTTCGGCGCCGACACCAATGCGTACACGGGGTTCGACAGAACCGTTTACCAGATCGAGTTGCCGGACAACGACCGTTCCTCGGTCGACGAGGCCCTCCTGGTCCTGCGTGATTTTGTCGACCGGATGCTGATCGAAGAGGAAGAGGTGGAGTCCGAACGCGGAGTCATTCTCAGTGAAAAGCGCTCCCGCGATTCCGTCCGTTTTCGCACCGCCCTCGAAGAATTTGCCTTTCTGTTGCCCGATTCGATCATCCCTGATCGTTTTCCCATCGGGGCACGGGAGGTGCTCGAGAGTGCGGGGCGCGAGGATTTGCTCGATTTTTTCGAGTCCTGGTACCGTCCGGAACGTACCGGGATTGTCATCGTGGGCGAAGTGGACCCGGAGGACGTCGAGCCGCTGATCGAAGAACAGTTCGGGGGGTTTGAAGCGAAGCGCCCGGAGCCGGATGAGCCGGAACTCGGCCGGGTGGCGGCCCGGGACGGCGCCGCCCGCCTGCATTCCGAAACGGAAGCGTCAACCACCCGGGTGGCCATCCAGAGCGTGCAGGCCTACGAACCGCGCCCGGACACTTCCGCCCATCGCCTTGAGAAACTGAAGCGTTCGGTCGCCATGCAGATGCTGAACCGGCGACTCGACGTACTGGCGCAGGAGGAGGGCGCGCCGTTTTCACGGGCCTCGGTGGCCGCCTACGACCTTTTCGACTTTTTCACCAACGCCTCAGTCGAGTTGCATTCCCGTCCGGGCGACTGGGAAGAGGCGCTCGAAACGGGCGAACGCGAGCTTCGCCGGGCGCTCGATTTCGGGTTTCGGGAGGGAGAACTGCGGGAGGTTCGTGCCAATCTCATCAATTCTTTCGAAGAAGCCGCCCGGCAGGCGCCGACCCGCCGCTCGCGCGATCTCGCCGAGGGCCTGGTAGCTTCGTTTTCCGGAAACACGGTTTTTACCGACCCCCATTCCGAGCTGGCGCTCATGAAGCCGGCTTTGGAGAATCTGACCGTGGAGGCGTGCCGGGAGGCCCTGCGGGAGGCGTTTCCGGAGGGAAACCGGTTTTTTTTCGTGGCCGGCAATGTCGAATTCCCCGATCCCGAGGAAACGATCCTGGCCGTTTACCGGAAAAGCGCCGCCACCGAAGTGGAACCGCCCGAAGCGTTCGAGGACGTAGCGTTTGCTTACGATTCGTTCGGCGCGCCGGGGAGCGTTGCGGAACGGAAGCACATCGAGGATCTCGATATCCACCAGCTTGCCTTTGAGAACGGGGTTCGGCTCAACTTGAAACAGACCGATTTTTCGTCGAACGAGGTGCGGCTGGCGGTCCGGCTGGGCGGAGGCCGGTTGACCGAGCCGGAAGAGCAGCCGGGCCTGGCGCTGCTCGCTTCGGAAACCTTCATTCGCGGCGGTCTCGGCGAACATTCATCCGATCAACTCCGCCGGATTTTCGCCGGTCGCAACGTCGGGTGGCGTTTTTCCGTCTCAGACGACGCCTTCTCCTTCCGCGGAACCACGACCCCGGACGATCTGGAGGCCCAGTTGCACTTGCTGGCGGCGTATATTGCGGATCCGGGGTATCGGGACGAGGCCTTGCGCCGTGCCCGGGACCGGTTTGACGAGGTGTACACGGAAGCCAGTCACACGGCCGGCGGAGTCCTGCGGGACCGTGTCGCGCGTTTCCTGGCCGGCGATGATTACCGGTTCGGGTTGCCGCCAAAAGAGGCGGTGCTCGAGCTGGATCTGGGCGATGTGCGCTCCTGGCTTGAAAAGCCGCTCGACAGCGGCTACCTGGAAATTTCCCTGGTGGGCGATTTCGGGGATCCGGACGCGGTTGTGGAAAAAGTGGCCGCCACGCTGGGGGCCTTGCCGGAGCGGGCCTCGGAGAAGGAAGAGCTCTCCGGTAAACGGGTAGTTTCTAAGCCGGAAGGCGGCCGCGAAAAGCGGTTTGAATTCGAATCCCGGATTCCGAGTGCCGTGGCTGCCGTCTATTGGCCCACAACCGACATGTGGGATATCGAACGGAATCGCCGGTTGAGCGTCCTCTCCCGCGTTTTTTCGGACCGGATGCGGGTGCGCATCCGCGAGGAAATGGGCGAGGCCTACAGTCCCCGGGCCGTCAGCGACACGAGCGACACCTACCGCGATTACGGCTGGTTTTTCGGTTTCGTCGGCGTCGATCCGGAAAAAGCGGATGAGGTCGCGGCTGTTGTTGTGGAGATCGCCGGCGAGCTTCACGGAGGTGAAATTTCCGAGAGTGAACTCCAGCGGGCCCTGCGCCCCGTGCTGACCTCGTTGCGCGATACCGTTCGGGAGAACAGCTACTGGATCAACTCGGTCCTCGCCAGTTCCCAGGAGTATCCGCAGCGCCTCGAATGGGCGCGGCGGATGTCCGAGGACTTCGAGTCGATAACCGCCGGGGATCTGGAATCCCTGGCCCGCGACTACCTACACCCGGATCAGGCCCTGCGGGTTTTGGTGATTCCGGTGGATGCGGAAGGCGAGGTCCTTGAACCGGATGAGGGCGGGGTTCCGGCCGAATCCGTTTATTGAACGCCAGAGCCATTAATCCTCGTGCCGCGTTGTCTCACGGTGCGCTTTGATTCTCTGGTACTGTGTCGCCGCCTGCCAGGCGGCGACCCGGTACAGGCAGTCGATCACGGCTCCGAAAATGAGGCCGATGATGAACCCGCCCACCATGAGGGAATTGAACCAGTTGGCCCAGTTGCCCGGGTCGCCACCGAAGGCGAAGAAATGAATGGCCCGCTTGCCGACAAAAAAATTGAGCGGGTAAATGATCGGTACCGACAGGGGATTGCTGAGTAACTGAAGCCCGCACAGGATCGGAAGGTTCGCGCGGAAAAAAACGGCGGCAAAAAACGCCAGGCCAAGCTGGATGCCGTACAGGGGGAGAAAGGCGATGATCGAGCCGGCATAGAAGGCGGGCGTCGTGTTCGCGACTTTGAACGACCAGAGAAAGGGGTGTTTGCGTGCCCGTTCGGAAAACCACTTGAGCACGGGGTAGCGCTGGATATTGGTGCGGCGGGGGAGCCATCGCAAAAGCTGCTTCACCCGCCGAATTCGGGCGTGTCGCAGCATTTTTAATCTGTCGTGCTCGCTGTCCATGCAAAGATACGCAAGAGAATCCACCGTCCGGTAAATGGAACCGGCCGGCAGGGAAAGGTTCATTCAAAAGGAAAATTAAACAATTGTGAAAGGGTTTTTTACCTCTTGTTGAAACCGCACAGGCTTGCGTCTGTCCCGGATTTCCGGATGATGACCTTCATGCCGAGGTTCATCTGTCGCGTTCCCCCCGGGCGCGTCCGGGATTTTGCTTCGACTTCGGATTTATCAATAAGCGGATCATGAATCAACGGGAACGCGAACGCCCTTATCTCATGCAAATGCCCGCCGCCGGCGGGAGGGATGGGCGTCGGTTGAGCCGCCGGCGATTCTTGAAGATTCTCGGGGTGACCGCTGCAGCCGGGGCGGGAAGCTATTGGAATGCCTTTCATTACTCGCCTTACAACCCGGTCGTGAGCCGGCGACGCATCACGCTGGAAGGGCTGCCGGAGGCATTCAGCGGTTTGAGGATCGCGCAACTTACCGATCTGCATCACAGCGACATCGTCCCGCTCGGTTACCTGGATGAGTGTATTGAAATCACAAATGCACTGAACCCCGACCTTGTCGTGCTGACCGGCGATTACGTTACGATGGATGAGGATGTCGGGCGGCCGGAGATCCGGAAGCGTTTTGTCGAGCCGCTCGAATCGTTACTGGGCCGGCTTCGGGCGGATCTTGGCGTTTATGCCGTGATGGGAAATCATGATGTTGCAGCAGCTTATCATGAGGTGACCGAAGTAATGGCTCGCGCCGGGATTCCGCTCTTGCAGGATTCAAATATTCTGCTGGAACGGGCAGGTCAGCACCTGCCGCTGGTCGGATTGCGTGACTTTGGGACCGAGGTGATTGATTTGCGGAAAGCCTTTGAGGGAATCGATCCCGCCGCTCCGGCAATTGTCCTTATGCACAATCCGGACCTTTTTCCTGAGATGGAGGACCCCCGGAATGCCCTGATTTTTGCCGGGCACACTCACGGCGGCCAGGTGCGAATTCCCTTCTACGGAGCTCTTCCCGGGCATATCCCCTCCAGATACGGAAGCCGTTATGCCGAGGGCCTTTTCCAGGAGGGCGGGCGGACCATGCTGGTCAATCGCGGCCTCGGAGTCATCCGGACGCGGGTCCGGATCAATTGCCGTCCCGAGATCGCCCTGGTTACGCTGGGGTGAGCGGGGCGATCGGTTATCGGTTGATCGTTATTCGTGTCATGGCGGAATTCCGACAACCGATCACGTGATCGCCGATATCCGATAACCAATAACGAATAACCTTTCCCCCTTACGCTCCCGTCTTGATCCCGGCGGCGAGAACCGTCTGAAAGAACGGTTCCTGTTTTTCGCGACTGACGATGCTGACCTCTATATTCTGAAAACCCGCCTCGCGGAGAAACGTGTAAAGCGTGTTTTCGGGAAATCCGAGCCAGAGATCCGCGTACAATTCGCGCGCTTTCTCGAAATCGTGTTCTTTCAGGTCGAGGACGATGATCTGGCCTTCCGGTTTCAGTATCCTGTAGGCTTCATTGACCGCGGCCTGGGGGTGGCGGGCGTGGTGCAGCGCCTGGCTGAGCAGCGCCACGTCGACGGAGCGATTAGGTAAGGGAACATTTTCGATGTTGCCGAGTTTGTATTCGAGATTGCTCAAGCCATTCTTTTTGGCCAATTCAGCTCCCACTTCCACCATTCGTTGCGATTGGTCGATGCAATAGACATGCTCGGCTCTCGGGGCGAGCAGCTGGGAGATCAGGCCCTCGCCCGCGCCGAGATCGGCGATCTTGATCCGGGGGGTGATCTTGAGTAGAAAGTGGCCGAAGGCCTCCCAGGAACGGCCCGGGAAGTAGTTCTTGCCCAGGCGCCCGGCCAGTGTGTTGAAGTACTCTGCCGCGAAACGCTGGCGACGTTCCAGGATTCGTTCGAGATTCTGTTCATCCGATTTGATCTCGGGGAGACTCTCGATCGCGCGGCAGGAGGAATGGACCAGTTCGAGATTGCCGGGAGAAAGCTTGGGGCTGAGGGAATAGAAGGTCTTCTTTCCCTGGCGGCGGTCCGTGACCAGGCTGCCCTGCCGCAGGAGCGCCAGATGAGAGGAGATGCGTGACTGCCCCATATCGAGAATTTCCTGAAGCTCCGCGACCGAGAGTTCTTCGCGTCTCAACAATGCCATGAGCCGGAGGCGCGTGGGATCGGAGAGGAGTTTTAAAGTATCCCAGGGATCAGGCACGTCAGGTGGTGATGGGCGCCGGCCGACCCCAGGTCATGGAATGACCGGGACTTCGGCCGGGCGCCGGGAAAAAATCAGTCTCCCTTGTGGTAACGGGAGACGGACTCGATTTTCCAGGATTCCTTGGTGTCGGCGATCTCAAGTTCGATGGTGTCGCCTTCCTTTTGCCCGAGGAGGCTTTGGCTGAGCGGCGTCTTGTAGGACAGGACGTTGTTCTCCGGATCGCTGTCCCAGGCACCCAGGATGGAATAGACCACTTTGCGGTTGGTGGAGCCCTGGCGGAGTCCGACGACGCTGCCGATACCCACCTGATCGGTCGGTGCCTGCGAAAAGTCCGTGATCTCGGCCCGGGACAGATCCTTCTCGAGATTTGCCTTTCTGGCGAGGAGCATCTGCTGATCCTGCTTGGCCATCTTGTACTCGGAATTCTCCCGGAGGTCGCCGTGCTCCATCGCGGCCGCGATCGCCTTGCTGTTTTCGGGGATCCTCTTGCTGACGATCTCCTCGTACTCCTTGCCGCGCCGCTCATAGCTCTCGCGGGAGACGATGAGGCGCTCGTCTTCCGATTCGCTGTCTCCGGATACCAGCGTCTGCACGCTCGGGAAATGCTTGATGAATCGGGCGAGCAGCGATTTCTTGGTCAGCTCCTCGAATCCCTGGTTGATCAGGAGATTGTTGGCCAGGTCGCGGGCGATTTCCGTATCGGCGGTCAGGAGCAGATCCCGTATCAGGTCCTTGTCGTCGTGCAGAATCTCGGCAAGCGGAATCTTCCGGGCGCCCGACAGTTGCAGAGCTTCGTAGTCGATGGCGAAGAAGATGGCGTTGAGGAACCGGGGCGTGATGAGTCCCTCCAGTGAGCGCGAGAACTTCCGCGAATGGCGGTTCTTGACGATCCAGTAGAGTACCGGGGAACGGAGATTCTGCTCGTGCAGCCATCTCTTAAGCGTGGCCGCCAGCTCGTCCTCGCAGTCATTCTCGAGAAGAAAGTTAACGCACTCGGTGGTGAATTTGCCGTGGCTGTTCTTAAGGAGGTCAAAAACCAGGGGCTTCCACTCGCCGGGGTGGGTTTCCTTGATGAGCAGCAGGAGCCGCTTCTGTTGGTTACCGGGGAGGTGAGCCGCGATCTCCGGCAGGTCGGCGGTCTCCTGGATGAGCGAGGCTGTCGATGGAGAGAAAACTTCGGTTTCGCGGCCGATAAGTTTGGCGAGGTCGTCCCGGCTCCAGGAGCCCTGCAGTCTTTCGGAGGCGGTGAGCTGGTTGCTCTCGCGGATCACATGGCTGAGGTCGTCCAGGACTTCGCCCAGAGACTCCTTCATATCCTCACGGGTCTCAGCGTATTCAAGGAGCTCGCGGGACAGGCGGATTTTCCGCTTGGCTGATTGGGTGCTCTGGTAGTTTTCCAGGATTTCCTGTTCCGCGTTGAGGGCGTCTTCACGGATGTAGTAGCATTCGGTTTTCTTTGCGGGAACCGCAACATGCGGATCTTTGGCCAAAAGTTTCTTGGTCGGGGTCCACCATTTTTTAAACCTGGCAGGACCCAGCACCCGGGAAAAAAGGTTTTCAAGTTCGTTCCCGGTGGCGGCCTGATTCGGGTACTGGCTCAGGGCGGCCTTGACCAGCCCCACCGGATCCTTGCTGATCATTTCCGCGATCACTGCCGGCTCGGTCTGCTGGCGGACCAGGAGATGCTTGTCCGAGAGGATTTCCATGGTGGTGACGCAGAACGCCGGGTCCATGGGGTGCTCCTCCTTGTCTTCAAAATCAATGACAATACGGTTCTGCCCCTCCCGGTACTCCTTGATCCGGCCGAACCCCCAGCTCTGATGAATACAGTAGCATCCCGGCTGCATTTGCAGCAGTTTGTCTTTTGCCGCCTTCAGTTGCGGGTTTTTCTCGATGAGCTCTTGAATTACTTCCTCGGTCATAATGGATCTGAGAGGTTTTATTGAATTGTAAACAATAATTCTGTCACCTTTTACACTTGGATGAAAAGGAAAAAGAAACAAACGCCGAATGCGTGGTGCGAAGCCGTTGAATTGACGGATCAGTTCCTGAAAACGAATGAACGTGCCGATAGTCTCTGGGAGAGAACCACCGGTCGTCTTCACGACAATGAGAGACGTCGCTGCCGGAACCTTTTTTTTGGCGTCTTAAGGAATGTAACGCTGATTGAGTGGGCTATCAAACAAAATGTTCGGGTGCTCCCCAGGGGCCGCCTCAGGGCGTTGCTGATGGTTGCCGGATTCGAGCTTCTGGAGGGGAGGGAACGCGCCCCTCAAGCCGATCCCCTGGTGGTGCATCACGCCGTCGAGCGGGCCAAGGAGCTGGTCACGGCGCCGGAAGTGCGCCTGGTCAACGCTGTCCTCAGGCGGCTTCCGGAGACCCTGGGCTCCCGCATGGCTGCGGAGGCCCGGGGTTCCGGCGGGCTCGCGCTGCGCTACAGCCACCCGGAATGGCTGGTTTCGCGCTGGATCGGCGCGTTCGGGTGGGACCGGGCCCGGGAGCTTCTCCGCTGGAACCAGGAGCCGGCGCCCTGGTACTTGCGGGTTTTCGGCGAGCTTTCCGATGACGAGGCCGGGATTCTGGAGGCTTCGCGGTGGGCGGGATTTTACCGCGTCCCCGGCGGCGGCCGGGAAATCGCGGAGCGGTTGATGGAGGCGGGCCGGGGCTATTCCCAGGATCCGTCGACCCGGCTGGGGCCGGAGCTGCTGGCCCCGAAGGCCGGCGAGTCGGTTGTCGACCTTTGCGCGGCACCCGGCGGAAAGAGCCTGTGGTTGGCCGAAGTGGCTGGGAAAGGAGATGCGGGAGGGACGCTGGTCAGTCTGGATCTCCCGGGAGGCCGGCTGGAGCGGTTGAAGGAGAATCTCAGCCGGTATCCCCGGAGCCGGGAGACCCGGGTGGTCGGGATGGACCTGTTGGAGGCGTCTTCGAACGCTCTGGAAGAACGCGGACTCCCCGGCGCCTACGACGCGGTGCTGCTCGATGCGCCCTGCTCAAACACAGGTGTGTTTCGCCGCCGGGTGGATGCCCGCTGGCTGTTGGAGCCCCCGAAAATAGCCGAGCTGGCGGCTTTGCAGCTGCGTTTGCTCCGGGTCGCCGCGGGTCTGGTTCGTCCCGAAGGCCGGATCGTGTACAGTACCTGCAGTGTCGAGGCCGAGGAAAACCGGGAGGTCGCCGAGGCCTTTGCGGCGGAGAGCCGGGGTCGGTTTGTCCTGGAGAAGGCAACGGAGCATTTTCCGTGGAAAACCGGGCACGACGGGGGCGGGGCCTTCCTCCTGCGCCGGAGAGCGGCGGGATAAGGGATAGAGCTTTACCCCGAAGCCTGGTTCGTGCCCGGCCGGGGCAGGAGGAAAGCAATGCCCAGGGGAAGAAGGAGCATCACTGCTCCGAGCGCGTAGGAAACGGTCGATCCATACCACCAGAACACGAAACTGGCAAGAATCGGGCCGATCGCCCGTCCCAGGGAGCCGAGCGACCGGAATACCCCCATCGTTTCCCCTTGCTTTTCCGCTGCGGCGTAGAGGGAGACGAGGGCCGAAAGGGCCGGATTGATCAGGCCCGAGCCCACCGCCATGAACGTCAGCCCCCCGTACAGCCAGCCGGGGGTATGCGCCCAGCCGATGACGAAAAGGCCGATCATGACGAAAGCCAATCCCCAGACGGCTACCGCCTTTTCACCGATCCAGGGCACCGCCTTGCGCACGATCAGGCCCTGAGTCAGGACTATCAGGAATCCGACGTAGACGAAGATGTAAGCCAGTTGCAGGTGTCCGTACTCGAAACGCTGCCAGGCGAGAAAGGTCAAGGTGAACTCCATGCCGCTGAAGGCGAGGATATAGACGAAAAACACCCAGTTGGCCTTCCGGACGGCCGGCTGGAGTCGGGCCTTGAAGATCTGTCCGGGGCTGCGCTTCGAAAAATGCTCGCTGCGGCGGTCGGGCGGGAGGGTTTCGCGGAAGCGCAGGTACACCCACACCAGATTGATCGCGGATAGGCCGAAGGCGACCAGGGCCGCCCCGGAGAACGGATTCACCCCCAGCGCCGCCAGACCCGGGGCGAGGGCGAGGACGTCGATGTGGACGCTGAGGCCGCCGATGACCGGCCCCATGATAAAGCCGAGCCCGAAGGCCACCCCGACCAGAGCCATCCCTTTGGCCCGGCGGTCGGGAGGGGTGACATCGGCAATCGCGGCCGACGCCACCGACAGATTCCCGCCCATCGCCCCGCCGAGGAGACGCGCCAGGATAAAGACAAGAAACGAACCGCTGAAGAACCAGAGTACGTAGCTGAGTACCGTCCCGCTGACCGTGTAGAGGAGAATCGTCCGCCGGCCGTAACGGTCGGAAAGGCGTCCCCACCAGGGCGCGGTCAGAAACTGCAGGAACGAGTAGACCGACCCGAGCACGCCGCCGAAAAGCACCGCGGTAAAATGGCCGCTTCCTTCCCCGGGCTGATCAAAGGCCTCCAGAAAGGACAGGAGCGCCCCGAGCAGGCCGGTTTCCCCCTCTTTCGCCAAATAATGATCCAGGATCCCCGGAAACAGCGGGAAAATGATGGAAAAGCCGATGAGATCGATAAAGAGCGTCAGGAAAATAACTCCCAGCGAAAGCTTCTGCGTCTGGGCGGGCGGACTGCCGGATACACTGTCGTTCATGCCTGCGATCAGGAGAAAAACTCAGAGAATAGCCAAGGGTGCAAGTCGAATAGTCCGGGATCCTTTCCCGCCGTCGCGGAAGGGGCGGGGGATTGGTTGTCGGTTGCCGGATCGGAGACCGGGGGATCGGAGTCGGCAGCTGTACCTTGTCAGTCGCCGGTTGCTGGCGTCAGAAATTTCGCCGGACGTCGACCTCGTCGTCCAGCGGGGCGCCGGTTTCCAGGTAGGCGGCGAACTGGCGGGCGAAACAGGGGGCGGTCAGGACACCCTTGGACCCGAGCCCGTTGAAGATGCCGATCGCTGAGTGTCCCGGATGCAGGCCGATCACGGGTTTGGTGTCCTTGACCGCGGAACGGACGCCCGCCCGGTGGTCGATTACTTCAGGCGGCAGGTTGACCAGGGTCTCGTAGGCCCCGAGCAGCTCCCGTTTCCCCGTGTCGGTCGGCCGTTCATCCAGGCGATCCCATGCGTAGGTCGCTCCGACCCGGACTTCCCCGCCGGAGGTTGGCAGCAGCCATTTCCCGTTGTTTAAAATCCTGGTCGGGGGAATCCGCGGCGCGTTCAGGGTCAGGATTTCCCCTTTTGAGGACGTGAACGGGAGCCAGTCGAAGTAGGGATTCCGCGCTGCTTTGTAGCCCTCACAGAAAATCACTTTCTTTGCCCGCACGTCTCTCCAGCAAACCCCGTTATTCTCAATACGGAGCTGCGCGCAGTCAAAGGGTTCCCGGCGTAAGCTGCCTTTTCCCGCCAGCTCGCGGGCGCTCACTGCGAGAAACGTGCCTGTGTCGACATACCCGGCCGGGTGGAATTCGACCGGTTTTCCGGTCGCCCGAACCCACGGCTCCACGCCGGCCGGTTCCTCCGAGTAATAACCTTCCAGTTCCCCGGAGGCCAGCCTCCGCGGCCAGTGGCGGCGCTCCTGTTCGGGACTCAGAAACCGCAGGACCGAGCGCGCGTGAAATACCTTTGTCCCGTGCCGGCCCTCCCACTCGCGGTAGAATTCCAGCGCCGACGGCAGAAGGAGGTCCGCCTTCCAGCTTTTGGCGAGCCGTTTGCCGGTGACCGGATTAATGATTCCCGCCGCGGCCCGTGAAGCCGCCGACAGGTGCCCGTCGTCCACCACGAGCACCCGCTTCCCGGTCTCGATCAGCACTGTGGCGAGTGCGGTCCCGGCGAGACCCTGACCGATAATGAGATAATCCACACGCATGAAATGAGGGAACATGATAGGCTGTCTCAGCAGGTATGAAAACCCTTGAGACTTTCTGGGATCGATTTTCCCTTCCTTTTTCCGCCCGTTTATGATTTCCGTGAAGGCTTCGCCGTAATGCCGATCGAGACCATAACCAGCCTGCGGAATCCGAGGGTCAAGAACCTGGTCAAGCTGCGCGAACGCCGCCAGCGCGACCGGCAGGGGGTGTTTCTGATCGAGGGCTACCGGGAGCTGTTCCGGGCGTTCGAAACGAAGATTCCGGTTGCGGAAGTCTATTTTTCTCCCGAGTGGTTCCTGGGGAGCAACGAGGAGGCCCTGCTTCGCCGTGCGGAAGCCGCGGGAGCGAGTTTGTTCAGGCTTTCCCGCGACAGTTTTTCCAAATGCGCCTACCGCGAACGTCCCGACGGCCTGCTCGGGGTTGCGCCTCAGTGGGAAAAAGGACCGTACGAACTGGAACTGCCGCCGGATCCTCTGGTGCTGGTGGCCGAAGGCATTGAAAAACCGGGAAACCTGGGCACGCTCCTGCGCGGGGCCGACGCCGCCGGGGTCGATGCGGTGCTGCTCTGCGATCCGGTCACCGACCTCTTCAACCCGAACGTGGTGCGGGCCTCCACAGGAGTTCTCTTTTCGATGCCCGTCGCCGTCGCCGACACGTCCGCCGCCATCCGCTTTCTCAAAGAGAAACGTATCCGAACCGTGGCGACAACGCCCGCCGCTGAACGGCTTTACACTGATGCCGACCTGCGCGGCCCCCTGGCCCTCGTCATGGGGAGCGAGCGGTACGGGCTGGGCGATGCGTGGCTCCGGGAGGCCGACGAGAAAGTGCGCATCCCGATGGCCGGCCGGGCCGATTCGGTCAATGTCTCCATGGCGACCATTATTACGCTCTTTGAGGCGGTCCGCCAGAGGGGGATATGATTTTAGAACTATGCGGCGAAAGAAATTCAACGATCACCCGTTCTCCTACCACCACGAGCTGGAGCTGGAAATCACGTCCCTCACCAACAGGGGACAGGGAGTCGGGCGGGCGGACGGATGGGTCGTGATGGTGCCGTTCGCGCTGCCCGGGGAACGGATCCGGGCCCGGGTTTTCCGGAATCACAGTAACTATTCGGAAGCCGACCTGGTCGAGGTGTTGCGCGCCTCTTCGCACCGGGTGGAAGCTGCCTGTCCGTTGTTCGGAACCTGCGGCGGATGCCAGTACCAGAACCTTGAATACGGCGAACAGTTGGCCTGGAAGCGCCGGCAGGTGGCGGAGCTCCTCGAGCGAATGGCGGGCATCGAGGCCGAGGTGGCGCCGGTGATTCCCTCGCCTCGAACCTACGGCTACCGGTCCAAGCTGACTCCCCATTTCCGGAAACCCAGGGAGGGCGAGACGCCGGCGATCGGCTTTCTGGCGCACGGCTCGCGGCGGGGGATTGTCGACATGGAGCAGTGTCCGATCGCCATGGACGGCATCAATCGCGCCTTGCCGGAGATCCGTTCCCGGGTGATTGCCGGGATCGAGCGGTACCGCAAGGGGGCGACGCTTTTGCTCCGCGAGGGGGCCGAGGGAGTGGTGACGGATCCCCGGGCGCTCATCACCGAAAACGTGGGTCCGCTCCGGTTCCGTTTCCAGGCGGGCGAGTTTTTTCAGAACAATCCGTTTATCCTGGAGCGACTGATCGAACACGTCCGGGGCGAGGCGGGGCTCGGCGGGATGCGTTTTCTGATCGATGCCTACTGCGGGTCCGGGTTGTTCTGTTTGAGCCTGGCCGGGAACGTCGAGCGGGCGGCGGGAATCGAAATCAGCGAGAACTCGATCCGCTGGGCCAGGGAGAACGCCCTCCTCAACGGCATCGGGAACTGCGATTTTCTGCTCGGCGACGCCGCCTCCATCTTTTCCGGCATCGATTTTCCGCCCCGGGAGACCGCGGTCATCATCGATCCGCCGCGCAAGGGCTCCGACGAACGTTTTCTGGGCCAGCTTTTCAACTACGGCCCCTGCAGGGTGGTCTACGTTTCCTGCAACCCCGCCACCCAGATCCGGGACCTGAAGGCGTTTCGCGAGCACGGCTACAGAATCGAAAAAGTGCAGCCGTTCGACCTGTTCCCCCAGACCAAACACCTCGAATGCGTGGTGACGCTGCAGAAAGGGTAAAACTCACCTTCGTTCCAGCCACTCGCCCGAGGCGAACTGCTCGACGAGATAACTTTCCTCCTCGGGTTCAAGGTCGGGCCAGCCGGTGGCGACGAGCTCCGCGGAGACCGCGGAGGCCAGGTTGCGCGGGAGGTCGTCGAAAAAGTGTTCCCAGGCACAATCCGGGATCGACGAGCGGTCCAGGGACCCCTGGAAGAGAAGTCCCCTGCTGGTGCGCTTCTGGGCGGCCCCGGCCACCTTGGCGGCGGTTTCGCGGTGGATCACATCGTAATTTTCAGCTTTCCGGAAGCAGACACCGTTGGATGAGGGACGTTTCCGTTTGGATTCCTTTGAAGGCTCCTGCAGCGCGACCGGGTGTCCCCGGGCGGCCAGGGTATCGCGGATGACTTCATGAACGATCCGGTAGGATTCCCCCGCCCGTGCGGAGCACAGCGGGTGACGGCGGGGGATCACCAGTGCGTAGGTCCAGTCGTTGCGGTGATCCACGAGACCGCCACCGGTCGGCCGGCGGCAGAGTTCCGCGTCGGTTTCGGGCAGCTGCTCGCGGATATGGGCGATCTTCTGGCTGTAGCCGAAGGTAAAAGCCGGGTTCCGCCAGTCGTAGTGCCGGAAACGGATCGCCTCCGGCTCGGGATAGCGTTGGAGCAGCAGGAAATCGGCGGCCATGTTTTCCGCGGCCGAACCGGTACGGGCGGGCAGGAGATGGAATTTCATGTCGGCCGTCTTTCGGTTTTCCGGGTGAATGGCGGCCGGGCCTGGCGGGTGGTTTCCATGTGCTTGCCGATTAGAGGGAATGGTACCATTTCCGGGCGGCGTGCGGGATGATGAGGGGGGCGAATTGCTCGTCGAGGGACTGGGGTTGAGTCCTTAACTTGGCTTTCAGGCTCGTGCAGTTCAGGGTCAGGTCGGCCGGACGATTTTGTCCTTCCGCGCTGTCACGCCGGGATACCCTTTCGACGAGATTTTCAGGCAGGTTGAAGTGCTTGATAATCCGTTGTCCCAGTTCCCACCGGCTCACGGGTTCGGCCCCCGCCCAATGGCGGATTCCATGAAAATCTTCTCGTTCGCAGAGTTCGACCAGAACTTCGGCGGCGTTGTCGGCCAGACAGGGCTGGCGGAGCTCGTCTTCGTGGAGCCGGACGGTTTCGCCGCGCGACCACCGGGCGAAAAGCTTTTCATGAACGCTGCGGTCGCCGGCGGGACTGTTGCCGTTGAGGAGGGGAAGACGGAGAACGGTGGCGAAGTCCGGGGCGTTTTTCATGACGGCCTTCTCGGCCTCCAACTTTTGCCAGCCGTAAAGGGTGGTGGGACCCGGTTCGTCCGTCGGCGCGTAGTTGCCGCGCTCACCGTCGAAGACCGTATCCGATGAGAGATGGAGGAACCGGGCGCTGAGGTGGTGGGCCAGCTGTGCCAATTGGGCGGGAAGGTCGACATTCAGGGCCTGGGAGGTCTCGGGATCCGCGACGCAGGCGGCGGGGCTCGACACCGCCGCCGCGTTGACGAGGACCTGGGGGAATTTGTCCAGCACCTCCTGGAGGACCCAGTTCTGATTCCTGAGATCTCCCTCGAGGATCTGATCAGCGGCGATATCATCCGGAATCGGTGTCCTGTGAACCACGGCGGTTATTGTGTGGCCGCGACGTTTTGCCGCCCGGGCAAACGCACTGCCCGTCAATCCCGTAATTCCGGTCAGGAAGATGTGCATCCTGCCTTTGTCGAAACTTTCAGTTCGCGAAACAAGGAAATTTGTCGCTCAGCGAGCGAAAGCGTCGCCTCATCGCCGTCTTCGGCGCCTTTCCGAGACCCGTTCCATCCGGACCAGGAGGGTGGCCAGAGCCAGGAGGACCCACCAGGTCGTCAGGATGGCGGGGTTCTGGAAATTGAAGTCCACCGTGCTGTGCAGGACAGTGATGCCAAGGCTGAACAGGATGAAAAAGATCAGGGGATTCCGGTAGACCTGGCGGGAGACCATTTGCCACCCATAGAACCCGAGTATGAAGAGGACGATCGCCATTCCGACGACGCCGAGCTCCGCTGGAAACTGGATCAGGTCGTTGTGGGCGAACTCCCAGAGGCGCTCGCCCTGGAAGGCCTCGTGTCCGGACTCGCGGTCCATGTAGGCGGGGAACATCCACCTGAAGCTGCCCGCTCCCCACCCGTAAAGCCAGTTGTCCGCGAACATCTGAGCCGTCGAAACCGTCGCGCTCCAACGGATGTCCCACGCGAAGTCGTCGACCCGAGACATCCGGTCGAATCGGCCGATCAGGGCATCATAGTCGATCCGGCCGGCGACATAGCCCCCGAACCCGACGACCATCGCCATGATCGACACGGCTATCGATTTGTTGGCAGCCGTGCTCTTCTGAAAGAGGGCGAAGAAAAGAAAAACGCAAAACAGTCCGAGCAGAGTTACCGTGGCCATAACGACGCCGGCGCGGGACAGGGACAGGACCACGATGATGAAAATCACCACCGCGAAGAATAAAAAGATTCCGCTGGGGTCGGAACGCCTCAGCATCAGCCGGCCTTCGTGAAAGTAGTACAGGGCCATTCCCCCGCTCAACCCGATGATCAGGTTGAAATAGGCGGCCGCGTGATTGCGGTAGATGAAACTGGCGACGGTGTTACTGGCGGGGTGATCGATCAGCCAGAAGATCTTTTCCGCACCGGTGAAGATCTGCACGAGTCCGAGCAGCGCGAGCGCAACGCCGTTCAGTACGAGCAGTATCAATATGAAGTAAACCGATTCCTTTCGAGTCAAGCCGCACCAGATGGCGCAGATAGCGAGGAAAGGAATGCCGAAAATGATCAGGTACCGGAAGGGATTCGCGGCTTCAAAGGCGGTTTGAGTCCCTGTCGGAAGCCAGGAAATGTGACCTTCGATCGGGATCATGAACCAGCGTCCGGCCAGTTCCAGGTACTTCCAGGCCGGGTTCGACCCCTGGATCGCGACATACGCCAGCAGAAGCAGGCCCGCGTAGAAGACGGGAAAACGGATCAGTTTGATGATTCCCGGCGTGACCGGGTCGCCTCCGCGGGGCAGTATGGAGAGCAGGAAGCAGATCGCCGCGATTCCGAGCGCCGCGACCTGGCTCCATACGTGCATGGTTCCGAGGGCCCAGGGGAGGAAGACGAGCAACAGCCCCAGGAACCCCAGGAGGGTCTTTTCCAGAGGCGGAATGCTCGGATCAAAGTCATCGGAGGGTAAGGAGTTGTCGCTCATATCGTGATTGCTTGAAAAAAAACACCGCAGTCCCGGCGGGGTTGCCGGTGGATCTTCCGAAAAAGGCGGGTCTCCGCCGTCTTGTCCCATTTGCCGTTTGGCGGGACCGGTTTTCTTTGTTTTCTAATGATTCCCGGCATCTCTTGACGAATAGAATTTCACCGAACCCGGCGAAACTTCGTTGTTTCCGGAAGGTTACTAGGGCAGAAACCCAGAGCGACTCAATGTAATTGTTGCGGTGTTTCGGAAAACGGCCGTCCGGTTTTCAATCTTGATTTTTCCGCTTGAGTTGGGTCCTAATGAGGGTTTGACCGGCGTGAACGGATTTATTGAATGAAGCAGCTAGCCAAGCAACTGGTCGCCAGGCAACCGGTTTACGAGCCCGGCCGGCCCCTCGACGATGTCGCACGGGAGCTGGGCCTTGACCTTGAATCCATTATCAAACTGGCATCCAACGAAAGTCCCTTCGGTCCCTCGCCCGCGGCCGTGCGGGCGGCGCGCGAGGCGTTGAGCCGGGGACATCTTTATCCTGACGGCAACGCGACCTACCTGAAGGAGAGGATCGCCGGGAAACTTTCACTGCGGCCGGACCAGATCGTCGTCGGCAACGGGTCCAACGAGATTATCGAGTTGCTCGGGCACGTGTTTCTGCGCGAAGGTGACGAAGTGGTGATGGGCACACCGGCGTTCATCGTGTACAAGCTGGTGACGCTGTTGTTTGAAGCTGTTCCCGTTGAAGTGCCGTTGGCGGAGCATCGTCACGACCTGGATGCCATGGCCGCCCGGGTCACCGAGCGGACCCGCATGGTCTTTCTTCCAAGTCCGAACAACCCGACCGGAACCGCCAATCGGGAGGAGGACATTGTCGCCTTTGCGCGGGACCTGCCTCCCCATGTGATTTTCGTTTTCGACGAGGCCTACGCCGAATACCTGGATTCGCCTCCCGATCTGCGACCCCTCATCGAGGAAGGCCGGAACGTCGTTTGCCTCAGGACCTTTTCCAAGATATACGGGCTCGCCGGGCTCCGTATCGGCTACGGGTACGGCGGCACCGAGTGGGCGTCTCTCCTGAACCGGGTGCGCCAGCCCTTCAATACGAACGCCGTCGCCCAGGCGGCCGCGTTGGACGCCCTTGATGATACCCGGTTCGTCAGGGATTGCCGGCGCAAAAACCGGGAGGGAAGGGAGCATCTGGAGAGCGCCCTCGCCGCGGCCGGGGTGGAGTGCGTGGCCGGCGAGGCCAATTTCGTCATGCTCACAGTCGGTAACGGACGAAAACTTTTTGAACGCCTGCAGCGTGAAGGAGTGATCGTGCGTCCGCTGGACGGGTACGGGCTGCCGGAGTTCGTGCGGGTCTCGGTCGGGACGCCCGAGGAGAACGAACGTTTTTTGAGAACCCTCAAGACCTGCCGGTGTTGACTTGTCCCCGGGACAGGCGAATCCCGTTGCCGTCGTAATCGAGCGCAATCATGATGCAAATTCTCTGGCCACTGTCGGTCATCCTGGTGCTGGTGTTTCTCCACGCCGTTTTTGTGGCTGCCGATTTCGCGCTGATCAAACTCCATTTCACACGTTTCGACACCGGTCTGTTGGAACGGGCCAGGAGCCGCCGTCCGATCCTCAAGCTGCTGGAGGCGGTCAACCGTTTTTCTCGCGCGATCCGTTTCGGGAGCATGGCTTGCACTCTGGGAGTCGGGGTGCTCCTGGTCGTCCTGATGGACCGTTTGATGGACCTTGGGGACGCCGCGGCGATGGGTTCGGGGATGAAGTTGCTGGTCTGGACGGGAAGCTTTTTGCTGGCGTTCGGCATCCATACCATCGTGGGCGAACTCGTGCCGCGGGCGCTGGGGATCCGGTACCCGGTCGAAACTCTCAGAGGTTCCTCCTGGTTCGTCCGGTTGTTCTCCGTGCTGATTTCTCCCCTGTCCCGGTTGCTGGACCGCTCGGCGGCGGGGGTGCTCAAAGTGCTCAAAGCCGAGGCTGGCGAGGAAACCAGTGTGATCGACGTCGAGGTGCAGATCCGTTCGCTCCTGAGCGACGGCGACGAGGTCTCTCCGATTACCGAGCGCATCCTCAGCAATGCGCTGCAGTTGAGGAAGCTGGTCGTGCAGGATGTCCTCATCCCGAGAAATCGTATCCAGTATTTTGATATTAATGACGGCGGTGGAGTTAATATCGAGATCGCCCGGAAAAGCGGGCATACCCGGTTTCCTCTCTGTGAGGGAGACCTCGACCGGTGTGTCGGGCTGGTGCACATCAAGGACCTGTTCCGCCAGCGAAGCGAGCTGCACCATCTTGATCTCCGGCAATTCCGCCGCGACATTTTGCGTTTCTCCGTGGATGACGCGCTGGATTTTGTCCTGGAGAAACTCTTGCAGCAGAAGATGCACATGGCCCTGGCGGTCGACGAATTCGGCGGAGCTGTCGGGGTCATCACCCTGGAGGATGTCCTCGAAGAGCTGGTCGGCGAGATTCACGACGAGTTCGACCGTGAGGAGAACCAGATTCAGACCCTCAAGGACGGCGACTACCTCGTCGACGGCCTGACGCCCATTCACGAGGTGTCCGAAATGGTGGGGGTGGAGCTGTCGGACGAGGAGGTCTCCACATTCGGCGGATTGATTACATCGGAACTGGGACGAATGCCCAAAGCACAGGAGACCTTTCGCCTCGGAGGGCTGGAAGTCACGGTAACCGGAGTCAGCGAAAAACGTGTCTTGAGCGCCCGCGTCAAGCCGTTTACGCCGGCCCCGGACGAGGACAGAGCCGAGGGCCGTTGATCCTCGTTTTTTTCCTTTGTCATATTCCGGGAAATTGTTGAGAATCCACGACATGGCCGACCATATATACAAAAAGATCGAGTTGGTGGGATCGTCTCCCGACGGCGTGGAGAAGGCTGTGGAAAACGCCCTGGCGCGGGCCTCAAAGACCATTCGCAATATGCGCTGGTTCGAGGTCGTGGAGACGCGCGGACACATCGAAGACGGGAAAATCGGGCACTGGCAGGTGACGATCCGTGTCGGGTTCACACTGGATGAGTGAGGCGGTTGCGCAGGTCCTGCCGGCTTCCGGGAATCAAGCCGCGGCAGTGGGTTCCGGCCGGCGGTGATGCGTCCTCATGAGCCGGCGCCGATTCAGTTTGCCCGTCATCCTCGCTGGAGTCGGGTTCGGAATGCTGGCGCTGGTGGAAACGCCCTGGCACGCGGCGTGGGAAGGGTCGATTCTCGATTCGTTTTTTCAGTGGCGGGGTGAGCAAGACGTACGTGACGACATCGTGATCCTCGGGATCAACTCGGAGTCGATGGAGTTCTTCGAGGACGAGGTCGAAAAACACCCGGAGCTTGGGTTGCTCACCGACTGGCCGTGGCCCCGGCAGGTCCACGCCCGGCTGCTCGACCGACTGATGGAGGCGGGGGCGCGGGTGGTGGCTTTCGACGTGCTGTTTCTGACTCCCAGCTTGTACGGCGAGGAGGACGACGCCCGGTTTCGCGAGGCTTTGTCGCGCCACCGCGACCGTGTGGTGATCGGATCCGATTTCGAGGACCTCGATGAGGTCCGTCGACGGGGCCAGTTGATGATGCCGGTGGACACGGTGTTGCCGGAGGAATTGCAGGGGGAGGTGGCGGGGTACGTTAATTACTGGCCGGATCGCGACGGGGTCATCCGTCGGGCCGGGTTTCAGACCACTCCGACCGTCGCGGCAGGAGTCAGTTCCCGGCCGCTGGGAGGAGAAGAACAACTCCTCTCATTCGCCGCTCTGGCGGCGACCAAGTTTGACGGGAAGATTGCCGTTCCCGGCTGGGACGAACGGCCGTTGACCAACTACACCGGGCCGCGCCGGACGTTTCCGCAGTTTCCCGTTTTCCAGGTGTTTCACGACCGGTACTGGGAACAGAACCTGAAAGGAGGCAAGGTCTTCCGCGACAAGCTGGTGCTCGTCGGGGCGACGGCGGGGTTCATGCAGGACATGCATCCAACTCCCTGGGGAATGATGGCCGGGGTGGAGGTTCATGCCAACGCGATCGAAATGTTGCTGGAGGCCGATTATCTGCGGGAGGCGTCGCGGTGGACCAGGATCGGGCTGACCCTGGCCTCGGCGATGTGTCTCGCCACCGGTATTCTGATTTGGGGCGGGCCGTACGCCGTCAAGTTCGGCCTGATTGTTCTGTCAGGGGGTGGCGGGTTTCTGATTGCCTACAGCCTCTTCGCGACGAATGGCTGGGTGCTGGTCGCCCCCCACCCTTATGTCGCCCTGTTCGGTGCCGGACTGACGGGTCTGGCGATCCAGTTTACGTCCGAGCAGGTGGAGAAACGTCGCCTGCGGCGGACCTTTGGCACCTTTGTCTCGCCCGATGTCGCGGAGTACCTGATCGAGCACCCGGAGGATTACCGGGATGCCGCTGTCGGCAAACGCCGGCGGTGCGTGGTCGTGTTCGGGGACATACGCGGCTTCACGGCCATAACCGAAAAGGCCGAGAGTCCCGAAGCCCTGGTGGAGCAACTGAACCAATACCTGTCCGCCTGGGTCGAGTGCGTCTTTGAGCACCGGGGCACGCTCGACAAATTCGTGGGCGACGCGGTCATGGCGGTGTGGGGAGGAGTGCACACCGAGGGGCCGGAGGCGGATGCCCGGTCCGCGGTGGCGGCGGTACTGGCCATGCGGGAGAAACTCAAAGAGCTCAACGCGTCCTGGAAACGGGCGGGAAAGCCGGAGTTCGCTATCGGGGTCGGGATCAATTCGGGCGAGGCCATCGTCGGCAACATGGGCTCGCCCGGGCGCAAGCTGGAGTTCACCGCTATCGGCGACGCCGTCAACGTCGCGGCACGCCTGGAAGGGGAGACCAGGAACTACGGCCGCGATGTCCTCCTTTCGGAAGAGGTGTATCAACTCCTCAACGACACGGTCGACGCGGATTTCCTCGGGGAAATCAAAGTGCGCGGCCGGGAACGTTCCCTCACGCTCTACGCCCTCACCGGATGGGCGAAGTGACGGGGGCGGTTATTGGTTGTCGGGTTGTTGGTCGAGCGGGGTCGGGAGGAAGGGGGATTGCGCGATCTGCAACCTGAAGCCCGAGCTTTGAAACCCGACCCCGCAATCCCTGATTCTTGTCACCACTGCGCGGCAATCATCCTACCAAGACCCAATAACGCGACTCCCACAAGGACCTCCAAGCGTCCCGGCCGTTTGCGGTTGCGGAATATCGTTTTCCTTTTCCCCAAACTCTGGCTTGTTGGGAGGCATGACTCAGAAAAGAAAACCGGTTCTTTTGATTATTCGCGACGGTTGGGGTGCCAATCACGATTCCGGGCAGGAGTCCTGTGACGCGGTCAAGCTGGCGAAAAAGCCGTGCGACGACGGGCTCCGGGCGACCTGGCCGGTTACGGAAATCACCGCGTCGGGTCTCGATGTCGGGCTTCCGGAGGGAGTCATGGGGAACAGCGAGGTCGGGCACCAGAACATCGGCGCCGGGCGGATCGTGGACCAGGAGGTGGTACGGATCAGCAAGGCGTTTCGCGATCGGATCATGGCGGACAACCCGGCCCTGCGCGAGGTCTTTGATAACGTCAGGAGCCGGGAGGGGAATCGCCTGCACCTGATGGGAATTGTTTCCGACGCGGGGGTGCACGGGCTTTTGGAGCACCTGTACGGCCTGCTTCGGGAGGCGAAGGCGGCGGGCGTCGAAGAGGTCCTGATCCACGCGTTTACCGACGGCCGCGACACCAGCCCCCGGAGCGGCGCCGGCTATCTCCGGCAGGTCGAGGAGCAGTGCCGGGAGATCGGGCTCGGACAGGTCGCCACGGTTTGCGGGCGCTACTGGAGCATGGACCGGGACAACCGGTGGGATCGGGTCGAGCGGGCCTACAACTGCCTCACCGGCCGGAAGGCCGAGCGCACCGCCCGGAGCGCGGTCGAGGCGGTTGAGGCGTACTACGAGAATCCGGTCGACAGCGACCGTCAGGGGGATGAGTTTGTCACTCCGTGCTGGATCGTGGACGAGGCCGGCAAGCCCCTGGGCACCATCGCCAACGGGGACAGCGTCGTTTTCCACAATTATCGGGGCGACCGCCCGAGAGAGCTCTGCAAGGCTTTCGTGGCCGAGGATTTCGATGGGTTCGATCGCGGCGAGAAACCGGTCCTGTCCTTCGCCACGATGACCGAATACGAAAAGGGACTGCCGGTGAAACGACTCTTTTCCAAGCCCGAAAAAATGAAGAATATCCTCGGCGAGGTGCTGGCCGAAAAGGGCATTCCCCAGTTCCGCTGCGCGGAGACCGAGAAGTACCCGCACGTCACCTTCTTTTTCAACGATTACCGGGAGGAGCCGTTTCCCCTGGAGGACCGGAAGATGGCGCCGAGTCCGAAAGTCTCGACCTACGACCAGCAGCCGGAAATGTCCGCTGACGAAGTCACCGGACTGGCGAAGGCCGCGATCCTGTCGGGGCGGTACGGGTTTCTGGTCGTGAATTTCGCCAACCCGGATATGGTGGGGCACACGGGGAGTCTCGAAGCAACCGTGAAGGCGGTGGAGACTGTCGATGCGTGCGTGGCCGCCCTTCTCGACGCGCTGGCTTCCGTCGGGGGCCATGCGATCGTCACCGCCGATCACGGCAACGCGGAACAGATGTACGACCCCGCCTCAAACGGTCCCCACACCTCCCACACTCTCAACCGCGTGGAGCTTTTCCTGGTCGGACAGGGATGCGAGAGCCTGAAACTCCGCGAAGGGGGGCGGCTTGCCGATATCGCCCCGACCGTGCTCGAACTCATGGAACTTCCCGTTCCCTCGGAGATGACCGGTAAGAGCCTGATCGACCGTTGACACCGGCTGAATGGAACCGGTGGCCGCGCGGAACAATTCTATCCCGGTCGGGATCCGATTTAATATCATTGCGAAGTTGATTCTCTTTCATTTCCTTATTCCTTGCTTCGAAAAAGTTAAGCTTTGAACTGTCGATTGTCCTCTATGTCCCATTTTTTCCGTTTTCGCTGTTGGGGGTCCGGAGTCCTTGCCGTTTTCGCGGCGAGTTTCGCCGCGGCCGGGGAAGAGGGTCCCGAAATCCTGCCTTTGTCCGAGGTTGAACCGGGGATGCGGGGCGAGTGGAAAACGGTCGTGTCCGGAACCGAGATCGAGTCGTTTCCGCTCGAAGTGGTCGGCGTGGGGGAAAATTTCATCGGGCCGAAACGGTCCCTGATTATCTGCAAGGCGCTCGACGAGCAGAGCCTGGTTACCGGTCCGGTCTCGGGGATGAGCGGGAGTCCCGTCTTCATCGACGGCAAACTCGTCGGCGCTTACGCCTACGGCTTTCGCTGGGCCAAGGAGCAGGCGCTCATAGGAGTGACTCCCGTTGAGGACATGCTGGAGGTCTGGGACTGGGCGGAGGCGGGGGAGCGCGACGCGACCGCGCGTCGCCGCGGGGAGCGCGGCGGGTTCCGTCCGACGCTGGCCGAGCGTATTCCCCGGGAGGAGATTGCCGCGGGAACCTGGCGGGCGTCCGCGGACGCCGAGCCGCCCTCGAACGACCGCTTGCGCGAGGGAATCCAGCCGCTGCCGACTCCGCTGTTTGTTTCCGGGATATCCCCTGCCGTCCTTGCGGAATTCGAATCCAGGTTCCGGCGCCGGGGAATCGAGTTGCAGTCGGCTCCCATGGGTAAAGGGGCCGAGCACATGGACGCCGACCTCCAGCCCGGGTCGGCCGTCGCGGGGGTTCTGATGTCGGGCGACTTCAGCTTTGCGGCCACCGGTACTGTGACGCACCGGATGGGGGACCGGATACTTGCCTTCGGACACTCGTTTTTCGGGGACGGGGAGGTCGACATTCCCATGGCTCCAGCCGAAGTAATGACGGTGGTGCAGTCGGTGGTCAGCTCCTTCAAGCTCAGCAATCCCGGGCCCGTGATCGGCTCGATCCACCAGGACCGGCAGAGCGGCATTGCCGGCACCCTCGGTCGAAACGCCCCGGTCACGGCAATGGAAATACGTGTACACGGCCGGCCCGGGAACCCCGAGGTTTACCGGGGCGACTTGTTCGAGGACGAGTTCATGTCGCCCCTGATTTCCGCGATGGCACTGATGGAGGCGCTGTTGCAGGCGAAACCGGCGGGGGGCGAGAAAACCATGTTTGTCGAAAGCCGCTGGGACATCGAGGGCGAGGAATCCATCGTGTTGAAAGACGCCGCGGCCGGCGCCTCCGCTCCCCTGATTCTCGCCTTCGACCATTTGTTCCTCTACGACCGCCTGCTCGCCAACCCGTTTACTTTTCCCCGGGTGAAAAGCGTTACCGTTGACGTCACGCCGAAGACCGAGCTGCGCCTGTCCCGGCTCGAATCCGTGCAGCTTGATCGCACGCGATTCCGGGGGGGCGATGAACTGGAGGTGTTGCTTCGTTTGCGCAACTACCGGGGAGAAGAGACAGTCGAGCGGGTGCGGGTTCCGATCCCCGAAAAAACACGCAACGGCAACTTCACTCTCTTCGTCGGCGACGCCCGTGCCGCCCGTAGCGTGAGTCCGGAACGGCGGGCTACCCCGCAAACCTTTTCCCAATTGCTGGACCGTATGCGGGATCACTATTCGCACCGGGAAATAACCATCAAGGTGCTCGAAGAGGCGCCGGGCCTGGCGGTGGAGGGGCAATTCCTTTCCGATGTTCTTCCTTCGGTCGGGGCGCTCTACGGGTCGCAGGGCGTGGAAACCGGCAGCAGCCGGACGAATATGAGAACGCTCTGGGAGGATCGGCTGACCCTTGACGGCGAATTCCGGGGAAGCTACAGGAGAACATTGAGCCTCGAACGGTGAAACACATTATGTATTTAAAGTCAGGATACCATAAGCCGGGCCGTGAGCCGCGGGTCGGGACTTTGTTTGGGTCATTGGATTTTTGCGGTCTCCGCTTGGGAGTGACGGCGGCATTGGGGATCTGCCTCCTGTCGCCGGCGGCGCTTTTTGCCGTGCGGACCGAATCGCTGACCCACGAGACGTTCAGGGATTTTCTGGACGGCGAATTCGAGAACGTTTCTCTGAGCAGTTACGGCGAGCTCATTCTCGCCCCCAGGGCTGATCGCCTCGTCGGGCCGGACGAGCCGATTATCTGGAACGCCGCCTCGGACCGCAACGGCGGTTTCTTTTTCGGCACCGGCAACAAGGGGAAGGTTTACCACCTGTCCGAGGACGGCGCACTCGAAGAAATCTTCAAGCCCGAACAGGTGTTGTCCCGTTCCCTGGCCGTGGATGAGGAGGGCACGCTCTACGTCGGGACGTCGCCCGAAGGCAAGCTGTACCGCATCCCTGAAGGCGGCGAGGTCGAAGTCTTTTTCGAACCGGAGGAGCACTACATCTGGGACGTGGTCTTCGACGGCGAGGGCAATATCTTTGTCGCCACCGGCGCCAGGGGACGCATCTACAGACTGGAGGCGGATCATGAACCGGGCGACGCCGTCGAGGTCTTCTTTGACAGCGAAGAAACCCACATCTCCACGTTGACCTGGGATGGGGAAGACCGGCTGCTGGCCGGGACCAGTCCCGGCGGGCTCGTGTTTCGCTTCGATGACGAGGGCAAGCCGTTCGCCATTCTCAATACCGAGGACCAGGAAATCAAGCGGATCGTGACCGCGGAAGACGGAACGCTCTATGTGGCGACGTTCACGGGCGACGGAAGCGGGCGTGCGGCGCCGTCCCGCCCGACCGGGAATATCGCGAACGTGATTTCCGCGATTATCGGAACCGGCGACAGCGACGAAAACAATGAGGGACGGAGCCAGGCACAGCGCGGCGACGACGGAAAGATCAGTATGATTTACCGGGTGGATCCGGACGGGTTCTCCGAGCCGCACTGGGTGTTGCCGCGGTACGCGATTCATTCGATGCTCAGGATGCCGGACGGCAGCCTCCTGGTCGGCACAGGTACCGAGGGACGGATCTTTTCGGTATCGGGCCCGGAGGACTGGAAACTCCTTCAGAAACTGGAAAACGGAGGCGAGGTTTCGGTTCTCCTGCCCGGATCGGAGAACGAAGGCGAAGTTTACGCTCTCACCAGCAACCCCGCGCACATCTACCGAATGGATTTCAGCCGTGCGTCCGAAGGGCATTTCACATCCAGGGTTTACGACGCGGAACAGACCGCGCGTTGGGGGCGGCTTCATTTGGACGGCGCGGGTCAGGGGGTCCGTGTCGCCACCCGCAGCGGCAATACGGATAAGCCTGAGAAGACCTGGAGCGAGTGGACCGAACCCGTGGCTCCTTCCGGGCACCTCGCCGTCGAAAGCCCGGCGGCGCGGTATATCCAGTACCGGATTTACCTGGAGAGCGGAGATGAGGCGGGCAATCCGCTTCCCCGTGTCGATCGAACCCGCCTGTTCTTTCGAAAGTTCAACGCCGCTCCGGTGATCGCCGGGGTCAAATTGGTTCCCCACGAGGTCGCCCTGGAGCGGGTTCCGGCCGCTCCCCAACCCCCCGGCATCGACCTGGACCAGCTCTTTGCCGAGGGGCGGGAAGGGCGTTCGGGCAACCGGCAAAACCGGAGCGGGCAGATGCGCGTCCAGGAGAAACCGGGTCTGGCGACTCTGGCGTGGAAAGCGACCGATCCAAACGACGATACTCTCAGTTTCACCTTGAAGATTCGTTCCGAGGGTGAAACCCGGTGGAGTACGCTGGCGGAGGATTTGCGGGAGAATTTCTTCTCGTTCAATACCTCGGGATTTGAGGAGGGCCGTTACTATGCGAAAGTGATTGCCAGCGATCACCTCTCCAATCCACCCGGCAAAGCCCGGACTGCGTCCCGGCAAAGCGACGCCTTTCTGATCGACAACACCGGTCCCGCCGTCGATGTCCTGGAAAAGCTGGCAGGCGGGAACAACGTCGTGCTCCGGGTCGAAGTGGAGGATCCGGTCAGTATCATCAAAGACGCTCGCTACTACCTTAACGGCGGGGAACGAACCCCCCTTTTCCCCGAGGACGGCTTTTTTGATTCGCGCCGCGAAACCTTCAAGATAGAGCTCAACGATCTCGACCCCGGCAGCTACAGCATGATTGTCGTAGCCGAAGACGAGGCCGGTAACGAACGGGTCCGAAAAATCCATTTCACCGTGGATTGATCGGCTGCCGCCCGGGGGCTTTTCCGCCCTCCCGGTCAGACGGCTGCGAAATCGGCGACTAAGGATTGACCCATCCGCGGGCGCCTGCTTCTCTCGTTCGTTTCACACTCGATAAGACACATGAAGAGAACCCATCATTGCGGGCAGTTGACCAAAGAATCGGTTGGAGAAGAAGTCCATCTCATCGGTTGGGTCGACTCCATCAGGGATCACGGAGGCATTATTTTTGTTGATTTGCGGGACCGGGAGGGTCTGACGCAGCTGGTTTTCAACCCCGAAGACAACCGGGCGCTGGCCGAGGAAGCCTCGGTCCTCAAGCCGGAGTCGGTGATAGGAATCCGTGGCACCGTCGGTCCCCGTCCCGAGGAAACGATCAACCGAAAACTGGTGACCGGGGAAATCGAGGTGACCGCCGCAGTCCTTGAGGTGCACAACGTCGCCCAGACCCCCCCGTTCCCGATCGATGATGCCAAGGGGGATAAGGTCAACGAGGACCTCCGGCTGACCTATCGGTACCTGGACCTTCGCCGGCCGAAAATGCAGCGGATCTTCCGCAACCGTCACCGGGCCGGGAAAGCCACCCGCGATTATTTCGACGAAGAGGGGTTCCTCGAAGTGGAGACGCCGTTCCTTTTCAAGAGCACCCCCGAAGGCGCTCGCGAATACCTGGTCCCCAGCCGCCTGAACCCCGGGGAATTCTACGCGCTGACCCAGTCTCCGCAGCAGTTCAAGCAGATGCTGATGGTGGCGGGTGTGGAGAAATATTATCAATTGGCCCGGTGCTTTCGGGACGAGGACCTTCGCGCCGACCGGCAGCCCGAGTTTACCCAGATCGATCTGGAAATGTCCTTCATCGACCGGGAGGAGATGTACGCCCTGATCGAGGGGCTGATCCGCAGGATCTGGAAGGAAGTGCTCGACGTCGAAGTGACGGCTCCCTTTGCCCGGATGCCCTACGTCGATGCCATGAACCGGTATGGCAGCGACAAGCCGGATACGCGATTCGGGATGGAGATGGTCGACCTCGGCGAGGTATTCGCCAAATCGGAGTTCAAGGTGTTCGCCTCGACCCTGAAGGCCGGCGGCGCGATCAAGGCTTTCAACGCAAAGGGGCTTGCCGACCTCACCCAGGGCGAACTGAATCACCTCACGGAAACGGCCCGGAGCCTGGGCGCGAAAGGGCTCGCCTTTATCAAGGCCGAAAAAGGCGAATGGAAATCCCCCATCGTCAAGTTCTTCTCGGAGGACGAGAAGGCCGCGCTTGCGGAGAAACTCGGTATTGAGGAGGGCGATAGCGTTTTCTTTGCCGCGGATGAATGGGATCGAGCGTGCACGGTCATGGGCCGGATACGTCTCGAAGCTGCGGAACTTTTGAAAAAGAAGGGCCGCCTGGAGATCGATCCCGGCCGGTACGACTTTCTGTGGGTGGTGGACTTTCCGCTCCTGGTTTTAGAGGAGGAAGCCGGCCGTTACGTGGCCGCCCATCACCCCTTCACCGCGCCGGTGCCCGAGGATATCGGGTTGCTGGACAGTGATCCCCGGGCTGTTCGGGGACAGCATTACGACCTTGTGCTCAACGGCGTCGAACTGGGCGGGGGCAGTATTCGTGTGCACCAGCAGGCTCTTCAGAAAAAACTTTTCGAAGACGTGTTCAAGATTCCGCCGGAGGTTGCCGAGGATCGCTTCGGGTACATGCTGAAATCATTCGGATACGGGGCGCCGCCGCACGGCGGGATCGCTCTCGGTTTCGATCGCCTGGTGGCGATTCTGTCCGGGGTCACCAGTATTCGCGACGTTATTGCCTTCCCGAAAACCCAGAAAGGCCAGTGTCTCATGACCGATAGTCCGGGCCCGGTGACCGAGAAGCAGCTCCGCGACCTCCATATCCAGCTTACGGATACCGCCCGCGAGCGGGAGTAGGAGCGGTTTTTTTGTCGACCGAAGCGCTTTGGCGAAGATGGAACGCCGTGAAACCCCGCTCAACCGCTGATCACCAGGCACCGATAACGGACAACGGATAACGAATATACTTCCCGTCGCCAGGTTTTCGGATTTCTTCGTAGCGAGGGGGTTTATCCCCCGATTCTCCGGGTCCCCGGATCTCCCGGGATAAACCCGGTCGCCACAACCACGGGAGTGCCGCTGTTTTCGAAAGTCTTGATGACGGAGAGTATAACCCCCCTCACCTCCACTCGTGTTTCGGATAGCGGCCCTGGAGCTGTTTTTTTATGGAGGGATAGCTCGTCTTCCAGAATTCGGCGATGTCGCTGGTGATCTGGACGGGCCGTTGATTCGGGGCGAGAACGTGCACCAGAAGCTCCACCCGCCCGTCGGCGATCCGGATGTTCTCTTCAAGGTCGTACAGATCCTGGACTCGCGCTGACAGGACCGGTGGTTCGCTTTCCGAGTAGACGATTTTAACCTTTCGTCCGCGCGGGAGGGCGACCGTTTGGGGTGCGTAATGGTCCAGCAGAGCTTCCTGCTCCGGGGCCAGCCAGCCCTTGACTGTGGGCAGTACCGGGCGGTCCTTGATTTCCTTGTAGCCGCGAGCCCCGTACACGATCTGTTCGATCAGCGCCTTGCGGTCGTCCGGCGCGATCGGGGGAAGCTCCAGTTCGGGCATCCAGGCGGCCAGGCGGTTGAGGCGGGCGATCCATTGCTCAACGGCGTAATCCCAGTGCTTCAGGGGACACCGGCCAGCGAGAACCTCATCGGCCAGGAGAAACGCGGCCTCCTCCAGGGGCGGCTCCTCGACAGGTTTGGTGTGCAGAACCAGGTCCCGGAAGAACCGCTGTTCCTCTCCGACCACCCGGCGGGTTGAAGGGTCGAAACGGACAACCCGTTCCGTCCGGCAGTCGCCGGGGAAGAGTTCCTCCAGCCAGCTTTCCGCGACGGCGGTGGCGAGGCCGAGCCGGACCGCGACCTCCGAGCCCCGGCCCCCGGTCTGAACTTCCCGCACCTCCGACGCGACGAGGAGCGGGGCGTCCCGGACGACACTGTCCCGGGCGAGGGCGCCGCGTCTGCCGTGGACCATTTCATATTGGGCGGTGCCGCGCGCGGCTCTCCGCGCGACCTGATCGGAGAAGCCGAGGAGCAAACAGCGGCGGACGGCTTCCGAAGGAGCCCGGTGTTCCTTCGTATCCGGATCCGTGTTACGCGCAATGCCCAGAAAATGCCGGTAGACCTGGGCCGTCTGGCGGGCGACCCCGGCATGGACGCCGACCTCGCGGCATTCGTCTACGGAAAACCGGTGCTTCGCCGCGTGGTTCCAGGCGCGTATCTGGGCAAAGAAGTCGGATTCGGTTTCCTCGCCCAGCCGGTCGTCACGCCGGGCTTCCGTTCGCTCGCCCACCCGTCGTTCCAGGAGGTCGCGGGTCTGGGTGAGGGCTGCGATAAGCGCGATTTCCGGGACGCAGCCGTACTCGCGGGCGGCGATCAGCATGCGAGAGTAGCGCGGATGAACCGGGAACGCGGCCATGGCGCGGCCCGTTTCGGTAAGTCTTCCCGACCCGGCCTCCAGGGCGCCGAGTTCCCGCAGCAGCCGTTGAGCCCGTTCGAGGGCGACGGGTTCGGGGGCCTCGACCCAGGGGAACGTCTCCAGATTGTCGATCCCGCTGTTCTTAAGGGTGAGCACGGTCTCGGCGAGGTCGAGGCGCTTGATTTCGGGAAGCTCCGCGGCCGGGCGGTGAAGGTGATCGTCCTGGGTCCAAAGGCGCAGGCAGTGCCCGGGCGCCGTTCGTCCGGCCCGCCCCGTCCTTTGATCCGCCGAGGCGCGGCTGATCTTTTCAACCAGCAGGGTGTTGATGCCCCGGTGTGGATCGAATCGGGCTGTGCGTGCGAGGCCGCTGTCCACGACGATCCGGATGCCGTCGATGGTGAGCGAGGTCTCCGCTACATTGGTGGCCACGACGATTTTGCGACGGTCGCACGGAGCGAGGGCTGCGTCCTGGGCATTCGGCGGCAGGTCGCCGTAGAGCGGAAAGGCGGCAAAGGATTTCAGCGACCCGCAGCCTTCGATTGCCCGCAGCGTGCGTTGGATTTCATAGGCGCCCGGCATGAAGACGAGCGCGTCGCCTTCGGTCCCCTCCCGCACCAGGCGGTCGAGCTCCCGCGCGGCGAGTTCCCAGGGCGGGTGCTGGTGAGGTTTGGCGGAGGGGAGAAGGTACCCGGTCTCGACCGGGTAAGTGCGTCCTTCGGAACGCAGTGTTCGGCAGGGACTCAGGTAGGCCTCAATCGCCGTGCGGTCCAGAGTGGCCGACATGACCGCGAGTTTCAGGTCCGGGCGGCGCTCCTCCTGCACCTGCACCGCCCGCGCCAGGGTGAGGTCCCCGAAGAGGTGCCGCTCGTGAAATTCGTCGAACAGAATCGCCGCCACCCCCGGAAGGCCGGGGGTGTCCATGATCTGCCGGAGGAGAATCCCTTCGGTGACGAAGCGGATGCGGGTGCGGGCGGAGGCTTTCCGGTCAAAGCGGATCTGATAGCCGACTTCGTCGCCGAGCGCCACCCCGCGTTCCCGCGCCACCCGGCTTGCCAGCATCCGAGCGGCCAGACGCCTGGGTTGGAGAATGACTACTTCGCCTTCCCGGCAGAATCCCTGTTCCAGCAGAATCTGGGGAACCTGCGTCGATTTTCCCGACCCTGTCGGCGCCTCCAGGATCAGCCGGCTGTTTTCCCGAAATGCCGCCGCAAGGTCATCTTCTAGATCCCGAACGGGAAGGCGGTCCTGACTCATGCTTCTCAAGAAATGTTAGGAGAGTCTCGCCCGAAAGGCACAGAGAAACTTTGTGCGGCGGAATCCGCCCTCAACTCCCGGGCTTCACGGCCGGAATGGCTGCCAGGTGCTCGGGAAGGGAGTCCGCCGTATAGGTCGGGAAACTCAGGTTGACCAGGGAAATCAGGGGGACCGGAAAGGTCGCGGCTCCTTCGCTCCGGTTGACCAGGACCGCCAGGGCCTGCGGGACGCCTTCCGTCTTCGCTGCGATGTCAATGGCTTCCCGCGCGCGTCCCCCGCGTGTCACCACGTCTTCCACCACCAGGATTCTTTCTCCGGGCTCGATCTTGAACCCGCGACGCAGTTCGAGGCGGTCATCGTTCTTTTCGACGAAGATGAAACGGCTTCGGCTTTGCCGGGCGACCTCCTGGCCGATGACCAGGCCTCCCATCGCCGGGGCGAGAACCGTGTCGAAGGAAATCCCCGTGAGTTTCGACAGCAGGAGCTCCGCCAGCCGTTCCACGTACTCCATGTTCTGGCAGACTTTCGCGCACTGGAAGAAGTATTCGCTGTGCAGCCCCGAGCGCAGGAGAAAATGCCCTTTCAGGAGGGCGCCGCTCGTTCGGAAAAGCTCGAGAGCTTCTTGGTCGTTTGCGTTCATGTACTTTCAAATCATGGCGAAGGCCGGTAGAGAAAACAAAATCAAATTTTGCCAGATTTGGGGTTTATCCTTTATGTTGCCCGCAGTCATGGTGAATGAGGCAGAGCTGGAGGACGAACTCGGGGATATTCTGGAGAAAGCGATGAAGCACGCCGGAATGACCGCGGAGGTGCTGGCTCGAAGGTCGGGAGTTCCCGTGACTAAAATCAAGGATGCGGAAGACTACCGTTACGACCTGGCTCCCGCCGAGCTGCACAGCCTGGCCGACGTGCTCAAGTTGAACGAGATCGGGCTTTCGGCGTTGAGCGGCGGCTGTTATCCGCGTCCCGAGTTGAAAGGACTGCCCTTTGAACTCCACACGCTGGCGATGCCGTTCGGGGTGGGACGGGTCAATGCCTACCTGATCGCCGAGCGCGGATCGGATACCGGCATTCTGTTCGATACCGGGTGTCATTTTGAGGACCTGACTCCCGTTTGGCCGGAGGGCATTCGCAGGCTCTCGGCTATTTTTCTGACCCATTGGGACGCCGATCACTCGGGGGGACTGAAAGAGGTCCGTGAACACCACCCGGAAGCACGGGTATTCGCGCCACCGGCCCCGGTTTCCGGCTTCACCGTGCTTGCGGGCACCGAGGAAATCCGTCTGCCGGGGTTCCGGATTCAGGTGATGAGCACCCAGGGCCACTCCGAGCACCACCATTCTTACCATGTGCGCTCGGCCGCGAAACCCGGTCCTGGCGTGCTGGTTTCAGGGGACCTCGTTTTCGCGGGGTCGGTGGCGTGCGCGTTCTACTCGCCGCACCGGCTCCTGGCAAACGTCCGGCGCGTCCTGGCCGAGATGGAAGGCGAGACCGTCGTGGCGCCCGGCCACGGGCCCTTGACGACAATCGAGAACGAGCGGCGCTATAACGTCTTCAATTACTGAACCGGAACCCCGTTCCGGCCCCAGGGGGGGGTTCCTTTATCATTGAATCGGCTGTGGCATTCGGGGACAATGCCGGACAAGTGGTTATGGGAAAGACAGGTCTGGAAGCGGACGGTGAAGTGCAAAAGGATACCCGGGCGGTTTCAGAGGATTCCGGGGCGGAAGGGCGCCATGTTGTTTTGATCGAGGACGACGCGCTCAACGCCAGGATTATTCGTAAAATTCTGGAGCAGGAGGGGCATACGGTTTCCTGGTTCGAATCGGGCGAACTTTTTTTCGCGGAGTCGGGCGGATTGGCATGCGACCTCATTTTGCTGGACGTCGTGCTTCCGGGGATCGACGGATTTGAAGTGTGCCGGCGCCTGAAGGAGTCGAACGAGAACGCCGAGATACCGGTCATTTTTATCACGGCCCGTCACGAGCCCGACGATGTGGTGACCGGCTTTGAGGCCGGGGGAGCCGACTATATTCCCAAACCTTTTCGGCCGCGCGAGACGCTTGCGCGGGTGAGGACCCATCTGCAATTGCGAGCCCTTCATGCCAGTCAGGCGAAGATGATTTCAGAGTTGGACGCCGCGGTCCACTCCCGTAACCGGCTTCTCGGCGTGACCGCTCACGACCTCAGGAATCCGATGATCTCCATCCAGGGCTTTGCCGAGATGCTCCGGGATGAAGCCGCGGGAAAGGTGAACGGCGACCAGAAGGAGATGGCTTCCTGCATCGCATCCGCGGCAACTTCCATGCTGGAGTTGATCAATGATATGCTCGATCTGTCGGCTATCGAAACCGGTGAGCTGAAACTGTCGATTCGCGAGAACGATCTCGGTAAACTCATGAACCGGGCGTCCTTTCTTTACCGGAGCCAAGCCGAGCGAAAAGAAATCCAAATCGACCTGAACGGTTCTTCCGAGCCGGTGATCGCTGCGTTCGATGAGGGCAGGATCAGGCAGGTCGCGGAAAATCTGATCGGCAACGCGATCAAGTTTTCGCCCCCGAACACAAAAGTTGCCGTCGACTGGGGCGTGCGTGACGGAGGTATCGCTTTTTCGGTCAGTGATGAAGGGCCCGGAATTCCGGAGGCCGAACGCGGGCGGCTTTTTCGGGACTACGGGAAAACCTCGGTTCTTCCGACGGGAGGCGAGGCAAGCACGGGCCTGGGTCTGGCCATCTGCCGCAAGATCGTCGACGCCCACGGGGGCGCCATTCAAGTGAACAATCTGCCCGCGAAGGGTTGCCGGTTCGAGGTTGCGATACCGGCGCCGGACCTCGGGAGAAAGGGCGAAGAGGGATGAGTGAGCAGACGAAGATTCTGTTGGTCGACGACGAGGACCATATCCGGGCTTTCCTGAAAGCACTCCTGAAGCAATCCGGGCAATATCGCGTGGTGGAAGCCCGTGATGGCAACGAAGCCCTCGCCCTATTCGAATCGGAACGTCCGGACGCCGTCATGATGGATATTAACATGCCGGTAATGGACGGAGTCAGCGCCCTTCGCCAAATGCGGGAACAGGATCCGGAGGCCGTAGTGGTCATGCTGACAGCCAAGGCCACGGAGTATGCGGTACGGGAATGCCTGCACGCGGGTGCTTCGAATTTTATCCGCAAAGACACGCCGAAAGAGCGGATTCTTGCTTTGCTGCAGGAAACCCTGGCCGGCGACACTCACGATCAATCCGAATGAGACCGGGGTCCGCTATGAATCAGAAGAAGGCGCCTGACGAACAGCTGGAGGGGGAGTCCCCGACGGTCGCGGTGCGTTATTCGCTGCCCCGCCTGTTGGATGAAATCTCGAAGGACCGGGAATCGATCCGCGCGGCGGGAAAGCTCCTGGACCAGGAGCAGATTGCCGCGCTTTTCTCGAGCCACCGCGGGAAAGGCGGCCATGACGCAAAGTAACGAGGCCTTCCTGGAAGCACTTCGACAGAGCGACGCCATCCCGAAGGCCGCGCTCGAACGTCTTGTCGATCGGCATCACGGGGGCACCCTCGAGCTGTTGAGGGCGGTGATCCAGGACGGATACCTAGGTAAATCCCGGGCCTGCCGGATGTGGGGTGATTCGATCGGCAAGGCCTACGTGGATCCGTTTGAGCTGATTGTCAGTCGCGAGGCGGTGAATTCCATTCCCTACGAGATCGCGACCAAGAAAACCGTGCTCGGCCTGTATCGCTTTGGAAATGTCCTCAGCGTGGCCCTGCCCGATCCCTACGATGTCGAGTTTCTGGAGCGACTGGAAAAGATTGTTCAGGGGCCGGTCAGTCCTTTGTTTGGCCTTCCCTCGGAGATTGAAACCGCCATTGCCATCCAGTACCAGACCCGGAATGACCTCGTCAACCGGCTCAAGAGTCTGACCGAAGAAGGGTTTCGGATCGACGAAGCGCAGTCGGGCGACCAGGTGGCGGTCATGGCGGAAGCCGTTCCGGTGGTGGAGCTTTTCGAATCACTCATGTACTATGCCCTTCGCGAAAGGGCGTCGGATGTCCACATTCAGCCCCAGGAGGAGGCTGTTTCCGTGCGCATACGGGTCGACGGGATTCTGCGCGAGGGAATCCGCTTCCCACGCACACTGGGTCCGGCGCTGGCCGCGCGCGTCAAGGTGATGTGTGACCTGGACATATCGGAGAGGCGCCTTCCCCAGGACGGTCGTTTCTCCTTCGACCTCGGTGGCAACACCGCCCATTTCCGCGTTTCGGTCATGCCCTCGATTCATGGCGAGAAGGTCGTGATCCGAGTCCTTAACGTTTCAGGAGTCAAGCAGGTGATGGAGTTGGAGAAAATGTTTTTCTCGCAGACCGTCCTCCAGCCGTTCCGCAAAATGATTCAGCGACCCAACGGGATCATTTTCGTTACCGGTCCCACCGGTTCGGGAAAAACCACCACTCTCTATGGTGCCCTCAATGAGATCAATGTTGTCGGACAGAACCTCGTGACCATTGAGGATCCCGTGGAGTATCAGCTCAACGGCTTGACACAGGTTCAGGTGAAACCGGGAATCGGCCTTACGTTCGGCCGCGTGCTTCGCTCGACCCTGCGCCAGGATCCGGACGTGATCCTGGTGGGGGAGATTCGCGACCTCGAAACGGCGAAAACCGCATCGGAGGCCGCCCTGACCGGCCACCTGGTGTTTGCCACCCTCCACACCAATAACGCCGTTCAGGCGACCGTGCGGCTGATCGAGCTCGGGGTGGAGCCGTTTATCGTGGCCCCTTCCATTTTGGGAGTGCTCAGCCAGCGCCTGGCGGCCCGTATCTGTGAAAACTGCCGGGAACCGTACTACCCGCCCCGGGAAGAACTGCGGCGTCATTTTCTGGACGAAGGCCTTGAGAAGGTCGCCTTTTACCGGGGAGCCGGATGTTCCGAATGCGGGAACAGCGGGTACCAGGGGCGGGTTGCGGTTCATGAACTCGTTATCGTGACCGAGGAAATGCGGGCGATGATTTCCGGGGGAGCCGACCTCGTGGAATTGGCGCGTGCCGCCCGTCGCGCCGGATACCATCCGATGCGTTACGACGGCCTCAAAAAGGTCCTGCTTGGACTCACCACGATCGACGAAATCGAGAGGATAACGATGGAGGAAATGCCGATTTAGGCGGGCCACCGAGGCGAACAGCCATGACGAAGGAGAACAACGAGTGGGAAATCTGGCGGTCGGCAATGGACACCATGGGGGTGGCCGTTCTGATAACCGACGCGGATCTCCAACCGCCCGGACCCCGGATAATTTACGCGAACCAACGCTTTTGCGCTATGACGGGTTACGACTGCGACGAGCTTGTCGGAGCGTCGCCGCGGCTGTTCCAGGGACCTGAAACCGACCGGGCCGTGCTGGACCGGCTGCGCGACTCCCTGGCCGCGGGAGAGGAGTGCCGGGGGGAACTGCTGAGTTACCGGAAGGACGGAAACTCGTTTAATGCCGAACTGACAATCACCCCGGTCCGCAACGCAGGGGAGGAGGTTGTCCGCTGGATTTTCGTCCAGCGGGATGTTACGCATGAGCGGCGGTGGGCGGACGAAATGCAGCGTATCAATGCCATCCTCTCGGTCCAAATGGAACTGTCCCCCGACGGGATCCTTGTGGTGGACGTGGAGGGAAATGTCATTGCCTACAACGGCCGCTTTCAGGAGATGTGGGGGATACCTCTCGAAGCGTTTTCCGGGGGTGACGAGCGGGATTTGATCCGCCATGCGAGGGAGAAACTGGAGAATCCGGAAACACTTGATTCCAAGCTCGAAGCGTTCTACCGTTCCGGTGAGAAACGGTTCAACGACGAGGTTAATTTGATCGACGGGCGGGTTTTTGAGCGTTACTGCGTGGCGACCCGGTCGCCCGAAGGCCGGTTTTACGGGTGGCTCTGGTACTTCACCGATATCACGGAGCAGCGGGGGTTCGAACAGCGTATGGCCGAGGCGCGCCGGGAGGCCGAAGCCGCCAATCTCGCCAAATCTCAGTTTCTCGCCAACATGAGCCATGAGATCCGGACGCCACTCAACGGGATCCTCGGATTGACGGAGATTCTTCTGCAGACCGAGTTGACGAATGAACAGCGCGATTTCCTTTCCTCCGTTCAAACGAGCGGGGACAATCTCCTGGTGCTGGTCAACGATCTGCTCGACCTGTCAAAAATCGAGTCGGGAAGGCTGGAACTCGACAAGGGGGCTTTCGATCTGCATTCACTGATCGAGGATTCCCTGGCCGTGGCAGGGATGCACCGTGCATCGAAAGATCTGGATATGGGTTATACGGTGGATTCCGCTTTGCCTGAAAGGCTCGTCAGCGACGAGAACCGGATTCGCCAGGTGTTGATCAATCTGTTGGGGAATGCCGTCAAGTTTACCGGGAAAGGTGAGGTTGTCCTCGATGTCCGGATCCGCCCTTCCGGAGCGGCGTCCGAAGGGGATGATTCGCCGGATACCCTGACGCTTCAGTTCAGCGTCCGCGATACGGGCATTGGCATTCCTGAAGAGGGGAGTGATCGACTGTTTCAGCCCTTCAGCCAGGTCGATCCCTCGACTACCCGGCGGTACGGCGGGAGTGGATTGGGGCTGTCGATCTGCCACCGGCTGGTCGAAGCCCTCGGCGGGGAGATCTGGATGGAAAGCGGTGTGGGTGAGGGAACGGAATTCTTTTTCACCGTGCCGGCGGAAGTGGACACGGCCGGCGCCCGTCCGGGTCTCCGGGGGCCGGATTTGACCGGGAGAACGCTTCTGGTGGTGGATGACCATGCGGTCAGTCGTTCAATGGTGCGACACCAGGCGGAGCGACTTGGGATAGGGGTGGACGAGGCCTCCGGATTGGACGAAGCCTTTGGGAGACTCGAGGACGGGGCCCGTTACGATGTTCTGGTAGTGGATCTGCAGATGCCGGACGAAGCGGCTCTCAGGCGGATTCAGCAGCTCCGGGATCCGCCCGGCGGAGGGGAGCGGGCGATCATTCTAGCTATTTCCCGGGACGTTCACAGTAACTTCAAGGAAACGATCGCGGAGTATGGTTTTTTTTCTGTGTTCAAGCCCTTTCGTCAATTTCAACTGAATGCCCTGTTGAGCGAAATCTTCAACCTGGAGCAAGAGCCGGGGTCGGCGCGAGAGGCTGTCAGCCGATTCGAAACCGGCAAGCTTGACGGCAGCTTGCGTGTCCTCCTGGCGGAAGATAATTCCGTCAATCTCAAGGTGGCCGTCAATTTGCTGAAACAGCTGGGGCTTGAGGCCGATACCGTGGCGAATGGACGCGATGCCGTCGAACAGTGGAAAACGGGACGGCATGATGTCGTCTTGATGGATGTTCACATGCCGGTGATGGACGGATTGGAAGCAACGCGTGAGCTGCGCCGGATCAGCCGTGATCCGCGGAAACCCTGGGTGGTGGGAGTGACCGCCGATGCGATGACCGGGGACGGCAATCGTTGTATCCGCGCGGGAATGAACGACTATTTGAGCAAGCCGATAAGAAGTATCGATCTAACCGCGGTTTTCCGGCGCATGCCAACCGAGGAAGAGGAAAAAGGTGAACCTGATTCGGGCGGGGCAGCCGGTAATCCGGGAATCTGCGAGCAACGATTGGGCGAACTGAAAGAGCTTGGCGGCAGTGAGGGGGAAGCGTTTCTGCGTGAGATCGTGGAAATATTCCTCGCGGACGCTCCCGGTCAAATCGCGGCCATGCGGCAGGCTCTCGAGCGGAAGGAGGGCGATGCTTTGGCCAATGCGGCCCACTCATTGAAAGGAAGCAGTTCCAATTTCGGGGCACTACGGATTCAGGAGGACTGCCGACGGCTGGAATCAATGGGACGGCAGGGGGCGTTGGAAGGTGCCGGGACGGTGATCGAACGGATTGAGTGCGGGTTTGCCGAAATCGAACCCTGGCTGAGGAAACGCTTTCCGGGTTCCGTGCCCGATTGACATTTTGAATACCATCCTTTCGTTCCCGCAAGCACTGACACCATCATGAAATTCGTCGTCGACACCAGTATTTTTACGAACCCCGATATTTACCAGTACTTCGGGGAGCTTCCGGATCAAGCGACCCGGGTGTTTTTCGAGCTCGCGCGCCAGAGCCGTCACGACGTCTATCTGCCCCGAAGCATCAAGAAGGAATTGGATCATTTCATTACTCCGGAAACCTCGCGGGTGGTTGAGCGCGGGGGAATCGTTCGCTCTCCCAATCGGTACGAACTGTTCATTCCCTCGGCGCTCTTCTATGAATTTGTCGACGAGATGCGGGTGCGGATCGACAAGGGGCTTCGCGTGGCGGAGAGGGCCGCCCGAACCATGAGCGAGGAAGACGTGCGTGCCCTGCGGGAGCAGTACCGGGATTCGCTCCGGCACGGGATTATCGACAGCAAGGAGGATATGGATGTCATCCTTCTGGCCAAAGAAGTGGGTGCGAACGTGATTTCCGCGGATGAGGGGGTTAACAAGTGGGCCGACAAGATGGGCTTGCGGGTCATGGACAATCGTCACCTGCGGGATCTGTTTGCTCCGGGTTCTCCGCGGGAAAGTCCCGGGGAGAATCAATCGTAGAATAGTTTTCCGCCCAGCATCCGCCGCAACCGGCCGGTCGCCTTGGGGAAACGGCGATCGAACACGAAGCGCCAGAAACCGTTGCGCTGTTCGAGGCTTACGGGTTGGATCTCGACCTGGTGTGAATGCGACAGAAAAGCCTTGAAGGTTTCCGCCGTCTCGCGGGAGTGAACGTTCATCGTGTAGCGCTCGGACACCTTTTCTCCCCGCGCCACCTGTCCGAATGCATCGAGAGCGGGCCGGAACGATTCGCCCAGGTGGTCGAGGTGCGACGGGTCGTCGAACTCCCAGCAATGAGCGAGCAATCGCTGGATCCGCTCCGTGAAATAGCCGGGAGCCGTCTCACCCAGCAGCGAGGAAATGTGACGGAGGTCGTTCAGGTCGGAGAACGGCGTGACGTACTTGCGGGAGCGGCGCAGGCCGCGGGCATCTTTGATGACGACGCCTTCGCGTTTGTCGCGGTGCAGTTCGTGGATGATTGCCTTGACCTTTTCGATAGCGTTTCCAGTGAATCGGCCGAAGTTTCGCACCGTGTGCATGGAGTACTTTTCCAGGAGCCTGTAGCGTTTCTCAGGGGTGAGAAAGCGGCCTTTTTCATTCACGATAGCGAACACAAAAAATCCGACATCCTCGATATCAAGGTGAGATTCCGAGAGGTAGGGGTTGGAGCCGCCCACGATTTCGCCGCAGAGGATCCAATCGGGATAATCTTTGAAGAACCGGGGGTCGATCAGGTCGGTGCGGTCCGTGAGAAACGGGCAGATGAATCCTCCGCGCGTGAGTCCGTAAATTTTGCCTTTATGGAGGAAGTAACGCGCGTTGAATCCATCCAGCTTCTCTTCGATGTAAAATCGGGGCGCATAGTCCCTTAACCCCGCTTCCAGGTGGTAAATGCGGCCGATGCTCGGGAACGCCGGGATAACTCGGTCGCCGGCGAGGACCATCCCCCGCTTCTTCCCTTTTTCCACACGGCGAATTTCCGAACGCGATTCCATGAAGGCAGCATGAAGGAGCCGTGGAGGAATTTCAATCCCGGCGCCGGTCCGTGCCGCCCGCGGCTACGCGCTGGCCAGCGATCCGCCGGCGTGGTTCCTGCCGAAATAAAGGTCCGATTGTTCCTCCGCGTGGTACGAGGAGCGAACCAAAGGCCCGGACTCAACGACGCCGAACCCAAGGGAAAGCCCGTACTCATGCCATTCCCGAAACTCTTCCGGCGTCACCCAGCGGTCGACGGGAAGGTGCTTCGCGGTGGGTTGCAGGTATTGGCCGAGCGTCAGAATATTCACGTCGTCGTCGCGCAGGTCCCTCATCGTTCTGACGACTTCCTCCCTGGTCTCGCCGACTCCGAGCATGAGGCTGGTCTTTGTGACGAACCCGCGGCCCTTGGCGTGGCGCAAAACCCAGCGGGAGCGGTCGTAGCGGGCCTGAACCCGGACCGCTTTCTGAAGGCGCTCCACGGTTTCGACGTTGTGGTTGAGGATTTCGGGCTCGGCATCGAGAATCGTGTCGAGGCTTGCCTGCTTCCCCTGCATGTCCGGGATCAAAACCTCGATGGCCGTCCCGGGATTGAGGCGCCGGATCGCCCGGATAGTCGCCGCCCAGACCGAAGCGCCGCCGTCCTCGAGTTCGTCGCGGGCAACCGAGGTGATGACGCAGTGCTTGAGATTCATCTTAGCCACCGATTCCGCCACGCGGGCGGGCTCGCCAAGATCGAGCTCGGTCGGACGACCGGTCTCGATATTGCAGAAACGGCACGAGCGCGTGCAGACGTTGCCCAGGATCATCACCGTGGCGGTCCCGCGCGCCCAACACTCGCCCATATTCGGACAATGGGCGCTTTCGCAGACCGTGTGCAGCTTGTGGTCGTCCACGATCTTGCGGACTTCTTTGTATTCGGGGCCGCCCGGAAGCTTGGCCCGCAGCCATTCTGGTTTTCGATTCGACATGACAAATTGCTGTTTCGTTATAAGGCGGCTCGAACGCAAGGCCCCCGACAACACCGCAAACCCACGTTGGCGGCAGTCGTGGATTTGTTCAACCCCGAAGATTGGGCCGCCCCTCTACATTCTCTCGAACAGTCTCCAGAACTCCTTTGCCAGCAAGTCTTTGACCTCGGCGGGATCGGGCGCGGCGCCGAGTTCCTTGCGGATTGAGGTGACCGAACCGTCGGTGATGCCGCAGGGGATGATGCCCGAGAAATGCGACAGGTCCGGGTCGAGGTTGAGGGCGAAACCGTGCAGCGTCACCCAGCGCTTGACCGCCACGCCAATCGCCGCCAGTTTGCGCTCCCCCAGCCAAATGCCGGTCTTCCCCTCGCGGCGCGAGGCCGCCAGGCCCAGCGCGCCAACCGTGTTGATGACCGTTTGCTCCAGCAGGCGCAGGTAACGGTGGAGATCACGGATTTCCTCCAGGCTGACGATGGGGTAGCCGACGATCTGTCCCGGGCCGTGATAGGTGACGTCGCCTCCCCGGTTGGTTTCGACGATCTCGATGCCATGCCGCGATCGTTCGGGCTCGGACCAGACCAGGTGGGCGGCCGCGCCCATTCGCTTCCCCAGCGTGTAAACAGGCTCGTGCTCGGTGAATATCAGCGCGTCGGGAGCCGTCCCCTCCTGTCTCTGCCGGACCCGCTCATTCTGGCGCTCCCACGCGTCCCGGTAGCGGGTGCGTCCCCAATCGAGGGTTTCGGAGGCTTTTCCGGTCCGGCTCGACGCTGTCGACGGTTGTTGCATAGGGCTTACTCTCATTCGCATTCAATCCCCGGTCAAGCCGTTGAGCATGAGCCGGGAGATGTTCGGGGCCCAAAAAGGAGTCGCGAACCGGCCTGCGGCCTGCCAGGATCGGGAGATATGATTCCGGAAACCAAACGCAAACCGACCTTTCCGATCATTCCCGACCTGAGGACGTATTTGACGGACTACAACCGGGAGATGGAATTACCGCTGGTTTACGAGGACTTGAAAGGATTTCGTGAATCGATGCCGTTGCGCGATGCCCACGGGCGCGACACACTCTGGGAGACCGTGATTTACGATCCGGAGGAGATGCGCCGGCTCAACCGGGACCTGACGGAGATCTATGCGGTTCTGAAGGTCGACGGCGACCTCAGCGTCATGCAGCACCTGTACGTCGACCGGGTCGATTTCTGTACGTTCGGCAACTCCCATCCGTTCCGAATCCGGATCGTCAACGCGTACAACGACAATCAGGACTATTACTACGTGAAAAAGGCCGACGCCTCCCGCGTCTACGGCCTCGAGCTCGAACACCTGCTTTCGCCCAACCGTATCAATTACCTCACCTGCGGCACGAACCTGGTGGAGGAACACATCAGCGGCATTCCGGGCGATGTGTTTATCGATGACTGGCTGTACAGCGAACGGCTCAACCCGGTGCGCGTGGCCAAGGAACTGGTGAAATTCAACGAGCGCTGTTTTATCCGGCTCCTCGGCGACATGCGTTCCTACAATTTCGTGGTCGACGTAACTCCCGACTTCGAGGGGGTTCAGGTTCGCATCCGGTGCATGGATTTCGACCAGCAATCCTACGACGGTCGGAAGAATTTTTATCTTCCCCAGTTTTTTAAGGAGAACAGCAAATTGGCGGTGTACTGCATGGAGCGTCTGAATCGAACGACGGCCATCCAGTACCAGCGCGAGGAACAGGCGCTGATTTACCGGCGCGTGCAGATCAGCCGGGACCGCCTCGCACGGCTGCTGGCTGTCATGGGCCGGGACGAGATCGCTCCGGCTGAAAATGTGGAAACTCTGCGGGCGTCTCTGCGCGAGCACTACGGGAATCCGGCTTTCGAGCGCTGCTCGACCATGGGCGAACTGGTGGCGGAGAGCCTGCAAACGCTTTCACGCAACGTTCGGCGGCACGATCCGGCCACCACCAGGCAGATTTTTGATTTCAAGTGATTGGAGTTGAGTTTTCCTCATAGAGAAGGGTAGGTTGGTCCGCTTATGAGTGAATCTTCCGCAAGCGACAACACTCACGACTTGTACGCTGTCCGTCTGGGCAAGCTGGAGCAGCTGCGTGCAGGAGGGGTCGATCCATTCCGCTCCGGCTTCGATCCCGCCCATACCTCGGCCGAAGCCGTCGCGCTTTACCGCGAGGACGAGGAGAACAGCGAAACCGTCGCCGTTGCCGGACGGCTGATGGCTCACCGGGTGATGGGCAAGAGCATCTTTTCCAAGATCCAGGACCGTGCCGGGCGGATCCAGCTCTACGCGAAAAAGGACGAACTGGGAGAGGAACGGTTTGCCGCGTTCAAGAAGCTGGATATAGGGGATATTCTCGGCGGCGAGGGATCCCTGTTCAAAACGAGAACCGGCGAGATCACGGTTCGCCTGACCGATTTCAAGCTGGTGTCCAAGTCCCTCAGGCCCCTGCCGGAAAAGTGGCACGGACTTACCGACAGCGAAAGAATCTACCGTCAGCGCTACCTTGATTTGGTGATGAACCCGGCCTCCCGCGAGCGCTTCCGCACGCGCAGCCGGATTATCGGCTGTATCCGCCGGTTCTTCGAGGAGCGCGATTTTCTGGAGGTGGAGACGCCGGTGCTCCAGAGGGTTCCCGGCGGGGCGGCGGCGCGGCCGTTCGTCACCCATTACCAGGCGCTGGGAAAGGACTTTTATTTGCGGATTGCCCTGGAGCTCTACTTGAAGCGGCTGCTCGTCGGGGGATTCGACCGTGTCTTCGAGATTGGCAAGAATTTCCGCAACGAAGGCCTTTCCCGGCGTCACAATCCGGAATTCACCATGCTGGAGGTCTATCAGGGCTATTCCGATTTCCGGGGCATGATGCGCCTGGTCTACGAGATGATCCAGCGCGTCTGCGACGAGGTCCTGCAAACCAGGGAAATCGCGCGGCCTGACGGAACCGTGATTGACCTCGGAGGTCAATGGCGGGAGGCGAAGTACAAGGACCTCGTATGCGAGGCCGCCGGGGATCCCGGCTGGTTCCTGCGCAATCGCGAGGAGAAGATCAAGAAGGTTCGCGCCATGGGCATCGAAGTCGATCCGGAGCTCGAGGACCACGAAATCACCGATGATCTCTTCGAGAAACGCGTGGAGCCGACTTTGATTCAACCGACCTTTGTCACCCACCTGCCGAAAGAATTGTGTCCGCTTGCCAAAATCACTCCCGATGACCCGACCACGATTGATGTCTTCGAGCTCTGTATCAACGGCCAGGAAATCGCGCCCGCCTATTCCGAGCAGAACGATCCTCTGGTGCAGCGGGAGATGTTTGAGGCCCAGGTGGGCGGAGATATTCAGAAAATGGACGAGGATTTCCTAACCGCCCTCGAGCACGGTATGCCTCCCGCCGGGGGTATGGGGGTCGGGATCGACCGTCTGGTTATCCTGCTCACCGGTGCCGAGAATATCCGTGACGTCATTTTATTTCCGCAGTTGAGGTAGGTTTCAGGTGATGCCCTGGTATTTTTATCTCGCACTCAAGCAGCTTTTCCCTTCAGGGAAATTCATCTCGTTTTTCACCGTTGTCTCCGCCTGCGGGGTGACGCTCGGGGTGATGCTGCTGATCATCGTCCAGAGCGTCATGAACGGGTTCGGGGAGGAGATACGTACCAAGATTATTGATACGGGCGGTCATATCCGGGTGATGAGCGGGGATATTATCCGGGACTACGAGAGCCTCATCGATCGGGTGGAGGCGTTCGAAGAGGTCAAGGCCGCCACCCCGTACGGGGAAGGGGTCGTGATGGTCCAGAGCGAGCGCCGCCCGTCGCTGCCGACCGTCCGTGGCATCGACCCCCTCCGCGAAGGAGCCGTCGTCCCGATCGATGAGTATATCATCGGCGGCGGCATCGACGACCTTTACGACGACGGGGTCATTTTGAGTTCGGGATTGGCTTCGGCGCTGGGCGCGAGGGTCGGGTCGGTCATCGAGGTTTATACGCCTTTGATTCTCGAACGAATCAAACGCGACGAAATTCTGTTGCCCCGGGAACTGGAGGTCGTGGGGATCTTCGAAACCGGCTGGCACCAGGTCGACGAGAACAGCATGGTCGTGACGCTGAGGTTGATGCAGGATCTTTACGGCCTGAACGGCGGGGTGCACGGCGTCACGCTGCGGCTCCACGAGGGTCACGATGTCGACCGGGTTACGGCGCAACTCAACCGCGAGTTCGCGGGTTCCCCCCGCGCGGTTTCCTGGATGGACGCCAACCGGGATTTTCTCTGGATCCTGCAATTGGAGAAGAATGTTCTCTTTTTCCTTCTGCTCTTTATCATCGTGGTGGCGGCGTTCGCGATCACCAGTTCGCTCCTGATAACGGTCGTGCGCAAGACCAGGGAGATCGGTCTGCTCGGCTCCCTGGGCGGGCGTCCCCGGCAGATCGCCGCCTGCTTTTGTTTTCAGGGGTTCTTTATCGGGGTGGTCGGGACCGTGTTCGGGATCCTTCTCGCACTGGTGCTGCTGCACTTCCGCAACGACATCGTTTACCGGTTTGCGAGCCTGACCCAGAGCGAGGAAGCGCTGCAGCGGTATTACGAGTTCGCCTATATTCCGCTGCACTACTCGACGCAGGATTTCGCGGTCATCGTGACGTGCTCGATCATCATTTCAACCCTGGCGGGGTTGATACCCGCCCTGCGGGCCTCCCGCATGAAACCGACGGAGGCGTTTCGCAATGAGTGAGCCGGTGGTGACAGTCAGCGGGCTGTACAAGAGTTTCCGCAGCGGCGAGAACACGATCGAGGTCCTGCGCGGCGTCGAGCTGTCCCTTCATATCGGCGAAAGCATCAGCATTCGCGGGGAATCCGGTTCCGGAAAGACCACCTTTGTCCATATTCTCGCGGGTCTCGAGGCGTTCGATACCGGAGAGCTGTGCTGGCGTGGAAAATCGCTCAAGGGACGTCGCCGGGGGCCGCTCGCCCGGGAACGGGCCGGGTTTCTCGGCATGGTCTTTCAGTCGTTCTACCTGATTCCGGAAATCAACGCCCTCGACAATGTTTTGATGGCACGGCGGATGATCGAACGGCCGGACGAGGGGGCGCGGAAACGGGCGGTGGAAATGATGGAGCGGGTCGGGCTGGGGGAGCGCACGCATCATCTTCCCTCCCAGCTTTCCGGGGGGGAGAAACAGAGGGTCGGCGTGGCCCGGGCCCTGATGAACCGTCCCTCGGTTATCCTGGCCGATGAGCCCACCGGGAACCTGGACGAACTCACCGGCAACGTGATTATGAACCTCCTTCTCACCGTCTGCCGGGAACAGGGGGCCTCTCTGGTGCTCGTCACCCACAACAAAACCCACGCCAGAAGCACTGACCGGGAACTGCTGCTGAAACTGGGTAAATTTGAAAGTCCCGAGAGTGTGGCGGAATAGCCAGGGGGCGAGGGGAAAGGAAAGAAAGGTGGCCCGGCATAACTCGCCCTGAAAACGGGACACCGATCAAAACGTTTTCGGTTCCGCGTGCACGGTTCCAGTTCGTTTCAATTGACGTACTTCTGAACGATCGGGATGCGCCGGCCGACGCCGAAGGCGAGCGGGGTGATCTTTAAGCCCGGGGCCGCCTGTTTGCGCTTGTATTCGTTCAGGTCGACGCGGCGGATAATGTCGCGAACGATCTTCGCGTCGTAGCCTTCGCGAATCAGGTCGCGGCTCGACCAGCCTTCTTCGACGTATTTTTCGAGAATCGCGTCGAGTACGGGGTACGGGGGGAGCGTGTCCTCGTCTTTCTGGTCGGGGCTGAGCTCCGCGGACGGTGGTTTGACCAGGGTGGATCGGGGGATGATCTCGCGATCGCGGTTCTGGTATTCGGCGAGTGCATACACTTTCATTTTGAGCAGGTCGGAAATGACGGCGAGTCCGCCGGACATGTCGCCGTAAAGGGTGCAGTAACCGACTGAGAGCTCGCTCTTGTTGCCGGTGGTCAGGAGGAGCGAGCCGAACTTGTTGGAGAGCGCCATCAACAGCAGCGCGCGGCTTCGGGCCTGCAGGTTCTCTTCCGTCGCGTCACGCGGCAGATCTTTGAAAAGCGGCGCGAGCGCCTCCTCCGCCGCTGCGACGATTGCCGCCACGGGCAGTTCGTGGAAGGTGATGCCGAGATTGCCGGCCAGCCCCCGGGCGTCGTCACGGCTGTGCTCGCTGGAGACCGAGGAGGGCAGGGCGACCCCGGTCACGTTCTCCGGGCCCAGGGCCTCGACCGCGAGAACGGCGGTGACGGCGGAGTCGATTCCCCCGCTCAGCCCGACGATGACCTTCTCGAAGCCGCTCTTCACAACGTAATCGCGAAGCCCCAGGGCGAGGGCGTCGTGAATGTCCTCGATTTCCCGCTGCCGGTAGGTGGGATGGAGCGGGGTGGCGGAGGGAGCGTCTATATCGACGACCGCCAGGCTTTCCCGGAATCCGGCACAGGCTGCGACCAGGTTGCCGTCGCGGCCGGCGGCCAAACTGCGCCCGTCGAAAATCAGCTCGTCGTTGCCCCCTACCGCGTTGCAGTAGAGGGTGGGGCAACCGCATTTACGCGCGGCTTCCCCGACGAAGGATTCCCGGAGCTCCGTCTTTCCGCAATGCCAGGGGCTGGCGGAAATGTTGATCAGCAGGTCGACGCCGCGCGCTGCCAGGGTTTCCACCGGATCGAACTCGTGATGATGGTGAAAGGCGAAACGCGGGTTGGCCCAGAGGTCTTCACAGATCGTCAATCCCACGTTGAGGTCGCGCCATTTACAGGTGACCGGGGCGGGTGCGGGCTCGAAATAGCGGTCTTCATCAAAGACGTCGTAGGTGGGCAGCAGGCATTTGCGCGCGCAGATTTTCACTTCGCCGTCCTGGCACCAGGCGGCGCTGTTGAAAAACGACCGGCCATTGGGGGCGGGGTTGGTCTCGACGAATCCGACCAGCGCCGGCACCTCGCCGGTCGCTGCCGCGATTTCCGTAAGCGATTCCTCGACATCGGGGACGAAGCGGCGTTTGAACAGGAGGTCGCGCGGCGGGTAGCCGCAGACCGCGAGTTCGGGAAAAAGGACGAGTTCGGCTCCCTGCCCGACGAGTGTCCGGTACGCGTGCAGGATTTTCTCCCGGTTCCCGGCGAGGTCGCCGACGAGGGTGTTGATTTGGCCGAACCCGATGCGCATGTGAAGTGCCTGGTGAGGAAACCGAATCGCCGGCCGATCTCAGCCCAGGGGTTGAGCGGAGCCGGGCGATTCGATGGAGCGGACGAACGCCTGTTTGTCTTCCGCGTTGAAGAAGGCGGTGCCGGCGACGAAGGTGTCGGCACCGTGTTCACGGCATTGGCCCGCTGTTTGCAGGTTGATGCCCCCGTCCACTTCCAGACGAAAACGCAGGTTTCGTTCCCGCCGCCAGGTGTCGATCCGGGAAAGTTTCGGAAGCATATCCTCCCGAAAACTCTGACCCCCGAAACCGGGCTGGACCGTCATGACCAGGACCAGATCGACGGCATCGAGGAGCCCTTCCACGGAATCCGCCGGCGTGCCCGGGTTGAGAACGATGCCTTTGCGGCAGCCGAGGTCGCTGATGTGGCGGAGGGTTTCACCGTGGTCGTACTCGGGCTCGATGTGGATGCTGATCAGGTCCGCGCCCGCGTCGGCAAAGGGCTTTACGTAATTATGCGGATTGTCGAGCATGAGGTGCACGTCAAAAAAGAGTGAAAAATTATTTCGCAGAGCCGCGACCGTTGCAGGACCGAAGGTCAGGTTCGGCACGAAATGCCCGTCCATGATATCGATGTGGAGCCACTGGAGTCCGTAGGCTTCGACATCCCGCACGCTGCGGGCGAGGTGGGAGTGGTCTCCGGCCAACAGGGACGGAGCGAGAACGTTTTGCTGCAATGAGTGCATAAAAAGCTGGTTGAGTTGGCTGGCACGGGGGATTCTAGCCTCTTTTCCGTACAAAATGAAGCGGTTCTTTACTTTACGAGTGAAATTTTGCCATACTCTTGTGTTCAGTCATGGATCCCGACGCCAATAGTCAGAAGAGCAATGATACGGAGTTTGGTCTAACAAAAAAGAAATCGTTCGTGGTTTTCGGAGCGATCGGTTTCGTGCTCATTGTCATCGGGGTCCTCATGGCCCGGATGGAAATGACGGTCCGGAGCACGGGTACCGTTTACGCGGAGGGTCAGCGGTATGTTTACGCCGGAACGGACGGGGTGCTCCGCGAGCATCACGCCGGGATTGGAGAGGTTGTCGAGGCCGGGGCCCCTCTGGTGTCAATGGACACGCTGGGGGTGGAGCGGGAAATCTCCTCGTTCCGCCGCGAGATCGAGGAGGTGGAGGGCCTCCTCGAGGAGAATGAACTCGCCCACCGGGAGCTGGATGTGCGTCCGTTGCCGGCGGAGGTGGCTTCCGCCGATCAGCGCCTGGAGTTGATTTCCGTGATTCGTCAGATCAACGAGGATATCATGGCCTCCCTCCAGCAGCTGGAGGCGGTTCGGGCCATCCGTTCCCTGGAGTTGAACCGGCAGCGTCTGGCCGTGATCAATTCCGAGCTGGCCGGTCTCGGCGCCGAGGTGTACAGCCGGTGGAAAAAGGACGGGCTGGCCGAAATCGAGCGGCGGAAACTGGAGATCGCGGCCGGGCGTCTCGAAAATCGGAAAACGGCCCTGCAGCGCGAATTGGAGCTGCTGGAACGCGAGCGGGACACCTACACGGTCCGGGCCCCGGTGGACGGAAGGATTCTGGATATTCATAAACGCTACGAGGGGATGGCCGCGAAGGAAGGCGATTTGCTGGTCACGATGGCGCCGGAGAATCTGAGTTACCGGATCAAAACCTATGTCGAACAGCGCAATGTCGACCTCCTCCAACCCGGACTCGAGGTTCGGATGGAGTCGGGCGTTTTCGATTCGGTTCTCGAAGGTTATCTTTACGGGAGGGTGCTCAATGTGGTCGAAGCAGCCCGCGGCGCCGAGTCGGGAACCGACTGGGAAAGTCCGCGTTTCGAGGTAACGATCAAGGTCACCGACACTCCCTATCCTCTCGTTCTGGGATCGACCGTGGACGTGCGTCTGATTATCGGGCAGCGCAATATTCTGGAGTTGTTAACGGGACGTCCTGCCGGGGGACGCGGGGGCGGTTCGGAGGGCGAAGACAGATGAAGAACACTATCAATGGTTACGCCGCTCAAGCGGATACAATTTACCAGTACGTTTGGGCCTATCGTAAGCGCCTGGTGCCGGGACTGTCATTCGCGTTCCTCCGTTCGCTCATGCTGGCGCCGCTGCCCTGGCTGTTTCGGTTGATCGTCGACGAGCATCTTGCGGCGGCGGACATGCTGGGAATCGCCAGCGTCGTTTTTGTTTTTATCGGGCTGCTCTTTCTTCACTACGTTTTCGCTGTCAAAGGTGCGCGGGCGATTGCGCGGGTAATGGCGAATATAAACATGGACATGCGAAGCATGATCTACCACAAGCTCCAGTTCCTGAGTTTCGGATTTCTGGACCAGCAGAAGACCGGACGCCTGATTTCCAAGTACGCGTTCGATACCCTGAAGGTGGAGCAGACGCTGATGCAGTTGCTCAACCAGTTTCTGCCCAACGTGCTCTACAGTTTGATGATCATTTGCCTGCTGTTGACCATGAACTGGCAGCTGTCGCTGGTGCTGTTGGCGATGTTGCCTCTTTACGGATTCGCACGCTTTTACTTCTTCGGGAAATTCCGGTTTCGCAACCAGCAGGCACGTCTGGCCCAGGAGCACCTGACAGGAACCGCCAGCGAACTCATTACCGCCCTGCGTCTGGTGCGGAGTTTCGGGGAGGAGAAACAGGCCCGTGAGCAGTTGGATGTGACCAGCGAAAACCTGGCCCGTTCGCGGTTCGAGCTGATCAGCGTCAATCAGTCGTTCGGCGCCTTCACCCAAGTAAGCACCCAGGCGCTTTCGCTTTTCGTCATTGCCGGCGGAGCCATTTTGGTGATGAACGGGATGCTCACCCTGGGCACCCTGTTCGCCTTTATGGTGGCCATGCCCATCATCCTGCAGCCGGTCCAGATGTTTGCCCAGGTAAGCGAGCAGTATTTTATCGGACAGGAGGCCTACCGGAGTATTAAGGAGCTGCTCAATTCAACCTATGTCGAGGAGTGGCAGGGCCGGGAGCGGATTCCCAATCTGCGCGGTGATATCAAGTTTGAGAATGTCTCGTTTTCCTATCCGAACAAGGACGAGCGGGTGATTGAGAACTTCAACCTGCATGTGCGGCCGGGCGAGCACATCGCTTTCGTCGGCCCGTCCGGCTCCGGCAAGAGCACTTTGGCAAACCTGGTCCTCGGCCTGTACAAGCCGACCTTCGGCGTCATCAAGATCGACGATCGCCCCCAGGAGACGATGAACCTGCGCTGGTTCCGGCGTCAGGTAGCCATCGTCATGCAGGAGAGTCTGCTCCTGTCCGGTTCGATCCGGGAAAACATCCGTTTCGCCAAGCCGGACGCGACCGATGAAGAAGTGCGCGAGGCCGCCCGCCAGGCGAACGCGGAGGTCTTTATCAACGAACTGCCGGAGGGGTACGAATCCGAGGTAGGCGAGCGCGGCGTGAGCCTCTCGGGTGGCCAGCGCCAGCGTATTTCCATCGCCCGGGCGATCCTGCGCAATCCTAAGGTCCTGATCCTCGATGAGGCGACGTCCGCGCTCGATTACGAGAGCGAGCGCCTGATCCAGGAGGCACTGGAGCGGCTTGCCCACGGCCGCACCGTGATCACCATCGCCCACCGTCTCAGCACGATCCGCAATTCCGACCGGATCGTTGTTCTGCGTAAGGGCAGGATCATCGAATCCGGAAGCTTCGAGAATCTCGTCGAACAGGGAGGCTACTTCAAAGAACTGCTTTCCGCCCAGGACCGTCCCGTGATGGCCTGACGCGACTCGCGGATTAACTGTCGGGCGCGGAGTCCTCGATCTCCGCCCTGAGAAAGAGCTCTTTCAAGGAGTTTATTGCCGCCTGGAGCTGAATGTCGTCGATCGGCTCCAATCCGTAAAGCTCGGCGAACTCGCCGGGGGCGAGATGGGCACGGTTTCGTTGGCGCAGAAGCAGGCCGGCGTCCTCGGTCGGAACGGTGATTTCGATGTCCGGCTCCACTCCTTTTTCGTGAAGAGTGACCCCGCCAGGTGTGTAGTACCGCGCGGAGGTGTATCGGAGGGCGGCTCCATCGCGGAGCGCTTCAATCCGCTGAACCGATCCTTTGCCAAAGGAGGTTTCTCCCACGATGATGGCCCGCCGGGAATCCTTGAGTGCTCCAGCCACGATTTCGGCGGCGCTGGCCGAGCCCGAATTGATCAGTACGGCGAGGGGGTACGTTTTGTTGCGGCCCGACGTACGTGCCTTGATTTCATTCCGGCTTTCCCTGTCCCGGCCCTGTGTGTAAACCACAACTTCACCGCGATCGAAGAACCGGCCGGCGACGTCCACTGCGGCTGAGAGGAGTCCGCCCGGATTGTTCCGGAGATCGATAACCAACCCCGTCATTCCCTCCGCTTCCAGCCGGTCAAGGGTTTCCTTGAATTCGGCACCGGTGCGTTGGCCGAACCGGTTGATCCGGACATAGCCGATACCTTCTTCCATAATGCGGCCGTCGGAAACACTCTCGAGTTTGATGATCTCTCTAACCACATTCACTTCGATGGTTTCATCCTTCATGGGCCGATACAGGGTGATCGAGACCTCTGATCCGGGGTTTCCGCGGAGCAGTTCGCTGAGACGACGGGTACTGTAACCGGAGGTTTCCGTTCCGTCGACGCTTACGATTTGATCGCCGGAAAGGATACCGGCCCGTTCCCCGGGGGTGTTGGCAATCGGGGAGACCACGGTGATGTGATCGTCCCGTCTCTCGATGCGTATTCCGATCCCGCCGAATTCCTGTCGTGTCTGCTCCTGGAGCTGGGTGAATTTTTCTTCGGTAAGGTATTGGGAGTAGGGGTCGAGTGATTCGAGCATCCCTTCTATTGCGGCACGGGTCAAAGTGTCATAATCAGCCTTGCCCTCGTCGACGTATTCCTCGCCCAGGATGCGAAGGACCTCGCCAAAGCGTGCCACCTGGCGGTCGTGCTCGTTCTCGAACGAGGGAATCCGGCTCTGAGGATAACCGGGACTCCCGACAGCCAGGGCGGTTCCCAGCACAAGCGGCAGAAGGAGCGTCAGGTTTCGTTGGACCATGTGATTGCGGAACCGGTTTTCAAAACAGGAACAGGATGGTTTTCGGACTGGCGTCAATCGGCGGGCTCGATTCGGTAAACTCCACCGTTGGACTCGTCGTTTAGGATATAAATGTAGCCGTCGGGCCCTTCCCGTACATCCCGGATGCGACCGATCTTCTGGAGAAGCAGCTCCTCTTCGTGGAGGACTTCTTGATCGCGGATGACGACGCGGCGAATCCGTTCGCTGCGCAGGCCGCCGGCCAGGAGGTTGCCCTCCCAGGACGGAAACTTGTCCGAGGTGACCAGTGCCAGGCCCGAGGGAGCAAGGGTGGGGAGAAACTCGTAGACCGGGTCGATCATGCCTTCCCTCGTGCGAGCCTCCGCGTGGGGAAATTTGCCTTCGCTGCCGTAATCGAGCCCCAGGGTGACGACCGGCCAGCCGTAGTTTTCACCCGCCCGGTGCACGTTGAGTTCGTCACCCCCGCGGGGGCCGTGTTCGGTGGACCAGATCTCGCCGGATTCCCGGTCGACCACCAGGCCCTGGATGTTCCGGTGGCCGTAGGTGTAGATTTCCGCGTGGGCCCCATCGTCGCCCACAAACGGATTGTCGGAGGGGACGGTGCCGTCGTCGTTGAGACGGAGCAGGGTTCCCGCGTGGTCGTTCAGATCCTGTGCACGCGGGGGGTCGGCGCCGCGATCGCCGACGCTCATCAGGAGATGGCCCTCCGGAGTCCAGGCGAGACGCGAGCCGTAGTGGCGTCCCGGTCTGGAGGTGCGGTCCTGGGTGAAAAGCTGTTCGACCTCGACCAGTTCCGTTCCTTCGAGACGCCCGCGGATCAATGTGGTGGCGGTTTCACGGCCGTCACGACGGGAGTAGGTGAGGTAAATCCACGGTTGGGCTTCATAATCATGGTGCGCCAGCACTTCCATCAATCCACCCTGGCCCGAGGCGAGGAGGTCATCGGGCAAACCGGAGATTTCGGTCTTCTCCCCGTCCTCAATCAACTGGAGGCGTCCGGACCGTTCCGTAACCAGCATTCGGTCGTCGGGGAGAAACGTCAGGCTCCACGGATTCTGCAATCCGTCCGCCACGCGCAAGAGCCGGATGTCCTCGTACTGCGTACCGATACTTGCCTCGACCACTTCCCCCGCCGCGGCGGGGGTTGAGGCAGCGAGCGCAACAATGACAACAACGGCCCATCGGGAGAAGAGACGGGCGGGGCGGAATTTCGAGGGAAACGCGATCGTGACTGGATTTTCGGTCATGGGAACTTCTGTGTTCGATTGGCGCCGGGAGGCTGTTCGCTCCGGCTCGGAACCGTGGTTTTACCGAATATCATGTATTGATTTTCGGGATATCTCAAGGGCGCAGTCGGATTTGTTCCCGCCGTACCGGGGTAGTTTGGGCAAGAAACGACTAGCCGCGGGTCTGCATGCGTCGACCCGGGTCCTTAAAACAAAGATCTTTTCATTCTTGTATTTATGTCTCGTTTCTGGTACAAAGGCAGCGGTTCGAGCGCGGTCCGGTTGTGTTTCCTTCACAGGCAGGATTCCAGTTCGAAAAGCGGCTGCCATGCGTTCTCGTTCCAAAAGCGATTTCCGATCATGAAAAAAACGAACGAGGCCGACAGAGCTGTTGCGAACAGGAGCACTTCTCTTGCCGGACGTTTATACATATATCCCGCAGTACAGTCCGTAATCCCCGGAAGGGGGGTGCTATGAGCAGTGGCATCACGGGCGGTGTGCAGGCCATGGAAACCGAGGCGGCGCGGGTTCTTGAGGAGGCGGAATCCCGGGCGGAGGGCATACTCGGGAAGGCACGCCAAGAAGCGGACGCTATCGCGACCGCTGAGTTGCTCCTCGACGAGGTCAAAGCGGAGACGGCCCGGATAGTGAAAGAAGCCCGGGAGAAGGCCGACGCCGAAATGAAGCGGGCGGATCAGGAGGCGGCAGGAATCAGGGAAGGGGCACGGGGAAAGCTCGACGAATATGCGGGGCAGGTGGTCGACATCATTTCCGGAAAGATGAGGGAACAATGGGGGCCGTCGTCAACAGCACGGAGCCGATGAGGCGGATGCGGGTGGTGGTCACGACGGACCGTGCCGTGGACACACTCTCGATCCTTCAGGTCGCAGGCGTGCTCCATGCGGAACAGAGCAGCGAACTCAAACCCGCCGACCGGGATGCGATCGAGCGGGAGATGCGAGAGGTCAGCGAACTCCGCACGACCATCGGTGACGCGCTCAAGCACGTCGACTCGGACCGCCTGGTTAGAGTGGAACGGGATGTCGACGTGTTTCTGACAAGACCGCTTGCCGAAATCGCCGGCGAAACCCGTACGTTGTGCACCCGGCTCGGCGCGATGCACCGGCAGGAACAAAAGATCCGGGAGGAACGCGAGGCACTGGAGGAACGGCGGCAGGTGGCGGAGGAGCTCGCCGCGCGGATGGATCTCACCACGGCGGACTTCGATTTTTCCGGCGCGTACCTGTTTTCCCGCCTCATTGCCGTTCGGAAAGAGGCCTGCGAAGCCCCTGGAAAACAGCTTGCGGGACTCTCACTGGTTTGTGGAGTTGTCGAGCGTGGCGAAGAAGTGTACGTGTTTCTCGTTGGTGAAACGGGTTCTCGGGCGGCCGTTGAGCGGTGGGTGATTGCTCGCGGAGCCCGTTTCCTGGCGGTGCCCGGGACGCGCCTGTCACTCGGTGAATTTGTCGCTCACGCCGGGACCGAGTCGGAACGTCTCGATGCCGAGGCGGCCAGGCTGCGCGCCGCGATCGAGCGGCAGACGGAAGACAACCTGGAGATGCTGCTGCTCCTTCGTGAAGCGCTCGTTTCCGGAAAACAACGTCTGGAGGTTCTCGAGAAGGCCTGCGAGGCCAGGTACGTGACTCTTTTTGAAGGGTGGGTGCCGGTTAAGGCGGTCGAAACCGTTTCGGGCGAACTCGAAGACAGAATCGGGTTCGTATATGTCGAGTCCCGTCCTCCGCGAAGCGATGAGGAACCGCCGAGCAAGCTGCGCAACTTCGAGGTCCTCCGCCCGTTCGAGGTTGTGGTAAATCTTTTTGGCACGCCGAAATACGGCGAATGGGATCCGACCCCCGTCGTCGGCTACTTCTTCGCTTTCTTCTTCGGTATCATGCTGGGAGATGCGGTCTACGGACTCCTGCTTCTGCTCCTGGCCCGTTTTTTCCTGGCCAGGCTGGTGGAGGATCCGGAAGCGGAAGGATTCCTGATGTTCCGTCGCTTGCTTTATATCTGTGCGGGTTCCGCCATTGTCGTGGGCCTCCTGACCGGCGCCTACCTGGGGGACTTTTTGACGCGTTTCTTCGGAGCACCCAACCTCGCCGTATCGAAGGCCGTGCAGGCGGTCTATCTCGACCCGATGGCCATCATCGTCGTGTCGCTGTTTATCGGGCTCGTGCATGTTAATTTCGGACACCTGCTCATGCTGATCCGCGGGGTTCGCGAACGAAACGTCTCTTATGTCCTGGGACGGTCGGGCATCTTTCTGCTGCAGCTGGCCGCGATTCCCTTGCTCTTGCGTTTTCTGGGCATCGAGTTGTTGCCCTTCGGCGAAGCCGTTTACTCCGCTCTGTCCTACCTCCTGCCGGCCGCCGTGGTGGTCATCATCGCTGCCTCGCTTATCGAAAAGGGCCCGTTTCTGGGAAGTATCCTCTGGGTTTTCGATATCAGCGGCATCCTGGGCGATGTGATGTCTTATGCCCGCCTGGCCGGGGTGGGCCTGGCCACCTATTATCTGGCGTACTGTTTTAACCTGATGTCCGTCCTCATTGCCGAGCTGCTTCCTGAGGGAATCCTCAGGCTGGTGTTCGGCAGCCTCATCATTGTCGCGGTTCTCGTTTTCGGCCACCTGCTGAATCTCGTCCTGAGTTCCATCACCTGCTTCGTGCATTCGCTGCGTCTCACCTTCGTCGAATTTCTCTTCAAATTCTACGAGGGGGGAGGCCGGGCTTACAGCCCGTTTCGTCTGCGCCGGAGGGAACTGATTCCGGTCCGCGCGGGCGGTTGAACATGAAGGTAACATTGAAATTCAAACAGCATCTAAAGGGGGTCCATGCTTATCAGTCCTGAATCTCTTGTCGTCCTGGGCGGCGCGCTGGCGCTGGCACTGGGCCTCGCCGGCTCGGCCGTCGGAATGGGCCTGGCCGGTTCCTCCGGGGCCGCCACTCTCGCGGAAGAACCCGGCCAGTTCCGGAATGTTATCGTGCTGGTCTCCCTTCCTATGACCCAGACGTTCTACGGGCTTATCATTCTGATTCTTTATATCACCACCGTTCTGCCCAATCTGGCCGAAATGGAGAATGCCGCCGGGGCCGGCTTCATGGCCCTGGCCTGCGGGCTGATCGGCGGCGTGGCCCAGCTGGCGTCCGCCGCTTACCAGGGGGCGGTGTGCGCCTCCGGGATTTCGCTGCTCTCAAAGACCCGCGGAGGGATTCTCACCAACGCCATGATGCTGGCGGTTTTTGTCGAACTGCTGGGTGTGCTGGGACTGGTCTTCACCATCATGGCGCTCAACCTGCTGGGTCTGTTCTGAATCCCTACGGAAGGATCACGGTCATGAAAGAAATCAGCGATGCGGTTCTGAAGAAAGTCACGGACGAGGCCCGAAAGATCGTCAAAGACGCCGAGGAATCCGCCGCCGGTGAAATCGAGAAAGGCCGCCGGCTTCAGCGGGAGAGGCTCGAAGCCGAGACGAAGCGGCTCCTTGCTGAAGCCGAGAACGAAGCCGTCCGCATCCGGGCGCAGGGAAGGATGGCGGCCCGGAACAAAAAGGCGGCCGCCAGGGTGGCTGTGATCGATGACATTATCGCGCGGGCACGGAAGGAATTGGAGAAGGTACCGGCACGGCGCGAATGCCTCGAGAGACTGATCGAGGAGGCTTTGGCGGGATTGGGCAAGCCGGGGCAGGTGATTGTCGGTGTCGCGAAACGGGATCTCGAGCTGGCCAGGGAGGTCGTGGCCGGTTCCGAGTCGATCTCGGGAAAGGTCAAAGAGGTGGCGGAACGGCCGATGGAAGGCGGCGTGGTGGTCGAAAGCGAAAGCGGTTCCGTCGCCGTGGACAACTCCCATGCCGCCCGCCTGGAAATGCTGATTCCCCGGATTATGCCCCGCCTGGCAAAGGAGCTTTTTTAGAAGGAACGCAACATGATACTCAATCCCCGAAGCGCCTTTATTATGGCCTCTCTGAAATCGCGGGAGAACACGCTCGTGGGCGAGCGCCACTTTGAGCGGGTTGCTTTCGCTTCCAACGGAGCCGACGCCCGCGACGCCCTGCGCGATACCAACATTGGCGCCTGGTTGGCGGGAACCGATCCCAGCGGCGCGCGGGGATTGGACGCAGTTCTTTGGCGTTACTTCGGAGAGGTGGTGGAATC
>PWMU01000002.1 GCA_003558065.1 Opitutia bacterium | reverse complement strand
GACGCAGACCTTGGCTTCGCAAACGCTCGCGGTATTGACGCATTTTTTTCGAAGGGTTTCCGGCTGACATAAAGGTAACATGTTACCACTCTTGTGTCGTGTCAAGAGGGTCGGGCTTCGGGAAAGCGGAAACGGAGCATCCCGACGTATTCGCGCGGTTGCCATCATCCGGCGATGGCCGGATGCCACGGTGGCATCCGGACCTTCGTCCGATGAAGTGGGACCTGACAAAAGCGGGGTGCACCGAAACGCAAGCGGAGCGGCATTCGCGGCGGGGCGTTTGACAGGCCGCATCGATTGCTGGACAAAGATTGACGCCATGCAGGAGAAAAGTGCGGAAAAAATGTTGTTGGAATTGACCGGTTTGCCGGTTGCGGCCGGGTGCGAGGAACGGGTGATCGCATGTATCGAGCGGTGGGCGTCGTCGCGGCCCTCCGTGCGTCTGCGACGCGACCGTTACGGCAATCTGATGTTGAGCCGGACCGGGCCCAAACACGGGCGTCCGATCATTATCGAGGCGCACATGGATCATCCGGCGTTCGTTGTGCGGCAAGCTCGCGGCCGGACGCTCCGTGCGGAGTTCCGGGGCGGGGTGAGGGACGCCTATTTTCCGAACGCGCGTGTGCGGCTGCACGCGCGAAGCGGGGAAACGTGCCCGGGGCGGATCACCGGATTCCGGCCCCGGACGGCGAAACGGCGTTTTCCGGAAGTGACGGTTGTCCTGGATCGCGAGGCGAAGGCGGCACCCGGGGACGTCGTGACCTGGGACCTGCCGGCGCCGAAGGTAAGGCAGGGGCGCCTGCATGCTCCCGCCTGCGACGATCTGGCGGGCGTGGCCGCGGCGCTGGGGGCGTTTGACGTTATTGGCAGGAAGCGGCTGAAACGGCCTCCGGATTTGCGGCTGCTTTTTACCCGTGCCGAAGAAATCGGGTTTATCGGCGCACTGGGCGCCTGCCGGGCCGGCTTTATTCCGAAGGCGGCGCGGATCATCGCGCTGGAAAACAGCAAGAGCTATCCCGACTCGCCGATCGGCGCCGGACCCGTCGTCCGGGTCGGAGACCGGGCGACGGTTTTCGATCACCGTCTGACCTACGCTCTCGGCGGCATTGCGGAGGCCCTCGCCAAGCGCGACAAGAGTTTTCGCTGGCAGCGCAAGCTGATGCCCGGCGGCGTGTGTGAGGCGGGGGCTTTTGTCGAGCTGGGGTACACGGCCACCTGCCTGTGTCTGCCGCTGGGCAACTATCACAACATGAACGAAGAGCCCGGCGCTATCGCGCCCGAGTCGATCGCTCTCGAGGACTATCACGGTTTGATCAAACTGCTCGTGGCGGCGGCCACGAAGCTGGATGCCGACGGTACACCGCCTTCCCTCCGCAGCCGCCTGAACCGCGTCTTCGCGGAGCGCGCCGATGTACTCGAACGCCCCATGTGATTGGAAAGCGTCCGCAAGCGGACACGCCACTTACGCCAACTGCAGGAAGAGAAGGGCTTGACGATGTTTTGTCAGGAGAGGGGAGCCTTGCGGATATCTACGGGGCGGCATTGGAAACCAGTGAAAGGGCCAGCGAGGCAAGGAAAGCAATGGAGGAAGGTGCCGGCTTCATCCCGGGAACGTACCCGGAACGCCCAATAGGAGTCAATTTGTTCCGTGACAAAGCCGCCCGTGGGCGGGGCTCTCCTCCTACTCAATCAGCTCGACCGCTACCCGCAGGAACCGCCTCTCGTCTTCGGCGAGCGGAATGCTGTCTCGGACGGTGATGATGTCCACTGTGATGGGGTCACCTTGCACTTGATCGACGATCAGCTCATCGCCGAGACGGGTCCATTCCAGAAGATCGTCGCTGGCTTCCACGCGGACGTCGATGTCGTAGGCGACAGGATACATTCTGTATCGAACCATTAAATACTCGTCCTTTTTGTCTTCGGGAATACCGGTTATCACCTCGGGCAGGCCCGCAACGCCCGGCTCGCGGGGATCCAATTGAAACGCGTACCGGAGCAGAATGGGGACTCCGTGCCCGCCCGGATCGCTGCGCGGCTCCGACCAGACCGGGTCGTCCCGCTCTTCCGGGGAAAGGTGCGTCTCTTTCCAATCATCGAAAGTTGCGACAAAAGTGCTGAAATAATCAGCGGTCTTGATCGTATCGTTAAGACTGGCTTGGAAAAAGGAAACGGTATGTCGGGGAGGGGGAAAGTCACCTTGGACAGGGAGAAACCCGTACGCATCCCAGGGGCGCGGCGTTTCGCCGGCGCGGACGCCGGGGAACCAGACAATGCCCCAGGGATCGCCCGAACTCGCCAGGCCGCCTGCGACGGCATGCGGGACGCTCAGCGCGCCGCCGATGTATCCGTCGGCTGGCAGTACTCCCCGGAAAACGAGCGCGTTACCGGTTTCGCTTCCATTCCGATCAACGAGGAACGTTTGTTCCGTGCCCGGGGTGAATGCCGGGAATTGACCGAATTCCTCCGCCCGCAACCCTGTTCCGTCGGTATCGACGACAATGCCAAACACCGACCCCTCCGGTGCGAGATTTAGGGAGGAATCAGCGAAGTTCTCAGTCTGGATCAGAATCGACGCCGTGGCGAGCGTCTCCCTTTCTTCCGAGCCCGGCGCGGCTTTGCGATAAATATACGCCTTTTCCGGTGCGAGAATCTCATCGTTTGCCGGAGCGAAGGCCTCGTTAAACCACCCCGACCCCTCGATATAAAAGTAAAGTGCAACCCGGATCATACTGTCGTTTCGAGGCATCGCCAGCAATTCATCGAGATGCTCTCCCATTCCTGATTCCCCCAGCGTCACGGGAAACGGAACGCCAAAGTGACTATCCTGCGGTGTATTTTCCTCGATCGTGCCGAGATCGACTCGCGGAACGAGATCCGAAACCAGTCCCGTCATGACGAGCTCCAGCGTTTCCGGATCCGCTCCCGGAGCGCGGGTGTCCCGGACAATGAACGCTTCCGTTTCGTGGATCACCCGGTCGTTCGCCGGAGCGAGGGTAATGACATCGAGCCATTCCTCGCGAGAGGCGTCGTATTCGTAAACCGATGACGCCGCGACATTCACGCCGCGCTCCCGACTCTCGAAGCGCAGCACCTGGATTCCCGAAGGAAAGTCGTCCGGGAAAAACGAGGCGAGCGTCCAACCGGGAATAATGCGGACCGAATCGCCCGCCGCGACGCCGCTGAGATCGATGCCGGGGTGAACCGTGACGTTGTTTTCGCCGCTCGCCACAATCCTCCCGCGGACCCCGGCGAATTCGCCGCTCGCGATGGTGACCGCGTGCGACGCGGCAAAATCGTCATCCGGGAGCGCGGCGAATGTGATCGTCTGCCCCGAGACCTCCGTTACGTCACCTTCGAATACCGGCGGACGATGCACCGGTACGGAAACCCAGGTGTCCGACGAAGGCGCCAGCTCCACGGTAAACGATTCGGTGGTGTCCGCAATCGAATGTGTTCCTGAGCCCGCGCCCGCGAGAAGGAGCGCCAAGGCGACGCCGAGAGAAACAGATGCGCGCCGTCCCGGCCGTTTCACTTCCATGGGTTCTCCGGAGTATGGGGTTTTCGATTCCAACCTAATGCTCCGTCAAGGCTGGCTCCGGCCGCCCCGCGAGGCAAGCCGATTCTACCGGCCGCCGCCGCAGCACGTTCTCGCAATTCAAAATTGAAGGACCCTGTCGTTTTCGTTTTGATTTCAGGAACGATATTTACCGCTGGTTCCGCGGAAGGAGTCGCAACTGAGGTTGATTTTGAAGGTTCCGGCTATGTCGACGGAGAAGCGGTTTCCATGGCCCTCGGTGAGCATCAAGTAATCAGCAACGGGAATTTTGCCGACGTTCTTTACCGAGTTTTATCACGGTTGGCGGAAGTATCGGCATCTTCCCGACCTATTGTTTGTTCATTTCAATGACCTGCGGACCGGCATTGATACAGGAATCGCGGCAATAGGAGGCTTTCTGGATATTCGAAGCGACAAGGAGATGATTCATGCTGTGTCTCAAGCGACCTTGTTTTCCAGGATGAAAAATCGCCGCCTGTAAGTGCGCGTTTCCGGAACTCCGGGGATAAACCCCGTCACCACGAGTCGGGGAGTTTATGAAAGCATCAGCCGTAACTCATTTCAGGCCGCTCCGTCGGCAAACACTTCGAAGGCGCGGCGGGAGGCGTCGACGCGGTTGTTCACTTCCAGGGTCTCGTAGATGTTTTCGAGGTGTTTGTGGACGGTTCTCGGGCTGATGCCGAGACAACCCGCGATTTCGCCATCGGTCTTGCCGTGGGCGATGGCCTGGAGGATCTCGGTCTGGCGCCGGGTCAACCCGAGCGAGCGAAGGGGTTTGCAGCATGAGGTTTCGGCGGGCGCTTCCCGCAGGATCAGCAGGTACTCTGCCGGACCCGAATGGCCGCGGGGCAGGGAGGAATAGCGAACGATGATCCGCCCGCCGGGATGGTAGAGGACGAGTTTGGAGGCGGGATCCGGATCGCTCAAGGGGTTGGCCTCACGGAAGATCATGCGATCGAGAAATTCCTTCAGCGTTGCCGAGAGTTCTCCCGGGTTGTGGGGATTCGCTTCGCCGGTCTGTCCCAGAAACGCCCCCGCCTTTTGCGAACGGTAAAGGATCCGGCCTTTCGACGTGGCCAGCAGAAAACCCTCGCCGGTGGCCTCGAGCGAATGGCGCAGACGAGTGTTCTCCGCTTCAAGGGCATCCATCCGCACCACGTTGAAAAACGCCTGTTCGAGGTGCGGGGTGAAGAATTCGAGCATCCGGACTTCGGTCCGCGTAAAATCTTTCTTCTCCCGGTCGAGGATGATCTCCCGGCAGCGTCCTTCTTTCGAGAACAGGGCCGTTGTCAGCTGGTGGCGGATCCCGATCCTCCGGTAGAATTCATTATAGATGGCCGTCTTTCGAAAATCCCGGGTCGGCACGAGATCGCTGATCCGCAGCACCCGGCTTTGACGGTGCCGCCGGTAGTAGTTGACGACCGGCTGGTCCTCGATGTGGGCGTTGAAGAACGGCCGGAACCGTTCGAACTCCTCGGGCCGACTGCTGCAGTACTCGTTCTCGAACCCGTTGCCGTCGGGTTTCAGTTCCGCATAGCGCCCGACTTCGGAGGGGATGAGCTTCCTTGCCAGCTCAACCGTCCGTTGGCGCAAGTCGCCGGCGTCGGCCGGAAGGTACAGTTGGCGAATGGTTTCATTGAGCTTCTTGTACGTCGATTGGTTCATAGGCGGCGTCGATGGAGTAGCTTAGGGGAGTGGGAAAGTAAAACCTAGGCCTCGTGGGGCAAATCCCGTACCGATGATGTAGGAGATTGCCCGAGTTGGCGTCATGACTCAAGCAATTTATCGCGTCATCGGGGTCGGGTTTCAAATTTGACTAAAATTTTAGACAATCGATGTTTGACAAAAAAAATAAATAAAAAATACGTAGAATTACGTATATTTTTCTAAGAAATTACCTGTTACTCTTGGCGGCTATCCATTTCAGTTTTTGTGATGCATTACCTTTTCTTTTTTGCCGTCATTGCCAGGGGATTCTTGTTGTTGAGCCGTCTCCGAACCCCCACCGCGGCCGGGGCCTGTCTCTTCCTGTTTGGCTTCACGGGGGGGGGTCACCCGCTTGCCGCCCAACAGCCCAGCTACCCGGAGACCGTGCACGCGTTCGCGGTCTCCAACCAGGGCGGGTACGTGCTCGCCTCCGACGCCGCCAACGCGGAGACGGGGTACGATCGTGACAGAGTCAACACCGAGCTCCATATAACTCACAGTCGGGCTGATACATCGAGCGACCAGTGGCTGTATTACGAGTTCACCTACCGGATCCACTACGACGGCTCGGAACTGTTTCCGCTGCGGGATAGCAACGGGAATCCCGTGACCGAGTACACGCGGGGGGCCTTCGTGTTTTTCCCCGTGGGTCAGGGGGAGGTCACCCGCACTCACGAGGTTCCGCTTACCCCCGGCGCCCGGTTCGATCCGGCCACGTATTACATGGTACAAGTGACGGTCGAGCGCGGATCGGACCTGCGGGCTGTCGCCAACACTTTCTCCCTGTACCTCCCGCACTTTATCCACGAAGAGCCCGACGACGAGGCGGTGCACGTGCTCGCCCGCCAGGAATGGGGGAATTACACCCGGGCGTTTGCCGTGCGGACGATGGCCGGAGGCGAGTCGTTTAGGGTCAACGTGCCTTACACCCTCTACCGGTGGGACAATTTCGAAGGAAGCAACACCTGGACCACTATTCCCGTCCGCTTTGATTTCGTTCTGCGGGAAGCCGGGACCGGCGACGAGGTGCCGCTCGTAACGAACACCCGCACCGTGAGTCCGTGGATGTACAGTTACCGGACGGTCACTCCCAGAGAGCCCTATACCCGGAATCTGAGCACGACCCTGGAGATCGAGCCGGCCGGCGGGGTTCAGCTCAAGTCGGCCACGGAGGAGTATATTCTCGAAGTCACCCTGTCCCACGAGGAGGTATCCGGCCAGCCGTATCAAGAGAGCAACACCCGGACGTACGCCTCCCGGCAACTCCTGCACTTCAGCGGAACACTTTATTTCGACGACATTGAAACGGAATTCAGCGGCATCACCAACGAGCCCGAACCCGACGGCGGCGGGCTCACGTACGTCAACACGACACTCAGTATCGCCGGGGACGCCGGCGTTGTCCTGTATGATGACCGGTTCACCTTCGGGGGAAGCACGCACAATGTGAGGCTGCTCGACGACGGCAGCGCCGTGGTTCAGTCCGGTGTGGCGAGCATCGACAAGGACCTGGAGGAAGGAGAGCCGGACACTATAACGAAGGCGGGAGTCGTGGTCCAGCGGGGCTCGATCGTTCTCGATGTGAACGGAGCCCGGGGGCACACCGTGGCCTTTTTCCCGCAGGGACTGGGCATGGCCGATGGCTCCATCCAGCCCGACAGGATGCTCATTCCCTACCTTTTCTTTATTAACCGTTCCCTCGACACCTCCCTTCGGCCCTTCGGCACGCACGAATTCAACCGGGACCTTCCTTTCTGGATGGTGGACGAATCCAAACCGTTCTTCATTGAAAGCCGGTCAATTGCCTGGAACGCCGACAGCGGCGAATTCACGGTGGCCGCCGACAACGTCCGCTACAATCAGAAGCTCTGGCTTGACAGCCTGGAGTATGAGGAGGAACAGGGGGTTATTGCGAATCCGGGCGCGACGACCCGCCGGAGCAACGATCAGTACTACCGGTTCGTGAATGGGTGGTCGTCCGAGGCGGTTTTCAGGGCGGGTGCGAACGGAAACGCGGAGATGGATTTCGAGCTGTCGCTCGGACCGGGTGAGTTTGCCCCCCATTTCCCGCTTACCATTGCCTTCGAATGGACCGGCAACGGAGTGATCCGGATTGCCGACGGGCGAGTCGTCCCGGAGGAAAGCTACCTGTCGGGGGTTGCCACCATGCCGATCTATTATTTCGGGGCCTGCCCGGATGGGCAGTGCGACTACGGATTGCCGTACCGCATCCTGGGTTTTCAGCCGGACGAGGACCGGCTGAGCTTTACTCCGCTCGGCGGCCTGCACGCCGCGGGAGACCTGTTCGAGGCCTACGAGCTCGATTGGGGCATTATCGGGGAAGCCCAGAGCGCGCATCGAACGGATCCCTTTACCCGCGCGAACTTTTACATGAGCGGGCACTTTTTTCCGGAAAACGGCCGGCAGAGGGAGTGGAAGGACGCGGCGTCGGTCCTGCTTCTTTCCGGAGTGGATCCCGCCGATACCGCGCAGATGGAACAACCCGGCACCGTCGCTTACCGGGACGGGCTCGGGGATTACGCCGGCCTCAACTTTCGGGTGGAAGGGGATAACTTCGGCGGTGCCAGCCTGCTCGGCGGCGAGCCGATGGATTTCCTGCTCACTCAACGCTCGAAATACTACGTGCGGCTGGCCGGAGTGAGCGGGATTCACGAGTCGCAGCCGGACGCGTTCACCGCCCCGCCGCAAATCTACGGCTACGACATCACCTTCACCAACTACGGCCTCTCGTTCCTGTCGAACCTCAATCACGAGTCCCGCACAAACGGCTCCGTAAGCCTGCCGAACCCTTCCGACATCGTCCAGGATTTTGAAGAGCTGACCTTTACCTGCCTCGGACACCTTGACCGTGCCGAGCCGCCGGACGATGACCAGCCCAAAGACCTGGCCTATTGGAACCAGGAAATCGAGACCCTGGCCATCCGTTTCGCCCGAAATCCGGGGGCCGCCTGCGACCTGAATTCGGGGTTTCTCACCCTCGGCATCGGTACCGAAGTGACCACGTTTGCCCGGGCCTTTTACGGGGAACTGGGTTTCCACAGCGACGGCAACCTGGTCGTGCCCGCCGACGACGTGGAGGGCGTAACGTCGCGTCTTCCCGCCCCGGCGGGCCTTTCGCTGGCCGGGCCCGGCGAGGAGAGTTACCGGCTGGAACCGGTGGGCGGACTCTACTTCAACACCTTCGAGCCCGGCAACGGCGAGGCCCCCGAGTTCGGCTTCGCGAGCGTCGCCGCCCGCCTGTCCGTTCCGTTTTTCCGTGCGATCGAAGCCCAGATTCACACCACCGGCGGCGATTCGTTTCACCTGGCGGGCGGCTGGCCGAACCACGGGTGGAAAGACGGGAATGACGACAGCTTCTTCACTCACACGGGATTTGATCCCGGCAACCGCGCGTTCCCGCCCGGAATCGACGCCGCGGTCTACCGCAACCCGGATCCGAGCGAGTCCTCCCAGAAGGTTTACCTGGCCCGCGCGCGGCAGTCCTGGCTCGGGGTTGTGAATTTCGATTACCCGCTCGTCTGGAACCGGACCACCAGCTCGTTCCGTTCGGTGGAGGAAGCCCCGACCGACCTCCTGGTCCTGGAGGTCGAACACCGGGTGGAATACCTGAGCGCCGAAAGCGCGGAACTCGCTTTCGGGGTCAGCTACGACGGGCTGCCCCGGCTCAATATCTCCAACATGCTCGTCAACGCGATCGAGGAACAGACCGGCGTGGCCGAAGCCATCGCCCAGGCCGCTCGCGAACAGGTGCGCGACACGATCGCCGGCGGACTCGAAAACCTCTCGGTCATGTTGCGCGACCGGATGGATGAATTCTTCGAAGGGGTCCTGGTGAAGACCGTCGATCCCGTGGTGGACAATCTCTACATCAAGCTGAACGACAACTACAACGAGCTGCTCGCCGCCGGGGGATCGGCCGACGACTGGATGGACGCGAAAGCCGACGCTCTCGAGGAGTACCTGTACAACGCCTCCGCGGGCGTGGAATCCACGTTGACCGAGGCGCTCGCCCGGATCGCCGGCGCCGTCGAGCAGGGCGAGGGAATCCTGGAGGAAGTGGACGAACGGCTCGCCTGGGTGCAGGCTGGTATTGATTCGCTCATCGGCGAAATCCACCTGGACGGCGCCCAGGATGTCCTCATCCGGAATTATCAGGCCGTCGATATCGAGGAATCCGTGCGCGGCCTGCTCGCCCCGGTCACCCCGAACGGGAACCGCGATCTGATCGGCGACCTCGTCGGACACCTCATCGACCAGCTCGCTCCTGAGTTCGCCTCGGCCATCGGCGACGCGCTCGACGAGCCCGCCAGTGCCTTGAACGAGGAGCTGAACGGCCTGCTCGAACAGGCCGAGCCCGCCATCGACCGGGTTGTCGAGGTATTGGAGACGATTCACGAGATCGTCGGCGAGATGCGCGCGAAAGTTGAATTCGGCGGCGAGGTTTTCGAGGAAATGCAAACCAGGATCGCCGGCATGACCGGCGAGATCAACCGCATAGCCGAAGAATCAAGGGAAGCGGTGGCCGCCTTTTTTGAAGAGATTCACGAGGCCCGTCCGTCGCTGGCCGAAGCCCTCGAAGACGCCGCGTCTCCATTCGAGGAATACACGGCGGAGGAAATCAAGGCGCGCATCCGCAGCGAGATCCACGACCGGTTTAACGGTTCGCGGATCGTCGCCGAGGTCCACCTGATGCTCAAGCAGCGCCTTTACGAACTCGATGCCGACGTTCGCGAGGCGATCGATACGGCTTTCCAGGAGGTCAATAACGTCGTTCGCAATCTGTTGGCCTCGACGATGGCCGAGCTCGAAAGCGAAATCAACGGGCTGCTCGGCGACCTTGAACAGTACGTCGGCGCCGGGGAAATTGACGGGTACGCTCACATCAACGGGGACGCCCTTCGCCTCCTTCGCCTCAATGGACGTTTTCAGTGGCAGGTACCCGACGAACTGGAGTTCCGCGGCTACCTGCAGGTTAAACAATTGAATTCCGAAGGCTCCGGCGGTTGCGAATTTACCGGCGACGAAGCCGTCACCGAGGTCACGCTCGGGGCGCTCGATGTCGGCCTGGGCTGGATCAGTCCCGGGCTCCGCGCGGACGTGGGAACGAAATTCTCCTTCGCCGCCGGTCCCTTCGAGGTCAAGGGCCTGGGCGGGAGCTTCGAGATGACCGGCGGCGAGCTCGAGTTCGAGGCGTTTGCCATCACCCATCTCGGCGCCGCGGTCGCCTTCGGCGAATTCGAGAACTACCTGAGCGCCTCGACCGGGTTGCGGTTTTCCGAGTATCAGCTCGCGGGCGGCATCTTTTTCGGGCGGACCTGCTCCCTGGCCCCGATCGAGCTGTGGGATCCCGACGCGGCCGAAGTGCTCGGGGGCGGCGGGATGCAGACCTTCACCGGCGCCTACGTCTACGGCGAAGGTTGGATCCCGATTTCCGAGGCGCTGCTCGGGATTCCCGCGACCTGCATGTTCAATATTTCCGCCGGTATCGGCGCGGGCGCCTTTTACTTCCAGGAAGGGCCCACCTACGGCGGTAAAATCCTGGCCGGGATCAGCGGCGAAGCCCTCTGCGTCGTCTCCGTAAAAGGCGAACTGAAGATGATCGGCGTCAAGCAGGGCGACGACTTCCGCTTCAGCGGCCAGGGCCGGGTGAGCGGCAAGGCCGGCAAATGCCCCTTCTGCGTCAAGTTCGGCAAGACGATCAAGGCCAAGTATATCGACAACTCATGGGACGTTTCACTCTAATGATCGCCAAACACTGCAACCGATTCCAGTTAACGCTGCTTCACTCTCGTTGCAGGAGCGGCTTTATGCCGCGACCCACGGTTTCCCCGGATTGGTTGCAGCCTGCGCCGCGAGGGTTCCGAACGATTCTCGCGCGAGGCGTCATCGCCATCCTTTCACTGGTCCTTTTCGCCCCTGCTCCCCAGGCGCAGGCCCAGGAGCTCGGGCGTATGCTGTTCACGGTCGGGACGACCGCCGAGGAACAGGGCGAACCCTGGGCCTACGTCCTGTGGCAGGCGACCGAGCCCGACCTCCTGTACGCGAGCACTTTCGCCGTCTATTCGAAACCGGGCGGTTTCGATTCGGCTCAGCGGTTCGAGCGGCGTTCGATTGTCGGAGTGCAGACCGATCCGCTCACCATCCGGGCGATCCTCGAACGCTCCCGCCACCTGACCGGCGATGACGCCCTGGCGGAGCTGGAGCAAAGGGTCCGGGACCTCTTTCACGACGTGATCCCCGACGGAGACATTCCCCTGGAAGAACAGCTTTCGGCGGTCATCCAGGGCGCTCTCGGCGATCCGTCGCTCCAGGAGAACCTGATTCTGCTCGGGCGTCTTTTCCCGGCGGTGAGTCTCTGTCTCGGCCACGCCTGGGCCGGACCGATTTCCGGGACCGCCGAGACAACCTTCGAGGTTCGCGAGCACGATCCGGACACGGGCGGGGACCTGCGCGTGGTCGGTCGCGTCGCCGTCGAGGCGCATGCCCCGGTGGTGCTGCCGGCGCCGGGACGGGCCCGCGACGCGTCCCTGAGCGATTCCCGCGGGCACCTCAATGTGCGGCTTCTCTGGAGCGAGCCGGAGGAGCTCCGCCGGTATTCACTTCTCCAATACGGATTCAACGTCTGGCGGGTGAATCCGGATTACGCCGAGGATCCTTCGAACAACTGGCACACGACGCCTCCGTCGTCCCGGGAACTGCGGAAGCACGCCGAAACGTTTGCGGAAGTCTCACGGGTCAATCGCCTGCCCGTGCTTACGGACCGGGATCTTACCGAAACCGAAGCCGCCGAACTGGCCGCTTTCCGCGGCGAGGATGATTTCTTCTTCATCGACGATAACGACCGCAATCTTCCCGGGGGCGAAGGCTTCCGCGACGGCGACGAGTTCTACTACTTTCTTACCGCACGCGACGTGCTCGGAAGGGACGGCCACGTTTCACCCGGGACGCTCGTCCAGGTCTGCGACCGGATGCCGCCGATGCCGCCGGTTCAGGTGCGCGTCGAAAACCATTATGAGTATTCGGAGGGCAGGGGACACCAGGCATTGAAGATCTCGTGGAAACAGAATGCGGACCAGGAGGGCGAAGGAACGCCGACTTCGGGTTACTACGTGTACCGATGGGACAGTATCGAGGAGATGCACCAGCATTCCGGGAACCCCCTCTACAACCTGATCAACGCGCGCGCGGTCGCGCACGACCCGGACAGCGGCCGCGTCTCGTTCATCGACGACGGACCGGACGCGCCGACTATCAAGGAGGACGCCACCCGGACGTTCTGGTACACCGTGCGCGCCGAGGACAGCGCGTCCTGCGAAGCCAACGTATCCGGCAACAGCGCCCCCGCCTACGGGGTGCTCCGGCCGCGCGAGGGGCCGGCGGCACCCTCCGGCGAGCTGTCGATTGCCTGCTACAATCCCTGGGTCGAGGGCGGGGATCCCGAACAGATCTCGAGTTCTTTCAGCCGGCGCGATTCCGGCTATCGTCTGCGGGCGGAGCGGACCAGCAAGACGATCGAATGGGTCGAGTTCTACGAATGGCGGGCCGATGAGAACCGCGAGTTTGATTATTATCCTCTTGGGCGCTTTTATTTTCAGGGAGACAACAACACTGTCGAGTACCTGCACAGGGACCGGCTGGTGGACGCCAAGGGATCGAGCCGGCTCTTCGCCTGCCGGGCGGGCAGCCGCGGGGGCGGCGTTTCCACTATGGAGCCTGTGGGAGCCTCCGCTTTTCCGGGAACGGTGGTCCGGGTGCCCTTCACCGCCGGGGTGGACAAGCTCCGCGTGGCCCCCGGAGACGGTTGCCACAGCCACGCCAGCAGGGATCCGGTCGCCGGGAGCGGCAACGTCAATCCGATCGAAGGGGTGATCCGGACCACGCCGGGAACGAAGGAGTGGAAGCTGTATCGACGTTTGAATGACGGACCGTTGAGCCTGATCGCCCAGGGCGAAGCCGATTACGAAACCGTTTCCGAGGTGCCCTGGGAGGACCATGCCATGCCCGCCCAGTCGGGCGTACAGGTCTGTTACTACGCGCAACTGTTCGATGAACACGGCAACGCCAGTCCGCTGGAGCGACTCGCCGACTGCGTTGTCGCCGAACACACCGATCTCCCGGTTCCGATCCTTTCGAGCCCCGTTGCGGTTGACGTTGACGAAGGGGAGGGCGGAACAATCCGGGAGGCGACGCTGCGTTGGTTCGCCGCGCCCGCCGGGGTCGAACGTTTTGAGGTCTGGATCGGCCGCGCCGGGGACGCGTCTCCGGAGCGGATCGGCGGTGACCTTTCCCTGTCATTGGTCGAAGCCCCGGTGGCGTCGCCGGTCGACGCTCTGGACAACTGGAATTTCCGAGTGTACCAGACCCCGCGGGTGGCCGGCGGGTTCGGAAACGGGGCCGAGTTCGCGGCCGGTATCGAGGTCGAAGCCGGCGTGACCTACGCCATTCTCGTTCGCGCCGCGGGTCCCGGCGGATTCGTGGTTCCCGACGGCGAGGAGGGAGCGAGCGGAAGGGTGTCCGGGGAGTTCAGCAACCTTCAGACCTGGGGCTGGCATCTGCCCGACCCCGATCCCGGACCGGAAGTGCCCTGGCCCGCGCTGGACGTTCCGGCCACGCGCGACTTTTCGGCCCGCTTGCAGCCGGAGGTATTTTCGACCGGCGAATTTGGCGGCGGGGTTGCGATTCCCATCGGCGATTACATTCTGACGAACTCCTCCGGCCAGCCGGATTTCCGGCCGAACTTTTTTCCCACGGGCGTCGAGCCGAAGGAGCTGCTTTACGATTTTCCCGAACTCGCCGGTATCGAGGGAGAACTGGAGGAGCGGCAGCTCCTGCCCCTCGCCCTGTACCGGGTGCGCGTGGCGCGGGAGGACGGCCCGCTGCCCGGTCGGAATTCAGCCAATGTGGTCCAGGTTTCGCCCGTTTTGCTGGATATCGCCTACGAAGCCGATTACGTGATCCCGACGAAGGAGGGCGAGGACGAGGAGGTCTTCAACCGCAACCTCGACCGTTATTTTATTTTCCGCGGGCGGGATTCGGATTCATATTCGCTCGGCGAACCGACCCACGACATTTACCTCCGCGATCCTCAGCCGGTCATCTATGGAGCGGCCTACCGGTACCTTCTGGTGCGGTTTACGGATTTCGGCGAGATCGAGCAGGTGCTCGTTTCACCGGTCGTCAAACTTTACGAATAGGGCGGCGGAACAAAGGAAACATGCGGGCACCCGGACCAACAACGATGAAGATCATGCGAACGGTTTTTTACGGATGGCTCCCTGCCATGGTTGCCGCGGCGGCACAGGCGGGGGTTGTGGATGGCAATGAACGCGAGCTTTTTACCACCGGGGACTTCGACGGCGACGGCATGGCCGACGTTGTCATTGTGGACCGGGAGAGCGGGTTCTATTCGATCGGCAACGGCGGCGTCGACGGGTCGATCTCCTGGGAGGCGCCGCGTTCGAGCGGGATGCGCGGCATCGACGACCTGGCGGCCGGTCGGCTGCTTTCGGAGGATCGGGATGCTGTAGCTTTCGTCTCGCGGAGCGAAAATCGTATCAATTATATGGATGCGATGTCGCCCTCTCCCGGCTCCCTGTTCGGGAACCTCATCGGTCCGAGCCTGGTGGTCGTCCTTCCGATCGCGGGAGACGGCGCGATTCCGGGTCTGGAGGATGTTATCTCGGCCGGCCGGGACGCGGGTCCGCCGCTGCCTTACATGATGTACGCCGCCCGGAATCTCGGGGACAAAGGGTTCGTGGATATGCACGGTTTTTTCGCGGATTATCTGCTGCATTCGGGCAACCGCTATTATGCGCGCACCGGCGAGCCGCCGCTTCTCTCGATGCTGCAGCGCCGCGAAGGCGACGCGGAGGACCGTTTTTTCCTGCTCGAACCCTCGGAGGCCGGTTATCTGGAGCATGCCGCGGTTCCGCTGGCGATGGGGTCCGCCTATGATCACGGCGATTTCCGGGGGGCCGGGCTGGCCGACCTGGTCGGCTACCTTCCCGGCGAAAGCGGGTTTGAGGTGTATCACACGGACGAGTCGGGCGGTGAAGTCGCATTGGCGTCAAGGCCCCTGCCGTTCGACCTCGACAGCCCGGTCGAGCGAATCCGGGTGCTCCGCGAGAGCGACGGCGCGCGGCTGCTCGTCCTTTACCGGAACGGATCCGCGGTCCTCTACGCATTCGACGGAGTGGAGCCGCCGGTGGCTCTTGAGGTTTATTCAGCCCACGAGGGCAGACATCACTTTACCGGTGCCGCAATGCTGGGCGACGACGGGTTTGTGCTGTTCTCCGGGGAACCGGGAGGCCCGTCGACCGCCTTTTCCAGGGCCGGCGGGGCGACGCGGGACTACCGGCTGCTCGATTCCGGGAAACTGCCCGGGTTTCCGGCCGAGGGGCCTGCGGGGAATCTCCTCCTGTTCGCCGGGGAACCATTTGTCGAGGCGGATCCGCTGTTGATCGGCCGTATGTCCGCCGGAGTCTGGGCTTCCGGGCCCGAGTTTCTCGGTGACGACCAGCGCTCGGTGGGAGCGTGGGTGGAGCGATTCGGAGACGCCGGCACCGGTCTTCACAACCCGGAGTGGCAGGTGCTCGGTTCGGCCCCGGCAGGCTCGCGGCACCTGCTGGGCAACCAGTACGGGCTGACCGATTCGGTTTCGTTTTTCAGTTATGACACAAGCCTTGGGGAGACGGCGCCCGTTCCCGGGATCCAACCGCATCCCGGGAATTACCCGACGAGCCTCGCGGTGTCCTTTCCCGGCGCGACGGTGCCGGATGACCGCACGGTTTACTATCGGATCGGCGGGGCGGCCTGGCGGGAATACGAGGAACCGTTCTGGCTGTACAGGGACACGGTGGTGGAGTTTTTCTCCGAGACCGCCGTGGGCGGCAGCCGGATCCTGCGTTCACCCTTCGGATCGGCCGCCTACACGTTCGCGGCGGCGCCGGAGGCTATGGACTCGGACGGCGACGGCGTTCCGGACTTTGTGGAGATTCATTACGACCTCGATCCGGTCGGGAGCGGTCCGGACGCCGACGGTGACGGCGTCAGCGACCTGGAGGAAATTTTGGCAGGGACCGATCCCGCCGATTCCGGTTCGTATCCGGACGAACGTGACATGATCGACCTTGGGGCAAGTTTTAACCTTTCGGTTTTCCTGCAGCCCTTCGACGGGACGGCCGATGAATGGACGACCGCGGGACACGGAACCGGCGTCCGGGCCTACGGTAACGGAGGACGACTGCTGCGCGATGCGAGGGTGGATGAACGAAATGAACGCGAGTTCCCGGCGGTCGTTCTGGATAATTTGCCGGTCGAGCCGGCGGATCGATTTTTTATCGTACGGTCGGATCCGCACTACCCGGTCAAGACCGATGCGGAGGATAACCGTATCGGCCGCGAGATGGTCGCCGTGATCTCCATGCCGCGCTTTCCGGCGCCGGAGGTCGATTTCCGCTACGGAGAGAGCGGAGGAACACTCGCCGATGAAGCCGCAGCGTGGGTGGAGGCGGCTCGCGAGGCTTACCGGTCCGCCCCGGAGCTCGTCGGCATCGACATTGACGAGTTCGACACGTTGCATGCCGCTCTCGTGGAACGCAGGATCGCCCTGTTGCTCCGGGAGAAGGGGGTTCTCGATGAAAACGAAGCGGCACGCGCCTCGCTTTTTCCGTTTCGTTCGCGCGATGCCGGGCGACGGCTCTTGACGCGCTCGGAAGTCCTCTTGTTGGAACAGGGCGCCGGCGACGCTTATTCATTGGTCGACCTTACCGGGGCGATCTGGGAGGGTATGGTTTCGGATGATATCCTATATGTGGATACGCTATTTGACCTCGCGACGGACATTTTCCGGATTTCCAGCCGCCACAACAACGAGGAACCGGGCGCGTACGATCTGCCGCTCGATGTTTTTCGGGGGTTTTTGCCGGCGGGTGAATTGCCGGAGGCCTACCTGGAGCGTACCCGGCTTACGGAAAGGGCCCTTGCCGACGCCCACTCGGCCGCCCTCGAGCTGTTGAGCCTTTCCGCCGGGCTGCGCACGTGGAGTGAATGGACGCTCGAAGTGCTTCCAGAGACCTTTGCCCACGATTGCACGCCGCTGCGAAATGCGAGCGGGGTGGGTACGGTGAGTCTCTTCGACCGATTCGGCGAGCCGTATCGTTTTCCCGGCGGTTTTCCCGTTGCGGCCGGAAGTGTTTTGCGGGTGGAAGGCTATCAGATTATGACCGGTGAGAAGGCTTGTTCGGGAACGGCGATCGAGGTTGTCTCGCTGGCACTCGAGTCGGTCCCGACCGCGTCGCCGGAAGATCAGGACGGCAACCTCTTGCCGGACCCCTGGGAGCGGTACTTTTTCGGAGAGACCGGAAGAAACCCGTTCAGGAGCTATGACGGAAGCGGCTACAGCGCCCTGCAGCAGTACCTGGAAGGCTCCGATCCGACCGATCCCTTGAGCCTTCCGGCGGACGCACCCGCGGAAGATCTGTCGCCGCCGGCAATCCGGATCGGAACCGGTACCGGCGGCCCAGGAGAACTGCGGCTGTCCTGGAGCTGGCCGGAACGCTATGCCGAGCGGATCGGTTTCAGCCTGGAGGTCAGCGAGGGGTTGAACGGCGGATTTATTTCCCAGCCCATGGTTCCGTCCCACGACGGCAACGGCGGATTTTCGGTTGAGCTGGACCGACCGGAATCCGACCGCCACTTCTACCGGGTTGTGTTGTCACTGGAGTGATCGGGCCGGGATCGAGGGGCTGGCCGCTGCGGCATTTTCAAATTGAGCGCCCTGTCGGAGTGTGAAGCAGCGTCAAAGGGGGGTTGACTCCGGTCAGGTTTTCAAGTCGCTCCGCGGCATCCTGATTTGCGCGTTTCACGGCTGAAAGAACGCAGTTGATTATTGGAGGCTTTTTTGCTACAAAAGAGTCTCGGCAATCTTCATGAGGAGCGTTGGAGGCTATGGAATTGACGTGGAATATCGTTACGAAAAATCTTGAGCGAGACTCCGCATTGGAGAGCAAACTCCGCGAAAAGATCGGCAAGCTTGAGGAGCATTTGAGGCGGTTTCCTCCGGATGCGGTTCACCTGCACATCGCTTTCGAGCAGCATGCGCGGAAGCCCCTGATTACCGCCGCTCTGACCCTCCGGTTGCCTTCGAATGTGTTGAGGGGAGAGAAGAGTCACCGCGAGGTGATTCCCGCTTTTGACGAGGCGGTCAGGGTTCTGATACGGCAACTCGAGGACCACAAGGCCGAGTTGCGGCATGAATCCGTCTGGAAGCGTCGCGGGCGCAGGCCGGAGGAAGTGACGGTGCGGTTTTCCGAGGTCCCCCAGGAGAACGGCGTTGGGCCGCAGACGCTGGCCGAGATTATTCGCGATCTCCTCAAAGACAATTATCCCCGTTTCTTTAATTACGTATGCCGGCGGGTGCGCCGGGCGGAGCTGTCAGGTGCCATTTTCAAGGGCGCCATCGACCCGCGGGGCGTCCTCGACGAGGCGGCCCGCCTGGCCCTGGCTGAACCGGATGCGAAACCGCCGGATTTGTCCTTTCGCCTCTGGATATACAGCCTGATCAAGGAGGAATTGAACCGCCGGTTCGAGCGGCTCGACCAGGAGCAACGTGACAATATTTCGTTGCGCGAGCAACAGTTTCTCAGGGAGGAAGCCGAGCGGGGCGGCGATTACGATCCGGCGCGTCCCCTCGACCTGGTCGACCGCACGATCGAGTCCGCGATGGCGGAACTGTCCGAGGTGCTGCCGCATCCGGAGGATTCCCCCGAGGAAGCCGTCGAACGGCGCGACCTGCTCAATTACCTTCATGAGGTCGCCCACGACTGGCCGCTGAAGGAGCAGCATGTGTTCGAGCTTCACTTTGTGGAAGGGTTGAGTGCTGTCGAAGTAGCGCTCGTGGAAAGAATTCCCGAAAGCGAGGTTGCGGAAATCATCGCTCTCCTTCAAAGCCGCCTGCGCACGTTGCTGTTTGAAGAAGCGGAGCCCGGCAGCCGCGTTTAGGAAAGGCTGCCGGATGAGCCGGTCGGGTCTGTAGGGGCGGCTTTACGCCGCGATGGCACAGGGAGCGCCCGATGCCGCAATTTTGACATTGGCTTGCGGGGTGTCGTTTGCTCTTCTTCCTGAAACCGGATCGGTCTTCAGAGCATGCGTATTTATTTTCTGGGTATCTGTGGCACGGCGATGGGCAATGCGGCCTTGCTTATGAAGTCGCTGGGCCACGAGGTGAGCGGTGCGGACGACCAGGTCTACCCGCCGATGAGCGACGTGCTCCGGAAGGCCGGAGTGAAGGTTCGCAGCAGCTTCGACGAAGGGGCGCTGGCGTCGGAGACGCCCGACCTCGTGGTCGTCGGCAACGCCATGACCCGCGGCAATCCCGAAGTGGAATGGCTGCTCTCCGAGCGGCGAACCGCATTCACCTCGCTTCCGGAGCTGCTCTCACGCTTTATCCTGAAAGAACGCAACAACCTCGTGATCACCGGCACCCACGGCAAGACCACCACCAGCGCGCTTGCCGCCCTCCTCCTGCAGGCGGCGGGGGCCCAACCGGGGTATTTTGTGGGCGGTGTGCCGCGGGACCTGCCCCGGGGGGCCGAACTCGGGCGTGAAACCGATCCGTTCGTGATTGAAGGCGACGAATACGACAGCGCGTTTTTCGACAAACGCAGCAAGTTTATTCATTACCTGCCCCGTATCCTAGTCGTAAACAATATCGAATTCGACCACGCCGATATCTTTCGCGACCTGCAGGACGTTCAACGTACCTTCACGCATCTCTACAAACTCGTCCCCGCCAACGGCTGGATCCTGGCGAACAGCGACGATCCGAATTGTCCTCGGGCGGAATCGGCGCCCTGGACACGGGTGGCGACCGTCGGAACCGGTGAAGCCGCCTATCTCCGGATCGTCAGTTTCCGCGAGACCGAAGAGGGGGCTTCGTTTCGCCTGCTCTGGCGCGGGGCCGAATGGGGGACCGTTTCCTGGGGGCAGGGCGGGTTGTTCAACGCCCGAAACGCAGCCATGGCCGCGTTGGCCGCTGGATTGGCCCTTTATCCCGACGACCCCTCCCGGTTGTCCCTCGCTCCGCTTTCCGGCTATGTCGGCGTCAAACGCCGTCTGGAGAAACTGGGTGAAGCCCGGGGAATCACCGTCTACGAAGATTTCGCCCACCACCCGACTGCCGTCAGGGAAACCCTCCGTTCGCTCCGCAATCGCTTTCCGCAGGGCGAGCTCTGGGCCGTGCTCGAGCCGCGCAGCAACACCATGCGCACCCGCGGGGTTCAGGACGCTTTGGTCGAGGCCTTGTCCGCGGCGAACCGAGTGGTTCTGGGGGAAATCAGCCGAAAGCACCTGCTGACTCCCGAAGAGCGGCTCGATACGGCCTGCGTGACCCGCAAACTCGCCGAGCACGGGATCGACGCCGTGGCCGTTGAAAAGAACGCCGAGGTGCTCGACGTGCTTGAGCGGGTGAGCGCGACCCCCGCCGCCCGGCGGGTTGTCGTCTTCTTCACCAACGGCTCCTTCGACGGGGTGCCCCACCGCTATGTTCGGGCGCTGGGGCAATCCGAGGGATAAGGGAACACCTGTATCCGGCCGGCCCCCCGTTTACCGGTTCTCTTCCGTGTCCGGGTTGGAGAGCAGAGTCAGGCCGGCCAGGGCCCAGGCCTGCTCGGCGGCGCCGGTGTCGAAGGCGACCGAGGCGATGGTTTTCTCCGGGTGCGGATTCCGCCAGCGGGTCAACCGAAGGGTGACGGGTGTTCCGGCGGGAGAACTCTTCTGCCAGGCGACCGGCGATCGCAGGGCGGGCGTGTCCTGTCCCCAATGTGCCGTGGTGCGTCCGATTGCCAGGTCTTCCTGAACGGTGCTTCCGTCCTCGTAACGCACCGTCATCCGGGCGGCAATCGTCCCGTCCGGGCTTCCGTAGGCGGCGGCGTTGAGAAGGGCCAGCTTGTCGGCGTCGGCGTCCAAGTCGAATCGAACCGACTTCCACGCGGTCTCCGGCGCCAGCGCACCGCCGATCACCACCATAGTCTGTTCCGGGATCCGGAACAGGATGTCGTCGAGCCGTTGTTCGCCCGCGGGCAGGTCTCTAAAATCCCAGCCCTCGCCCATTTCCAACCAGTCCGCCCTCGGCGTCCGGGCGGCCGGGGAAAGATCGACGGTTCGGCCGGGAAGCTCGTCCGTACCGATCCCGTAGTAGGCACGCGTGAACTCGGTTCCCGGTTCGAACGGGAGCGCCGAGGGGGCGTCCTCCCTCCCGGTCCAGGCGTATTCGGCGGCGAGTATAAATGCCGAAAACTGGTGAAGCCCGTCGTTGAGGACCCCTTCAGCCGGGAAAAAGCCCGCCCAGGTGGTCTGCAGCAGCCCGAGGGACCCATTTTCGATAGCCGCCCGGGTGAAGTGCTGGATGTTCTGCGGCCGATGCCAGGTGGAGGCGATGGTGGGGTGGCCTTCCTGATGAAACAGGTCCAGGCTCGGGTATTCGCTTCCCTCGTAATAATGCCAGTCCGTAATGATGACGTCGTCCGGCATGCCGGCCCGGCGTTTCCTTGCCTCCTCCACGTTCGGAGCGAAGGCCGCCGTGTCGGGAATTTCCTCATGAGCCAGCATCATGTCGCCCCAGATCATCGTTTGGATTTCCCGTTCCTCCAGCCACCCGGTCAGGCGGTGCAAATGCTTTAAAACCAGGTCCGTGGCTGTTTCATCCTGGCAGCGAGGGCAGTCCGGATGGGGGAATTCGCCGCGCATGGTGACTTCGTCGTGCCCGAGGTGAAAGGTTTCGGGTTCGAAAATCTCGATCGCTTCGCTCAGGATCGGCTTTATGAATTCGTAACTGCCCGGGTGATTGACACAATAGGCGTACGGGGTGTCCGGGTCTTCAACGATGTCCATGTTGTGCCCGTGCCGGAAAATCCATTCGGCGTGCCCCGGCACGTTTATCAGCGGAATCGGCTCCAAATAACGGGAGCGGGACAGTTCCACGAGGTGCCGGAGGTCGTCTTTTTCAATCGAACGCGGGTCGGCGATCTCCGGGGCTGAATCCCAGACGGCGGCTTCGCATTGGATGACCGTGTGATTGAATTTGTAGCGGCCGAAAATGTTCTCGGTCAGAGTCTCATGAAAGGGCACACCGGCAGCGCTCGGGAACCAGTGAACGCCGCGCCAGCCAAGGGCGGGCCAGTCCTCGATGAGGCCGGCACGGGCAAGCGTGCCGTCGTCCCGGGGGCGGAGAATCTGTCCGAGCGTTTGCAGCCCGTAGTAGGCTCCCCGGTGGGTGGCGGACACGATCTCGATTCCTTCCGAATCAACCTTCAACCGGTAACCTTCGGGGTTGTCCAGCCACTCGGGGGATCCTTCAATGATCGGCGCGCGCCCGTGTGTCCTGCGATCGTTGATACGGATGACAACGTTGTCGCCGGACCGGGCGCGTCGGGAGCGTGGCTCCAGCCCCTGGTTCTTCAGCAGGGATTCCGTGGCATCGAGAAGGGGCTCGTCCGATTCCGGGGCCGAAACCGACCACCGGACGCCGTCCTTCAGCAGAAACCCTCCTTCGTCCTTGAGTTCGGCATGCTTCGGGGTCGGGATGATCCGGATGGGACGGTCGCGCTGCGACTGCCCGGCCGGCGCCGGTTCCGAGGAAACCGTGAACTCGCCTTCGTCTTCGGGCGCGGCGAGGTCCGCGGGGTCGATCGTGATGGTCATTTCAACCTCGAACGGTTCGCCGTAAGTCAGCGGACGGGCCGGGAGTCCGAGCCCGCACCAGAACACCGGGGCGTGCCGGGCCCATCCCTGGGCGGACCGGCGGGCGTCGAAAAAGAGGACCCGCTCGTTTCCGGCGTCGACTTCGAGGGAGAGTGTGCCCAGCCTGCTGTCGATTTCCAGGTTCCGGAAGTTCGGGGCCAGATCGTTGGCGTGGGCGTCACTGGACTCGGGGAAATCGCGAACGTATCCCTCCAGCGTTTCCGATTCCGTCTCCGCGCTGAAAGCGCGTCTCGCCAGCAGGTCCGCGTTGAAGTAACCGATGGCGTACTCAAGTTCAGCCTCGACATCGCGGCGAAGCGTACCGTGAAATTGAATACGAAAGGTTGTGTCGTCAACCGCCTCGAAACGGTAGCGGGAGGCGAAGGTGTCGTTTTCCCCCTCGACCGACAGGACCCGCCCGGCGGCGTCCCGGTCGATCTCATGATCGGTCTGCTCCTGATTGTATCGCACGCCCGTCCACCCGGGTTCCACCACGTAAAGGGTTGATTGGCGGATCACCGGAATCTCGTCGTAGGCCAAACTGAAGCCCCGGGAGGGACTGAACTCGAAACTCCAGGGCGACTTTTCGGCCGTATTGGCCGAATCATCCGAAAGGGCGACCAGCGGCAGGAGCAGGGACAGCAGAACGGAAATGCAGGATTTTGAATTCATGACAAGCAGGTGGCCCACAACGTGCCCGAGTCGTCCCCGATTCGCAAGATTAGGTTTTAGGCAAATTCGACACAATCTTTGGCAATTCCGGGGTTTCCCTGAAATTTGTTAAGTTACTAATTGACAAACTGTAAACAGAATGTCAAAAAGAAGCTCTTCGAGTTCACGGCGCCGCCCGCACAGCGCGGGGATCGGCGCTTTCCTCCAATATTGAAAATCAGAGATCCCTTATGAAGAAACTCCTTTTTATCATTCCGGGCGCGTTATTCCTTGCGCTTCTGGCCCCTGCGTTTGGGCAGAACATCGGTTGGGAACGTGACTGGTTCCGCACGCCGTTCGACGCCGAGTACCTGACCGATAACCATTCCCAGCGAACGGTCGCCTACAACCCGGATACCGGCAACCTGCTGGTGGTCAACCGGGCAGGAGGGCTTTCCGTTCATATTCTCGACTCCGATTCCGGGGACGAGATCGGGCAATTGTCGGTGGAAGGGGTTTCCGGCGGCAACTTTCCGCTCAACAAGATTCGCGTGGCTGACGACGGGGTCATTTACGCCGCGAACCTGACCACCGACACCGCCGGCGGTCCCGGCCCCTTTAAGATCTATCGTTGGGCCGACGAAGGCGCCGAACCCGAGGTGATCTTCTCGGGCGATCCGTCCGACGGGAAAAACGCCGTTTTGGACGACGACGAGGAGCCTCTGTATCATGAATGGTCGAGACGTTGGGGGGATATCCTGGACGTGCGGGGGGGCGGCGAGTCGACACAGATTCTGGTCGCTTCCCGCAACGAGATCTTCGTTTCGGTGCTCACGACCGAAAACGGCGAGGACTTCGACTTGCATGCGCTGATGACCGATTTGCCGGCGGATGCGAATTCGGGCCGGTTTTACAACTCGGTTGCCTTCGGTGAGGGTGACACCTTCTGGGGGAGCGCCGGCAATCACCCTCTCGAATATATGGAGTTCGATCTTGAGGAAGAGACCGCCACCAGTATCGGCAGCTATGACGCGGACGTCTTCCCCGAGAGAGTAGGACCGGTCGGAGTCGATGCCGAGAACGGTTACCTGGGAGCAATTCGTACCGACAACCGCCAGATCCTCCTTTATGACATTTCAACTTTGTCGGAAACGGAGACCAATACCCCGCTTGCGGTCTACAATCAGTCGACCGACAATGACAATGGCAACTGGGTCGGGGATGTCGCCTTTGCAGGAGACGGACGAGTATTCGCCCTGGAAACCAACAACGAGCTCGTTGCCTTTACGATCGGGCCGATCACGGTGGGTGATGTGATCTGGGCGAATCAGGACGCCATCCGCACCTCCGCGATTGACGGGGGCAATCCCCGGACCTTGGTCTCGGGCCTCCAACGGCCCATCGGGGTGATTGTCGACGCGGTCAACGGTCACATTTATTGGGCGGAAAATGGCGCCGGACGCATCGCCCGGTCCAACATCGACGGAACCGAAGTGACCACGATCGCCGACGGCCGCGTGACTCCGCAGTTTCTGCTTATGCACGGGGACAGGTTGTACTGGAGTGAATTCAGCGATGGATTGTTCTCGTCGGATTTGGACGGAGGAGATATTCAGCACCTGATCGATCAGAGCGATTCCCAGACTGCGGCCATTGCGGTGGACCGTGATGCGGATCAAATTTACCTTGTCTCGGCCGATGATGGCACGCTTTGGCGGGTCAATGCCGATGGAAGCGGTGATGTGGAAGAAGTGGATACGCTGGTTGGTGGCGTTTATGGACTGTTCGTCGACGAAGGTTCCGAGAGTCTCTATGTATCTAGTTTCGGCGAGGATTTAGTACAGGTGTACGATCTGGATACGGGTTCAATTACCGATCTCTACACGGACCGTCAGTTGCCGTTGGGCATCACGCTGTCCGATGATGGGAGCACCCTCTTTTGGGCGGAGCGAATTGATAATGCCGACCAGTCGGATGGACATATTTTCTTTGCCGCCGCCGATGGTTCCGGCGAGGTGGAAAGCATTTTGTCCGGTGAAAACAGCCCGTTTGGCATTGCGCTGATGCCCGGCGCCGCGCCGGAGAGTTTCAACGACTGGATCGCCCGGTTCGAGCTGCCCGCGGGGATGGATGGTCTTGCCGACGACCCCGACGGCGACGGCGTATCCAATCTTGCCGAGTACGCTCTCCGCTTCGGCAATCCCACGGTTCCCGCTTCGGCGATGCTTCCGGTCATAGGAACCGAGGCTGCCGACGATCAGGAATTCCTTTCCCTGACGGTCGTGCGCAACGCCAGTGCGGTCGGAGTGAGCTACGAGGTTGAAGTTTCCTCCAATCTCCTTGACTGGGAGTCGGGTGAGGAGCACACCACCGTGGTTTTGGATGACCGGAACGTTCTTATCGTTCGCGACAATACGCCGATGACCGACGCGAACCGTCGCTTTATCCGGCTCCGCCTGTCAGCCGACTGATAACGGCGCCCGACGTTACGAATTCAAAAGCCCCCGGTTCGATTTGAACCGGGGGCTTTTTTATGCCGCGCGTCATCAGGCTTTCGGATTCCCTTCTTGAGACGGAGGGCCATGCGCAAGCATGGTGGGGTGTGTTTTCCGAAAACTTGATGAAGGAAAGTATCTCTCCCCCGGAAGGGATGCCGCTTGCGGGCATCCATCCGGAGGTCGCCCGGCGCGGCCCGACCCCGATCAATGAGTCTGGATCGCGAACGTTACGAACCCCGGTTGACAACCTTCTCCAATGTCGTTTAACGTGCAGGCGTGAGCGAAACAGCTTTAATGCGGCACGTACTTGTGCTGAATCGCTGCTGGCAGGCGGTCAACATTGTGACCGCCCGGAGGGCGTTTACCCTTGTCTTTCAGGATCACGCTCGCGTCCTTTATACCGACGACGATTCCTTCCGCGTGTTCAACTCGATGGAGTGGCTCGATTTTTCGGACCAGGAGCCGCCCGCGGATGAAACCGACTGCGTGAAGACGGTCAGCTACCGTATTCGTCTGCCGCGGATTATTCTTCTCAATGTTTTCGACCGCGTGCCCCGCAAGGAAGTGAAGTTTACACGCAACAATGTTTTCGAACGCGACAAGAACCACTGCCAGTATTGCGGGGACCGTTTCGATCGCAGCGATCTCAACCTCGATCACGTCATTCCCCGGGACTACGGCGGAAAGACGACCTGGGAGAACGTCGTCTGCTCCTGCATTCCCTGCAATATCCGAAAGGCCAATCGCCTGCCGCACGAAGCCCGCATGCGCCTGATTCGCAAACCGCAGCGTCCCAAATGGCGACCGTTTGTTTCCATTGTTATGGGCAACCCGGCTTACGAGTCCTGGAAACACTTCCTCGATGCGGCTTACTGGAACGTCGAACTCAAGGAGGAGTGACTGCCATGTGAGAACGGAACCGGAAGGTTGATCCGTTTTCCAGTAAGGGGAATTCTCTTTAACCTTCGCGGGCGCGCGGAAAAGCGGCACTGTCACCGGGGCCGCTGCACCCAGACGGACCCCAGTGAAATGAGCGAGCTGAGCGGCATGAGGATCGCCGCCATAAGAGGGTTCATCTTGCCGGCCAGGCAGAGAGTCAGGGTCATGACGTTGTAGGCGACGGTAAACGTGAAGACGCGGCGCAGGGTCGTGCGACGGCGGACGGAGGTCTCGAAGAGTTTGCGGATTCCGTCGAGGCCCTTGCCCAGAAAGTAGAAATCGGCTTTATGTTCGAGCAGCCCGCGATCGACGGCGGGGGTGCCGCGGCACCAGGTGGCGTCGAAAGCGAGACTGTCATTGGCGCCGTCGCCGATCATCAGGGTATCCCTGTTGTCAATACGCCGGATCCAATCCGCTTTGTCCTGAGGCGACATCCCGGAGAAGCCGTGGTCTGACGGAAGGCCGAGCTGTCCGGTCATGCTGCGGACCTTTTCCTCGCGATCGCCGCTGAGAATGTAAATCTCAAAGCCCTGTTCCCGCCATCTGCCGATCCCCTCCCGGGCGTCCGCGCGGATTTCCTCGGAAAGCCGGAAGTCCGCCAGCGGTGTGTGCTCGAGGGTGAAGCTGCAATCCATTTCAGCGGAGTCATCGGACGGGGTGGAATCGCCTCGCGCCCAGCCGGGGCGCCCGAGGCGCCAGACGCCCTCGGCGGTAATCCCTTCGAGCCCCCGGCCGGGAATTTCGCGGATTTCGATCGCGCCGGTGTCGTCGTAGGCCCCCGGGTCGGGGGCCGTTGAAAAAAGATGCTGCCGAAGGCAGCGGCTGACGGGATGAAGATTGCCTTCGACCAGGCTGCCGAGCACCCGTCGCGCAGTCGGGGACAAGGAGCCCAGTGCCTCGAAGTTCCTCAGCGCCAGATGCTCCATGGTCAGGGTGCCTGTTTTGTCGAACAGAATTTTTTTAACCCTTCCCAGGCGGTGCCAGAGGCCGGGCTCGCGGACAAAGACCCCGGCCTTGCGGAGCGAAGAGGTGGCCAGCTCGTCGTTGAGCGGCCAGGCGACCCCGATGGCGCAGGGGCAGGAGACCACCAGGACGGATACCAGCACCTGCAGTGCCGTGAAGGCCTCGCCGGTGGCGAAGTACCAGGCCGTGAAACCGATGCCGCCGATCGCCAGGACGGCAATGATGTAGACGGCGATGATGCGTTCGACGACCGGGTAACGTTCGATACCCCTCGACGGCACCGAGGTCAGTCGCTCGAGAAAGGAATCCGTCCAGTCTTCCTCGGCGCGCAACTCCGTCCGGGCGGATCCCAGGGGAATGGCTCCTGCCGGAACGGTTTGGCCTTGGCGGAAGACGCGGGCTTCGGATTCGCCGTTGATCCACTCCATGCCAAACGAAGCGTCGCCGGAGAGCAGGAGTGACCGGACGGGCAGAAATTGCCCGGGCGAGAGGGCGAAGCGGGTGCCCGTGGATAGGTCGCCGACCGGAATCCGGGTCTCATCAGGTAGCCGGGTCACCTTTTGATGCTGGCTCTGGAGGTTCAGCAGGTAGTTGCGATTCTTCTCGATCGCCAGTTGCTGGGTCCAGCGCCCCAGGAGCATCAGGAAGATGAAAATCGTGACAAAATCGAAGTAGACATAACTGTGATCGGCCCGGGCCCAGGCGTACATCGATCCGGCGTACGAAAAGACGATCCCCAGGGCGATCGGAAGATCTATGTGAATCACGCCGCGCCGCAGGCTTTGCCAGCTGCGGCGAATGAAGTAGGTGCCGCCCGCCATAAGGCTGGCGGTTCCGAAAATCATGGTCAAAAAACTGAAAAGGGGTGCGTATTCAAAAGACTGATCCATTCCCAGGTAAGAAGGAATGGTGAACAGCATGCAGTTCATCGCGAGAGCGGCGGTGACCCCCATGCGGCGGACCAGAAAGGTGCTTTCGCGGTTCTCCTGCTTTCCCGGGGGCGCGAGCAGGTACCCGAATGACTGCAGTTCGCGAGCAAAGGCAACAGCGTCGAATTCTCCGGCGATCCACTGCAGCCGGACCTGTCCCAGCGAGGAGTTGATCTCGATTGAGAGCGCGCCGGTCCGGTTTTGAAAAACTTTCTCAATCAGCCAGATGCAGCCGATGCAGGTAATCCCCTGGACATCGAGGATCAGGGTGGCCGGGACGGAACGCCCTTCAGCTTCTCCCGCCATTTCCCGCAGCCATTCGAAATCGCGGGGCTCGAAGACATGGGCTTTGACGGGCTGTCCGTTGCCGTCGCGCAGGTCGTAGAACTTCTCCAGACCGTTGTCGTGCAGGAGATCGTGGACGAACCGGCAGCCCGCACAGCAGAATCCGGTGCCGGCCCGGGCGGAGGGAACCGGCTGCCCGCAGTGACGGCATTCCCGGGCCTCCTGCTGCTCCGGCCGCGTACGGCCGGTGAGTCCTGGTGAAAGGGTGGCCATAAAACTAATGAAACGGGCACGACGCAGCTGTGCCGTCGGGTGAAAAACCGTCTCCGGCGGTTGCGCGCCAGGCAACCAGGACCAGCGAGACGAGCGCCAGTCCTTTCTGGATCCGGCTCAAAGTGATCGGTGAAAAGCGGGTGCGCAGGCGGAAGAACTGGGCCTGAACCAACCAGAGCGGGATGACGGTGCCCGCGGCAAAGGCCGCGAGCAACAACCCGCCCCCGGAGGCGGACCCGGTGAACAAGGCCACGCCGAAAAGGATGTAAAGGGGGGCACAGGGAAGAAAGGGCGTTAAGAGGCCCAGCGAGGCGCCCAGTACCGGACTGCTCAGTTTTCCGGCACGGAGGCGGAGCCGGAAGATCGCGCGCGACACCGCCGCCGGCACCGGAACGTTCTTTTCCCAGCCGAAGATGAACACCAGAAACAGAACCACCAGCGCCCAGGGAAGAAACGTTGTCAGGGGAAAAGAAAACACGCCGGCAATCGCGCCGCCGAAGACTCCGGCCAGCGCTCCAATCAGAGTGTACGAGATCACCCGCGAAAGGTGGTAGAGGCCGAGCGCCACCTGCGGCGACCCTTTGCCGGGCGTGTTGGCCGGCAGGATGGCGCAGGCGAGCGGGCCGCACATGCCGGCGCAGTGAATGCTGGTCACCAGCCCGGCAATCAGCCCCGCGAGGGGGGTCTGAACGGCTGTCAGGTCCATGGCGGCGTGGCGGCGCCGTCCGTCACCGCCTCAGCCGGATACTCCGGCAAAGGCGTCGAGAGGCGTTCCGGCTGATTGTTGATGGCGACCACCAAGAAGAAGGTCCACACGCTGATCAGTACCAAAAATCCCAGTACGATCAGGATCCACGGTTTTTCTCCGAGCAGTTTTCTCATAATAATAATGCGGTTGACACGTATTTGTGAAGCGACCCTGTGCGGCGAGGATTCCTCTCATTGGTTTTGATCATGTTGCACTGTCAGGGGGTGTCGGGCCCCAGAAACGTTACGGTGCGCGTGACTTGTCCCGGCCCGTCTTCCTCTTCTATATGAATTCTCATTTCAAAGGATCCCTGATAGGCGGACCGGGAAACGTGAACGAAAAGCGGAGTTACCCGCTCCTGGTGAGGGTCGAGGAGGAGGGGTTGTTCGGGAGTGTGCCAGGAGAGTTCGGTGTTCGTCCCCTCCGCGCGAATGGTGAAGGCGGCGGACTCGTTGCGTTTATTGGTGACGCGGACCTGGAAGTGGTTCCGGATGGCCTCTTCCTGCTGGTAATAGGGAGCGCCCGACATACGGATCGCGTTGGCCTTGAAGGCGGACATCTGCGAGAGCGCGCCAATGAAGATTCCCGCGCCGATCAGCAGAAAAAGCGTGTAAAGGACGGTCCGGGGACGCAGCAGGCGGGTCTTTTTGCCGGCCAACCCGTTTTCGGAGTCGTAGCGGATCAGCCCGGTCGGGCGGTTGATTTTCCGCATGACCGTATCGCAGGCGTCGATACAGGCGCTGCAGCCGATGCACTCCATCTGCAGCCCCTCGCGGATGTCGATGCCTGTCGGACACACGCTTACGCAGCGGTCGCAGTCCACGCAGTCGCCCGCGCCGGCGGTGTTGAGTTTCCCGCGGGGCTCCCCGCGGTTCTTATCGTAGCCGATGATTACCGAATCGTCGTCGATCAGCGCCGACTGCAGCCGGCCGTACGGACAGAGAATGATGCAGAGTTGCTCGCGGAACGAGGCGAAGTTGAAGTACAGGATGCCGCCGAGCACAAACACCCACAGGAATACGGTCCAGTTCTCCAGCGGCGATTCCCCCATCATACGGTACAGCTCGGGAATGGAGACGAAATACGCGATGAACAGGTGGGAGATTGCCAGGGAAAGGACTACGAAGATTGCGTGCTTGGTGCCGCGCCGGAGGATCTTTTCCGTGTTCCAGGGAGCCGAGTCGAGGCGCTTGCGGCGATAGGCGTCACCCTCGATCCAGCGTTCGACCCGGCGGTAAACCCCGTCGAGAAACACCGTCTGGGGACAGGCGTAGCCGCACCAGATACGTCCGAATAGCGCGGTTACGTAGAAGAGCAGGAACGCCAGGCCGGTGATGAGAAAGAAAACCAGCCAGAAATCCTGGGAGAAAAAGGTTTGTCCGAAGAGGTGGAATCTTCGTCCGGGGATGTCCAGAAAGACCGCCGGATAGCCGTTGACCGGGATCCACGGAAGGAGGGCGTAGACCGCGATCAGCAGGGCGAAAATGATCCGGCGAATGACGTTGAATCTTCCCTTGACGTCATAGGGATGCACAAACGCACGGGAGCCGTCCGGATTGAGAGTGCCAATCGTTTGCTGGGGGCGTTCAGCCATGGTTTCAGCCTCCCGGCTCATCGTCCGGGGCAAGGTCGGGATTCACCGACAAAATGTACGCGGTGACCGCGTTGATTTGCCGCTCTCCCAGGGATTGTCTCCAGGCGGGCATTCCGGCCGCGGGAATGCCTTCCATGATATTCCTGCGAATTTCCATGGGTCGGTCGCCGTGCGTCCAATCGGCGTCTTTCAGCGCCGAGCCGATCCCGCCCTCGAGCTCCGCCCCGTGACAGGCGGAGCAACTCGCGGCATAGGCGTTTCGTCCGGCTTCTACCAGGGACTCCTCCCGGCTGGCTTCGAAGAGGGCGTCGTCGTCGACTTCGTCCAGGCCTTCCGCGGCCGCGTGGGCGGCGATGCGTTCCTGTTGCAGCGCGAGCTTTTCCTCGGGACTCGCGCCCACTTCCCAAGTGTGATAGTACAGCCAGTACGCGATGGAGAACACGATCGATCCATAAAAGGTCATCAGCCACCAGTTGGGCAGCTTCTTGTCGTATTCCTGAATGCCGTCGAAAACATGTTCCCGGATGGGCTCGTCGTCATGCGGGTCGGCGGGTTCGGGCGGTTGCTTACTCATCGGTTTTACTCTTTTTCGGACGGCTTTTCTCTTTTTCGTCGAACGGAAGGGAAGACAGGCGATCGGCTTTTTTCTTCCTCATGAAGATTGCCTTGAAGAGAAAGAACAGGAAGCCGCCGGCGATCAGCACAAAGGCGATCATCGGGAAAAGAAGCTGGAAGTTGTCGTAGACGACGCGACTCAACATAAGCGTGGATGGTTCGGAGTTCGAAACAGGAATCGCCTGATTCTTTTGACCGGATCATTCATCGGTTTCATTCAGGTTCTCCGAGGCCCCCAGCTTCTGCAGGTAGGCGATCAGCGCGATGATCTCCGTTGAAGCATCGGCGTCCGCGCCGGCGTCGCGAAGCCCTTCGGCGATTTCCCGGGCCTGGTCGCGGGCTTTGGCGGGCGACTCCTCGACGAGGTTTTCCGGGTAAGGGACACCGAGCGTACGCATCGCCCGGATACGTGAGGGAAGAACCCCGAAATCGGTTTCGCGCGTGTACAGCCACGGATAATTCGGCATGTTCGAGCCGGGTGAGGTGGACCGGGCGTCCTTCATGTGCTGGAAGTGCCAGATATCCGGGTATTTGCCGCCCTGCCGGTGGAGGTCGGGACCGGTCCGCTTGGAGCCCCACTGGAACGGATAGTCGTAGATGAAATCTCCCAGCTTCGAATACTCGCCGTAGCGGAGGACTTCTCCCTGGAAGGGCCGGATGCTTTGCGAGTGGCAGTTGTAGCAGCCTTCACGGACGTAAATGTCGCGGCCGACCAGTTCCAGGGGCGTGTAGGGAATCTGCCGGACACCTTCCACCGCTTCGGCGCGGTTCATGGTCACCATAGGAACGATCTGGACGACGCCGCCCACCAGGATCGCGATCAATGTCAGGATCGTGAAGGGAAGACTGTTGGCCTGGAGCCGTTCGTACCAGTTGCCCCAGAGGTGGCCCCGGGTCTGGAAGTGGATCAAGGCGCCCACGAAGAGGACGACCAGGAGCACCAGGGAAAGGAACACCACCGCGTCGTTCCCGAAGATCCAGCCGCAAACGAGAATCATGAGGCCGAAGGAGTACATTACCGGGGCGTTCGCGAAGGTTCCTCCGAGGGAGAGGTCGTACTCGTTTTCCTCGGCCTGCCGGGCCGGAACCTCGGTTACGCCATTGACCTGCTCCCCGCTGCGGATTGTTTTCCAGAGGTTGTAACTCATCAGGAAGAAGCCGACCAGATACAGGCCGCCGCCGACGATCCGGAGGTAGTACATCGGCATGATCGATTCGAGCGTTTCCACAAAGCTCGGGTAGGCGAGAGAGGCGCCTCCGTCCGAGGTGGCATTGAGCATGAGGCCCTGGGTGATCCCGGAGACCCACATTGCCGCCGTGTAGAACAAGATCCCCATGAGTCCCAGCCAGAAGTGCCAGTTGGCGAGAGCCACCGAGTAAAGCCTGGTTCCCCAGAGACGGGGCGCCAGCCAATAGAACATGCCGGCGGTCATGAAGCCGTTCCACCCGAGGGCGGCGCTGTGTACGTGGCCGATGGTCCAGTCGGTGTAGTGGGACAGGGCGTTGATCGTTTTGATCGACAACAGGGGACCTTCAAAGGTCGCCATGCCGTAGAAGGTGACTCCCGCCACGAAGAATTTCAGCACCGGGTCGGTCCGGACTTTGTGCCAGGCGCCGCGCAGGGTGAGCAGCCCGTTCAACATGCCGCCCCAGGACGGAGCCCAGAGCATGACGCTGAAAAGCATTCCCAGGGATTGCAGCCAGTTGGGGAGCCCGGTGTAAAGCAGGTGGTGCGGGCCGGCCCAAATGTAGATGAATACCAGCGACCAGAAGTGGACGATGGACAGGCGGTAGGAGTACACCGGCCGGTCGGCCGCCTTGGGCAGGTAATAATACATGATGCCCAGGATCGGGGTGGTCAGGAAGAAGGCCACCGCGTTGTGCCCGTACCACCATTGGATCAGGGCGTCCTGGACACCCCCGAATATGGGGTACGCGTGCAGGAGGCTGGTCGGGATCTGCAGGTTGTTGACAATGTAAAGGACCGGTACGGTGACGATGGTGGCGATGTAGAACCAGATCGCCACGTAGAGGGAGCGCTCGTGGCGGCGCGCCAAAGTCCAGAAGAAGTTGATGGCAAAGACAATCCAGATGAGGGCGACCACGATGCCGATGGGCCAGATCAACTCCGCGTACTCCTTGCTCCGGCTGAGCCCCAGCGGCAGCGTGATTGCCGCGGCGACGATGATACCCTGCCAGCCCCAGAAATGAAGCCAGGTCAGGAAGTTCGACGCGAGCCGCGCCCGCACCAGTCTCTGGGTCGAGTGATAGATGCCCGCGAACATCATGTTGCCGACAAAGGCGAAGATGACCGCGTTGGTGTGCAGCGGTCGAAGCCGGCTGAACGTCAGCCAGGAGGTCTCCATATTCGCCTGCCAGAAGGCGAGCTGCGTGGCGATGAGCACGCCCACCCCCATACCGATGAGGCCCCAGACCATGGTGGCGATCAGAAAATAGCGAACGACCGTGTCGTTGTATTCAATGGTGATTTTATCCGAACTCATTTTTCGTTTTGAAATGGATGAAGAGCGCGTCCGGCAGGATTCCGCGGGACGGTGTCACGAAAGGCGATGGAACGTGACGGCCGGCGATTGACGGCCATGCGGCTCCGCGGCTTGAAAGCCCGCGTGAGCCCAGGGATGCAAAAATTTGCCCGGTCATTTCCCGGGCGACGGTTTTCCCTTGCCTGCCGGCCGGGTTCTTTCTTCCTGCAGCGGCATCAGAGCCTCGCGCTCGTTGCTGCTGAAGCGGCGGTTACCTGCCTGGTAAAGAAACAGTGTGATAAACAGAGCGGCGAAGACCAGCCCGATAAAGACAGTCAGCAAAAGGACGTTCATAGTGAGAAAGACAGCTCTGTTGGTAGATATCCGGCCATGACCGTTCAAGAACAAAAGAGGCTAACAGAGGGCCCAGGCGCCGGACTAGGCGTGAATTGTCGTAGGATGCGCAGATGTTGGCCAACATGCGCGGCAGATGAAGCGCTCCGAAAAAAATTGTCTCGGCGGCAATCGACTGCTACTTAAACGATCCGGCGGGCGGAGGCCCTTATCATTAGGGGAGGATTCCGCACCCGTATTTCTCGAAGGCGGCTTTATGCCGTGAAAAACGGAAATCAACCCAATTCACCTCAAACTTATGGATCGAGCACGAATCGGCGTTTTCGGAATCGGCCTTGCGGCGTACTGGGACCAGTTTTCCGCACTCAAGGGTCGGTTGATCGCTTATCAGACGTTCATTGAGAGAAAGATCGGCGAAAGGGCCGAGGTGATCTCCGCGGGATTGGTGGACACGCCGTACCGGGCTCGTGAAGCCGCCGATCAATTCGCGCGGGAGGATCTGGACCTGGTCGTGTGTTATGTCGGTACCTACGCGACGTCCTCTCAAGTGCTCCCCGTAGTTCAACGCGGCCCCCGGCCCGTGCTCCTCCTGAATCTCCAGCCGGCGGCTTCTCTCAATTACGGCGAGACCGATACCGGGGAGTGGCTGGCCAATTGCTGCGCGTGCAGCGTGCCCGAGCTTGCCGGAGTTTTCCGGCGGGCCCGCCTCGAGTACGCAGTGGTCTCCGGTCTCCTGGGAATGAAGGACGGGTATTCCGAATCCCGGGCCGACGAGAATACCGAGGCGCATCCCGCGGCCCGGGCGGCCTGGCGGGAGATCGGTGAATGGATCGATGCCGCCTCGGCGGCGCGCGCGCTCCGGCGGGCCAGAATCGGTTTTCTCGGGCACACTTATCCGGGCATGCTCGATATGTACAGCGACTTCACCCAGCATCAGGCACAGGTCGGAAACCATATCGAAGTGCTTGAAATGTGCGACCTGGACCAAGCCGTGAATGAAGTCACCGGCGACGAACTCGGCCGCAAGCGACGGGAGGTGGAAGAGGTTTTCGAGATCAGCGAGGATTCTCCGAGCGATCCCCTGGCGAAGAAACCGAGCGAAGAGGAGATGGAGTGGGCGTGCCGGGTGGCCGCGGGGCTCGACCGGCTGGCCGACCGGTTCTCCCTGGATGCCCTGGCGTACTATTATCGCGGATTGGATGGCAACCGTTACGAGCGTCTCGGTGCGGGCGTCATCCTGGGCTGTTCGCTCCTCACCGCCCGTGGAATTCCCTGCAGCGGGGAAGGGGATCTGAAGAACTGCCAGGCCATGAAGCTCATGGACCTGCTCGGGGCCGGCGGCTCCTACACCGAAATTTACGCGATGGATTTCAACGAGGCTTTCATCCTCATGGGGCACGACGGGCCGTTCCATTTGACCATCGCCGAAGGCAAACCCGTCCTGCGGGGCCTCGGCCTCTATCACGGGAAACGCGGGTACGGCGTCAGCGTCGAAGCCCGGGTGAGGACCGGACCGGTCACCATCCTCGGGATGACCCAGACCGCCGATGGTAATCTGAAGCTTCTTGCCGCCGAAGGCGAAACCGTGCCCGGAGAGATCCTTCGCATCGGCAACACCAATAGCCGGGTCAGGTTTCCGCTTTCCCCTGCCGAGTTCATGAACCGCTGGACCGCCGAAGGGCCCACCCACCACGTGGCTCTCGGAGTCGGGCACCAGGCGGGAAAAATCGAAAAGGCGGCCCGGCTGCTCGGAATTCCGCTCGTCAAAATCGTTTGAACGTTTCGCCTCACCCCCCCCGTAGGAGCGGGTTTACCCCGCGATCTTGTAGGAGCCGGGTTTACCCCGCGATCCTGTAGGAGCCGGGTTTACCCCGCGATTGAACGGCCGTGGAGCCGGTTCCCCCCTCCCCGAATCGCCGGGTTGGCTCAGGAGCGGTCGCGACCACCCGTTTCCCGGACGAACGGCTGGGTCCAGGCGAATTGTTCCCCGCGTCCCCAGCACTCGAACCGTACGTAACCTGCCTTCGCCGGAACGGTGAAGACCATTTCCCGTTCGTCCACCTGGGCGAGCCGCTTTCCATGATCGCCGATGGCAACGATCCGTTCCGCGTTCTCCGTTTCGAGACGGATGCGGCCGCCCTCGACTTCGATGCTTCGGATTACCACTCCTGTGGAAGCGTAAAAACGGCCGGTCCGCAGCGCTTCCACGATGCTTTCCGGGTCGGAGCTGTCCGCGCAGACAACGTTCCAGCCCAGTCCGACATCGTCTTTCGGCAAATGACTGTCGTCGTTGGCGTAGGCCCAGACTCTGCGGCCCAGACTCAAGAGGCGGTCCCACTTGTCCGTGGCGTACGGGCTTCCGGGCAGACGGCCCACTGTGCCGTTGTAGATTTCCAGTCCCGCGTAGCCGGTCCAGGATTCGAGACGTTCAATCGGACAATGGGCGAAATCCTTTCCCCAGTTGGGATGGTTGACGATGATGAAGCCGCCTCCTTTTACCGCTTCCTGAATGCAGTGCTGCCGGTCGTCATAGGGGTCGACGAGACGGGTCGTGGCGACGTGAAGAAGATGCGGTCCGTTGGAGGTGATTTCGTTTCCGGGAATCAATACCATGCCGCGCGAATCAAAGCGGGTCAGCTCGCCCTCTTCGAAGACGCAATCGTGGTCGGAGATCATCAAAAAGTGGTAGCCGCGCGCGGCGTAATCGTCGATAACTGCCTGCGGCTCCCGCCTCCCGTCGCTTCGGGTGGTGTGAGTGTGCAGGTTTCCCCGCAGCCATCGATCGGATGAGGGAAGGTTCTGGTAGGGATGGATCAGTGGTTTGGATGGCATTGTGTCTCGAATTCGTGTTTATCCTGAACCCGCCCCCGAAGGAAGGTTCAGCGCCGGCGCCCCCTTGCCGATTCCGAATGCCTCGAACCCGATCTTCCGGAGATTCGCGAGGTCCATGATGTTGCGTCCGTCGAACAGAAAGGCGGGTTGGTGCATGCCCTTCCGAATTCGCTTGTAGTCCAGTTCCCGGAACTCGTCCCACTCGGTCAGGATCAGCACGGCATGCGCGCCTTCCGCCGCCTCGTAGGGATTGTCGGCGATGGTGACGCCCGGTCCGTCGTCCGCGGGTCCGGCGCTCCAGTCCTGCTGATCGAAATTGCGGCGGATCTCTTCGGGCGAGACTTTCGGATCGTAAATCGATAGCACCGCCCTTTCTTGCAGCAGATCGCGGCAGACGTAGATCGCCGCGGATTCCCGGGTATCATTCGTATCCTTCTTGAAGGCAAATCCGAAGACGGCGATTTTCTTTCCGGAAACCGTGTTGAACAGCGTCTTCACGACCTTCTCCGCAAATCGCTTCTTCTGGTGATCGTTCATCCGGACCACCTGTTCCCAGTAGTCCGCGACTTGCGGCAGGCCGAAATGGCGGCACAGGTAAACCAGGTTCAGGATGTCCTTCTGAAAACACGACCCGCCGAACCCGACCGAGGCTTTCAGGAATTTCGGGCCGATGCGCTTGTCGCGGCCGATCGAATAGGCGACTTCGTCCACGTCCGCCCCCGTCGCTTCACAAAGCTCGGAGATCGCGTTGATCGACGATATCCGCTGCGCCAGAAAGGCGTTGGCGGTCAGCTTGGAGAGCTCCGAGGACCAGAGATTGGTGGTGATGATGTTCTCGCGGGGAACCCAGTTCGCGTAAATGGATGCGAGCGACTCGACCGCCCGCCTGCCTTCGTCCGTATCCTCGCCGCCGATCAGCACCCGGTCGGGCTCGCTCAGATCGCGGATCGCCGTGCCTTCGGCGAGAAATTCCGGGTTCGAGAGAACCTGAAAGCCGTGGCCGTTCAGGTTGGCGCTGAGTATCCGCTTGATGGATTCAGCCGTCCGTACCGGCAACGTGGACTTTTCGACCACGATCTTCGGCCCGTCGGCCGCCTTGGCGATCCGCCGGGCGCACAATTCCACAAAACGCAGATCCGCCGCCTGACCCGCGCCGATGCCGTAGGTTTTGGTCGGGGTGTTGACGCTGACAAAGATCATATCCGCCTCGCGGATCCCCGTGTCCACGTCCGTCGAAAAAAACAGGTTCCGCCCGCGGCACTCGCGCACCACTTCGTCCAGCCCCGGTTCGTAGATCGGAAGCTCGCCGGAGTTCCAGGCGGCGATGCGGTCTTCGTTGATGTCCACGACCGTCACGCGGACATCAGGCGACTTCAACGCGATCATCGCCATTGTCGGCCCCCCGACATACCCCGCCCCTATGCAACAGATCTTCATGCTATTAGCTCTCCCAAATGTTCCGTTCCTTCACCTCATTGTTCCTCTAGGAGCCGCGACCTTTCGTCATTCCTGTAGGAGCGGTTTTATGCCGCGAAAAACCGTCACCAACGACCCAACACCTTCTGCAACCGGTTTTAGAGGTCAGATTCTGTCACACCCGCGCAGGAACAAAAGCAAAAAACGCGCGCGACCGGCAGCAACTCCACGGTCTTTTCATATGAGTTCCCTTGATCGTACATAGATGGGGAAAATCTGAAATCTCCAATTTTTGATCTCAAATGCTTCTTCATGCGGCATGCGGCAGGCGGATGAAAAAGCCGTTGGCGGCAACCCGGGAGCATTGAGCTCGCGCGTCACGTTACGTTTCACGATTCCTATTCCCTCCCCATCAATCCGCGTCGGCCCATTCCCGGCCGTCGCTGCTCACCCCAGCGCAAACTCGCGCGCGGTCCGTACAAACCGCCGCCCGGCCTCCGCCAGCTCGGCTTCCTGGAGCACGCCGAAACTGATGCGGACGTAGTTGGGGGGCGGGTCGTCTCCGTAACACAGTCCGCCCGGAACATACAGGACCCCGTTTTCCAGCGCCTGCCGGCAAAAGACCGATTCCGTACCCGTATCCAGGCCGGAGGGGCCGCGGAGCCAGAAGTAAAGCCCGCCTTGCGGCATCTCCCAGTGCCATCCCATCGCGCCCAGATCCTCGCTCGTGAAAACCGCGGACAGAGCATCCCGCTTCCGGCGATAATGCTGGCGCAATCCCTCCAGGCATCGATCGTAGTCTCCCGTCTCAAGCACCCTCTCGACGATCGCCTGGTTGAAGTTCGCGGTTCCGAAGTCGTGCTGGCCCTTCAGGTAAAGCATCCGCTCCCGCCAGGCTTCGTCCGGGCACACCGCGTAGCCGACTTTTAATCCCGTCGCGAAGGCCTTCGTGCAGGTTCCCGCGTAAAGCCGGGGAAACGCCGCCAGCGAATCCAGTCGGAGAATACTCCGGGAGGGATGGGGCGCGTCAAAGTACAGGTCCCGGTAGGCCGCGTCCTCGATCAGCGCCGGGTACGCCCCGTGGTCCGCGAGAACGCGCCCGATCCGCTCCTTTTCCGCTTCCTCGAGACTGCACGAGGAAGGGTTCGAAAAATAGGAAACCAGGTAAACCGCCTTCAATCGGGCGAGACGGCCCTCGCTCTTCCAGCCCGAAAGCAATCCCGCAAGCCCGTTGGCATCGGTTTTCCCGTCCTCTCCCGCCGGCAGCGAATGCAGCTCGATTCCCAGCCCGCGCGCCAGTTCCAGGAAGACGAAATAGGTCGGACGCTCCACCAGAACGATGTCGCCGGGATCACAAAGGGTCTGCAATGCCAGGGAAAGCGCCTGCTGCGAGCCGTTCGTAATGAACAGCGACGCCGGGTCGCCCGCTCCCGGCCCGGCGTCCTGTGCCGCCAAGCGTTCCGCCAGCAGAAAACGCAGTCCCGGCCGTCCCTGGTTGGTCCCGTACTGCAGGCTCTCCGTGCCTCCCGGGTTTGTCAGAATCCAATCCACCGCTTCCCGAATCTCCTCCCGCGGCAACGTCCCGGTGTCTGTGAACCCGGCCGCCAGGGACAAAAGATCGGGATTCTCCAGCGCCGTCCTCATCAACCGCGTGATCTGCGGCGGGGTCAGGCGGCTGCCGAGGGAGGAAAACAGCGTTTCCATTGTTTTCTGAGAAGTCATACGGGAAAATCATTAACCATACGTCCCAGGGGAGCAAAGCTGAAAAATCCAAGGGTTCCCTGGTCCCTTACCCTCCCGAATACGGAATTGGCCGCCGGTCCGCCGCGGAGTGGATTGTTTGATCCTGAATGGCCGTTTCCCGCGGACGAGGGAGGGTGCTTCGAGCCTTTCCCATCCGGGGAAACATTGAGGAAAAGATTGACAATGGTCCTATCTCAAAGCCAATCTCCCCTAAAGTTCGAGAAAGAATGGTAACCAGCTTGATTGAAGTTTGCCCTGAAAGGACAGGCTCTCGAATCGAATCGAACGCAACCGAACCCAACCTAAACAATACTATGAAAAATAAATTCTTGAGGAGTACCTTTGCGGGTGCAACAGCTCTGGCCTTTCTTGCCAGCGGGGTTTCCGCACAGCAAATCTATTGGACGAATGACGCGGGACATTCGGATAACTTCGAACAGGGGTCGATTTGGACCATGTCCGTGGGTGGCACCGCTACCGAGATTATCTCCGGTTTGAATCGCCCGATTGGTGTTGCGGTCGGCAACGGAACTCTTTACTGGGCGGAGGATGGAGTGGACGCCGATACCAGCCGGATCGCTCGTTCGAATCTGGACGGTAGTGGAATATCCACCGTTTTTGACGGCCAAACCACGGGGTTTACCAACGCCCAGAAGATTGCCGTGCGTGGCGGTACCCTGTATTGGAGTGATTTCGGAGCCGGAATCATGAGCGGAGGTACGGACGGAACTGGTTTCCAGGTGCATGGCGGATTGGCTGGCGCGTACACGGCGATCGACATCCATGACGGAGGAGACCACATCTTTTACGGTGAGCCGAGTGGCGACATCGGCCTCTATCGCATGGACCTCGACGGAGCAAACGATCAGTTGGTCCACCAGCCCATGGCCGAAGCCAATTGGAGGTTCAACACCCTGGCGGTGGATCAGGCAACCGGCCAGATCTACTACGGCGACGCTGGCGAGAATGCCATCAAACGGCGCGATCACGGCGGGGGAAATGAAGTCACTATTGCGACGGACGCCATGAATGTTCACGGTATTACAATGTTCGACGGAGAAATTTATTGGGCCGGAAGAGATGGAGTGATCGGACGAGTCGCCGCCGAACCGGGCAGCACTTCGGAAATTCTCGCTGACGACTTGCCGACCGATACGATGTTCGGAATCGCTGTTATCCCCGAGCCGAGCACCTATGCTCTGATCTTCGGCGGAGTTATCGGCCTTCTGGTCATGCTTCGTCGCAGGTTTCGCAAGTAGGAGCCTTTCCCTATCATAACTTTAACTTCTTGTTACAGAGAGGCAGCGCCGGAGGCGCTGCCTCTTTTTTTTTGCGTGGGCTCACCCCTTCCGGGTGGTTTTCGTCAGGGAAATGGGACGTTGGGAACGCCTTTGATAACCCACCGAGCTTCGGACAAGGGGCGACCGGCCAATCAGGCGACTCACCCGGCAGGCGTCAGCCTCTCGATCAATCTCCGGTGGTTCGGATATTGTTTCAGCAATACACCCCCGTCGCCCAGTTCCAGGTCCTCAAACGCAAATCCGGGCGACACCGTGCAACCAAACAGGGAGAACCCCCCTTCCAGAACCTCCGCGGCAAACCACGAGCCGTGGGGAATCACCGCCTGAAAACACTGCCCCCGATCCGGATCCGGCCCGAGAAACCGATCCGTCCGTTTTCCATCGGCGGAGATCACATACACCACCGCCGGTCCGCCCGTGTAAAAATGCCAGAGCTCGTCCGATTTGATTCGGTGAAACCGGGAGGGGCTTTCCCGAGGCAGCAGATAATAAATCGCGGTTCCCAATACACGGTCGCCGTCAAACCGGCCGGGAAGGGCCTCTTCCGAGACTGTTTCCCGCGCCTCGTACGTCCGACGATAATAGCCGCCCTCCGGATGCTCCCGCAATCCGAGCTTTTCAATCCAATAGTCCGGTCCCCGTTCCTTTGTGCCCATGTACCCAACCATACAACAGGCCCGGCCCCCAAACGCAATCTTCGCCGGCGGTGACACCGGGATCGGGATTTGATCGATGGTCGAGGGTGCGCCCGGCTGCATACCCCAGCCGCCTTCGGCTGCCCGCGACAGAAGGTCGATAAAAAGACCGGAGTGGGGCCTTCCATTTTCCGACGACCAGGGGAAACCGATCTCCGGATCGCTGTTACGGGAAAAAGCGAAAACGATCGTTAATGGTTTCCTTCATGCTTCCACGTGCGGCCAGGTTCGATGAATTTCTCACTAAAAATGGTTGACAACCGGGGTAGCGGGGGTTCATACTCTCGCCCGCCTATAGTTCGATTGAAGCAGGGCAAGCCGAGGTCCAACCTGGCGGTAACTGTTTTGACGAGCATCCAACGAAGCACCCGGACCCTTCACGAGTGCTCCCAAATAAAAAAGTAAACGGAACCCCCAATAAAGATGCCTACAACACGGAAGAAAATACTTTCTCTTATCGGCGCCACCACCGCCTGTGCAATGCTCTTGGTTCTTCCTCAGGAAGCGCGATCCCAGCAGCTTTTCTGGGCCAGCGGCAGCGGGGGAGACGAGCCTGACCGTATTCAGACGTCGATGTTTGACGGATCCGGCGTATCCACAATCTACGATGGGCTTAACAACCCTATCGGATTGGCCGTGGATCCTGCGAACAATCACATCTACATCAGCGAAAACGCCACTGACGGGCGAGTCCTCCGCGGAAGTCTGGACGGTTCGGCTCCGTTGGAAACGTTGGTCACCGGGGCCGCCGATTTTGCTCAGGAGTTACGGTTCGATTCAGGCTCGAACCAGCTCTTTTGGGCAACTTTCGCGGATGGGATATTTCGCGCGGATACAGACGGAAGCAATGTTCAGAACATCGTGCCGCAGCCGAATAACGAACGGTATACGTCACTCGAGGTCGACGGTGCCGGCGAACAGTTGTTTTTTTCCAATCCGTCAACCGGCACAGGATGGGTTTCGGATTTTGACGGAACCATTACTTCAGAAGTAGAGGATTACTTTAGCGATAACTGGGTCACCAATTCCCTCCTCTTTGATGACGGCGATCTCTATTTTCCCGAGGGAAATGAGGTGATTTTATCGGACCTGCAACGCACGTCGGACACCGTTCTCGATGACGCATCGGCCCTTGCGCTGGGGATGGCACTGAGTCCGGACGGGAATACGTTGTTCTGGTCCGATCGCGTGGACGTTGATGGCGATCGTTCCGGAAGCTTTATTCGGGCCCTCGATTTGACGGATCCGAATGCCGATAGTATCGAGTTGGTCTCCGGTGTTACCGATCCGTGGGGCATTGCGGCGATCCCGGAGCCTTCAACCTACGTCCTGATATTTGCATTGGGAGCCGGGGCCCTGGTGCTTGTACGCCGGCGCTTCGCGAAGAAATAAACGGCAACCGGATCCCATCCACGAATTCCGTTCGAAGGGGCGGCCTCCCGATAGTGGAGGCCGCCCCTTTCATTTGAAACATTCCGTTTTGGGTGGATGAGTCAATTCCGCCGGAAGTTGTGAGGGGAGCGGCTTCCAGGGGTGCGCGGTTGCGCATCGATTGCGGATTGTTCGTCGCGTGCTGCCATCGGGGTAGAGGTGTTTCTGATAGAAAAAATAGGGTTGACAATAAAAAGATATTATTTGACTGTAACCAAAATATTTTTGTTCCAATAAAATGCTGGAATAATTGAACCAAAACCTGAGCGATCATCTCAAAAACCATAACCCGCAAATGAAACAACTATCGAAACTGACAGGCCCTTCTTCGGTGATTTTGGCGGCGTTCGCGTTTTTCCTGGCACCCCAGGAAGCCGAATCCCAGCACATCTTTTGGTCCGAGCTCGACCGGGGCGAGGTGTGGACCGCCGATTGGAGTGGAAACAACGCTCAGGCGATCGTAACCGGGCTTACCCGGCCGATTGGTTTGGGGCTCGATCAGGCTGGCAACCGGATTTATATCGCCCAGGATGGCGCCGATGGAGCCGGTGCCATCTCGTGGGCTCCCATCGGCGGAGGAACCGCGACCGACATCGTCACCGGCCGTTCCAATCCCCAGATGCTCTCCCTCGATACCGTCGGCGGACATGTTTACTGGACCGAGTACACCGGGCAGGTGATGCGTTCCGATCTCAGCGGGGGCGGCGTTCAAACGATTATGGATGATGCCGCGCGATACACGCCTTTGGGACTGGATCGCGCCAACCAACGGCTCTATGCCAGTGATCCCGCACTCGGACCGGAATTGTGGATCAGTGATTTCGACGGCAGCAACAAGATCCAAAGCCCGGACAGTCCCTTCGGCAATTGGAGCACCAACGCGATGGAGATTTTCGGGGATCTCATGTACTACTCGCACGGTTCGGAAATCCGGGTTTCCCCTCTGGATGACCTGACCAGTTTCACCACGCTGGCCGACGGTATCGGTCTTCCGCTGGGGCTCGCGGTCGCTCCGAACGATCTGATTTACTGGGG
>PWMU01000096.1 GCA_003558065.1 Opitutia bacterium | reverse complement strand
TGGAGCGCAGCGACGTGTTCGAATTCTGTCGCGCCTATGAAGAGAAGATTCGTGCCATCGGAGGAATTGATTTTCAGATTCTCGGCATTGGCCGCACCGGACACATTGGTTTCAATGAACCCGGATCCAGTCGCGATTCGCGCACACGACTCGTTACTCTGGACCGCATGACCCGGCAGGACGCGGCTCCCGACTTCATGGGAGAGGAGAACGTTCCCCGGCACGCGATCACCATGGGGGTGGCCACGATTCTCGAAGCGCGCCGGGTCATCCTGATGGCATGGGGGGATCGAAAAGCGGAGATCGTTCAACGGGCGGTGGAGGGTCCGGTCTCGGACCATGTGTCGGCGAGTTTTCTCCAGGAGCATCCGGACGCCCGTTTCGTCCTCGACGAAGCCGCGGCTGAGGAACTGACGCAGAAAAAGCTTCCCTGGCGGGTCGGCTTGTGTGATTGGACACCGGACCTGGTGCGCCGCGCCGTCGTCTGGCTGAGCCGGCGTACCCGCAAATCGATACTGAAACTCGTCGAGGAAGAATACAACGAAAACAGCCTGGGCGACCTGGTCACCGAGCAGGGAACCGCCTACAATATCAACATCCGCGTTTTCAACGAGCTTCAGCACACGATAACCGGCTGGCCCGGCGGCAAACCGAACGCCGATGACAGCAACCGTCCGGAGCGGGCGAATCCCCATCCCAAGCAGGTCATCCTGTTCAGCCCCGAGCCTCACGACGACATGCTCTTCATGGGCGGAACGCTGAATCGCCTGGTCACGCAGGGCCACGACGTTCACCTGGTCTACATGACCTCGGGAAGCCTTGCGGTTTCCGATGAGGATGCGCGCAAGTACGCCGAATTCATTGTGGACGTGGAAGAGATCTCGGAAGGCGCTGACCAGGAACTCGGCAAGAAGGTTATCGAAGCGCTTCAGAAAAAGGGTTACGCCGACATCGATCCTCCCGAAGTCCGCCAGATCAAGGGAATGATCCGTCGCGGCGAAGCCCGTGCCGCCTGCCGCGTGTGCGGGGTTTCCATGGACAGGATCACTTTCCTCGACCTCCCTTTTTACGAGAAGGGCCGCTTGCGGAATTTCGAATTGCAGGACGAGGATGTGGAGCTCGTCGCGGGTCTGCTGGACCGGATTAAACCCCACCAGATTTACACCGCGGGCGACCTGGGCGACCCGAGTTCTTCGCGACGGCTCTGTCTTGAAGCCGTTGAAACCGCCCTCGGAAAGTTCCGCAATAAACCCTGGGTCAAGGACTGTTACCTCTGGATGTACCGGAGTTCCCAGCACGAATGGCCGATTGACGAGATCGACATGACCGTCCCCCTCAGCCCGGACGAACTGCTGATTAAAACCACCGCCATCTACAAGCATCAGACCCAGAAAAGCCAGGCGCCCGCCCACGACGACAGCATTCGCGAGTCCTGGCAGCAGGCGGAAGCCCGCAATCGGGCGACCGCCCAGAGCTACGACCAGCTCGGCTTCGCCGAATACGAGGCGATGGAGGCCTTCAAACGCGCCCCGCTGGCGCAGGGGGCCGGGTGAAGGAGTTGCCGTGAAACCGGCCCCGCAGGAGTCCCGGCGGTCCGGGACGGGACCGAACGCGCTCCCTGTCCTTACGGACGGGCCTACGTTGGGGGAAATCTCGCTTAGCTCGCCTGGGGTCAAGAGTCGGCCGGCGGTTTCCGGCGCACCAGCGCCCGCAGGTCGTCGATGACGGCGTAGAGGCAGGGGATCAGGACCATGGTGATCATCGTCGCGAAGATCAGGCCGAAGATGATGGCCTGGGCCATGGGGGCGAGAAACTCCTCCTGTCCGGTCGTCAGAAACGCGAGCCCGAAAAGGCCGCCGATCGTGGTGACGGTGGTGAGGAGGATGGGCCGGAAACGGATTCTTCCGCTGTGGATTATGGAGCGCCATCTTGCGTATCCGTCTTCAACCGACACCGCGTTGTCCGCCCTCGCCCTGGCCCGGCTTTCGTTGATGAAGTGCACGAACACCACGGAGTTGTTGACCACGATCCCCGAGAGGGCGATCGCTCCCATAATGGCCATGAGCCCCAACGGTTCGCCCATAAACAACAGTCCGCCCATCACCCCGATGATGCCGAACGGGATCACCGACATGACCACCAGCGGAAGCAAGAACGCGTTGAAAATCACCGCCAGGATCACGTAGATCAACAGGATGGCCAGCATGGCCGCGCGCTGCATGGCCTCCAGGCTGCGCTCGGTATCCTCGTCTTCGCCGGCGAGGTGGAAACGGTATTGCGGATACTCTTCCCGGAAACCGGGAAGCCATTCCTCGATGAGGCGGTTGGCCTCGCGCGAAGTGATCACGTCACTGTCGACATCCCCGGTCACGGTGAGCAGACGCATCTGGTTCTTCCTGGCGATCCTCGCAATTCCCCGGGTCTCCTGCCAGTCCGCGACAAACTCCAGGGCGACCGGCTCGCCCCGGTCGTTGATCAGGCGGGTTCCCAGGAGCAGCTCCGGACTGCGCCGGTAGCGTTCCGCGTTCTTTACCCGCAGGGTCACTTCGTCGGGCCCCCAGCGCATCTTTGCGGCTTCGAGGCCATGAAACGCTCCCTGCATGGCGCGTCCGGCCATACCGGTATCGAGTCCGGCACGTTGGGCACGCTCTTCGTCGAGCCGGATCACGTACTCGGACGGTCCCACCGCGTAACTGTCGCCAAGGTTATAGACCCCGTCCACCTCGGCCAGACGACCTTCAAGATCCGCGGCGATACGGCGCATCTGCTCGAAATCCTCCCCCATGATTTCGATATTGATCGCCCTCCCGGTCGGCGGGCCACCCTCCTGCGCCTCGACGGAGGCGACCGTCATTTCGCGGTAACCGTTCACCACCGCCCTGATGTCGTCCTTGATGGCGAAGGGATGGCGGACATTCGGATTCCGTTCGTCGAGATCCACCGTGATCATCGCAAGATTGCGGCCGTACCGGATGAATTGATTCGACTCGTCCAGCTGGGATCCGATCTGGGTGGAAAGGGCAAACAGGTCGTCTCCCGGCAGTTTACGGAAGATGTCGCGTTCGATTTCCCTCACCACCCCCTCGCTCTGAGCCAGCGAATAATCCGGGGGAAACTCCAGTTTGACGAATACCTGGTCGGTGTAATCGGTACTGAAGAGTTCGAAGCGAAGGATACCGGCCGCCAGCAAACCGACACTTCCCGCCAGCAAACCGACAAAGCCGACGATCACGGCATAGCGCCAGCGCAGGCAAATCTTCAACAGGTAAACGTAGACCTGGATCACCGCCCGGATCCCCCGGTCGACGGCCTTGCGCACTTCGGCATACACGATCGCCGAGGACAGCCAGAGCCACATGACGATCGAGCTCGCTTCGGACCGCAGACGTTCCAGTTCGGGAACGGGTTTCGGAAAGCGAACGAAATCGCAGAGATGGGAGGGTAGAATGACAAATGCCTGAACCAGGGAAAACGCCAATCCCGAGACCACCACCACGGGAATAACCTCGAGAAACCGCCCCAGCACGCCTTCTCCGAGCATCAGCGGAAGAAACGCCGCAACCGAGGTCGCGACGCTGCCGATTACCGGCCAGATCACTTCCCGGGTCCCGTTAATCGCGCCTTCCCTGGCGGTCGCTCCGTTCTCGTAATGCCGGTAGACATTCTCCGAGACGACCACGGCCCCGTCGACGATCATTCCCAGCGCCATGATCAGTGCGAACAGGGAAAGCACGTTCATAGTCCCGCCGGTCAGGTGCAAAACAATGAACGATCCGGCGAAAGCGATGGGGACGCCGATGCCGATCAACAGGGCCAGACGCCAGTTCAGAAACATGACCAGCAGGACCGTCACCACCACGAGCGCCTGAATGCCGTTTTGAACGACGGTTTGAATCCGCGTGTTGATGAACTTGGTGGAGTTCGACGTGATTACGAGCTCGACGTCTCCGGGAAGGTAGACAGCCGCCCGGTCAAAGACTTCCATCGCCCGTTCCGCCGTATCCAGCGCATCCGCGCCCCGCTGCTTGATCAACGTAAAGCTCACTGCCGGCTGCAGGTTGATTCGCCCGCGACGCTGCTCCCGCTCCATCGTGTCCACGACCGTCGCGACATCCCGCAGGCGCAGGGACCTCTCCCCATCCGTTCGTATCGGCAGGGATTCAAGGGCTTCGGCCCGTTCGGCTTCGCCCCGGACCCGGATCACCCGTTCCCCGCCCCGGG
>PWMU01000027.1 GCA_003558065.1 Opitutia bacterium | reverse complement strand
TTTCGACCGCCTGAAGCAACTGGCGCCCCTGAAACACGTCGCGCAGACGAAAGGAAATGACCACGGGGTGGAACGCAGGGTCGGGCCCAAAAGTCTTGTCGCGCGTCCATTCGGCTCGCTAACCTCCCCGGAATGTTTGTGCTCCGCAAGTTGCAACGCAGTCTGCTCGGCTCCCGAAAGCCACGGCGAGGTTCACCGCGCGTAAAATCGGTAGAAGAGTTATGCGCCTGCGCCGGTCTCCGTGCGATCGACGATCCCCGGCCGGACGATGTTTTTGTGGTTGGCTATCCAAAATCGGGAAATACCTGGATGCAGTACCTGGTCGCCTCCGCCTTTTACGGGATCGACCTCCGCCTCGCATCCGATGCGTTGGTGCAGGATCTGGTTCCGGATGTTCATTTCAAGAAGGTCTTCAAGCCCTGGTACCCGGTAACGTTCTTCAAATCACACTATTTCCCGCGCCAGGAGTACAGAAAAGTCGTTTATCTCGTGCGCGACGGGCGCGACGCGATGGTCTCCTACCTGCATTATCTGGAGGGCGTGTCCGGCCGTCCGCTGGATTTTCTCAAGCTCGTACAGGATGAAAAACCCCCTTTCCCCGGCAACTGGCACGAGCATGTCGAGCAGTGGCTTTCCAACCCATACAACGCCCGAATGATCGTCGTCCGGTACGAGGATTTGCAGCAGGATCCGGTGGCCCAATTACGCCGGATCGCGGATCTGGCCGGTTTCGGTCACGACGAAGAAATGCTCGAAAAAGGAGCGAGGGCCGCCACATTCGAGGCGATGAAGCGACGTGAAGCCATTTTTCCCTGGGAAAACCCGGAAACACCGCGGGACCGCCCGTTTGTGCGGCGGGGCAAAGTCGGTTCCCACGAAGATGAAATGCCGGCCGAGGCCCGGGACGCGTTTATGCGCGAGGCCCGTTCCGCCATGAAGCGGGCCGGGTATCTTTCATGATTTGGATCCCGGTCGTCTTCATTGAATTTGTCGCCGCCGCCGCCAGCGACTTTCCAGCATCCGCTCCACGGACGGGGCAATCCTGGCCAAAATCTTGATTGTCTTCCAGGCCGCCCGGTACCGGCGCCGCTTTTCCGGGCGCAGGACGGCTTCGGTGCGATAGAAGCGCTTCCAATGCCGGGTGTCGCAAGCGGGCTGCAATTTCCCATCCCGCACCAAATGGGTAGCATTCACCAGGCGAAACTCGCGTTCCTTGCTTCCGAGTATCTGGGCATGCAATTCATATTCATTACCTCGGTACGCACCTTGTTTCCCGCCTGAATGATGGCGATAGTCGTGGCTTTGATGAACGGCATTGACGCTTTCGCTGGCGTCAATCAGATCAAACCCCAGCGAACGCGCCCGGTAGAGGAAGTAATTGTCCCAGGCACCGCGCCCGACAGCCATCTCCGGAAACCCCTCGACCAGCCGGGGAGGAAACACAAAATAGTCAATCGCCGCATCACCCCGGCTGATTCCCTCGCCGCGCGCCCGCAAGAAAGCGCGCTCCATTCCTTCTTCGCAATCCAACTCCCGCTCCACCCGCAGCTCGCGGCACTCCCCGGCCAACAGAAAATCCCGCCTCGAACGGGCGACTGCTCCGCATACCTTCACGAAATTCAACGGCAATAAAATATCCGCATTGGAAAAAGCCAAAAGGGGCGCCTCCGTCCTTTGGAGAATTTTCACGAAGGCATCACTCAGCAACGGAGTGCCGTGTTCGTTTCTGGCAAGAGGGCCCGACCAATCGATCCCGAAGGAACGCGCGGTAGCCTCCACTCCGGCATCGTCACCACAAAGCACGATCTCCACAGAGGATCCCAGGCGCATCCAACTGCGTATGGCATTGCGCTGAATCAGGCCGACATGCCCGGTAAAGGCTTTCGGGATCGTGAACAGACACAGCTCCGGCATGCGCATAATTCCTGCACATTGCCGATTCGCCAGTCGAGCGGAAAGAACGCCGAATTACTCCGGAAGGAACACCGTCCCGGTGCGAAAATCCCTGGAACGAATACGATCAAAGCGTGATTGCAAGGTGCCCTTCGGCCGGACAACCTGCATTGATGGGTTTGCCTTCCTCAACGACAACAAAGAACTTTCCGAGAATTCTCCACGTCATCAACCTCAACACGGTCGGCGGAGTGGAGCAGCTCTTCGCGCATTTCCTGGAACACACGATCGATCCCGCGCATGGCGTCCATTCCGCGCTCCTTATGGGGGACCGGATTCATCCGTATTTCCGGACCTGCTGTGACGAACGCCTGGAGAGTTTCCGGTCCGCCAAGCATTTCGGGATTGTCAAGATTCCCAAAGTTCCGTCCGGACTCCGGGTGCGAAAGGTGGAATACGTCCTGAACCGGTTTCGTCCCGATGTTTGCCTCATCTGGAACCGGTTCGCCGATCCCACGCTCAGGGCGGCATTCGAGCGGGCGAAGACCGAGTGCGTCTACTACGAGGAAGGGTCCGCGTGGCTGGCTTCTCCGGACCGGAGCGCCGACAATCTGCTGCCGGTGTGCTCCCGTGCCATGGCGGCCAGCCGCGCGGCCGCCCGCGTGCTCGAGCTTCGCTGGGCCTACAAAGGCGAAATCGTGACCTTCCCGAACGGGATTCGTCCGGACGTGGTGCCGGCCAAGGCGCCGGCACGCGAACTGCCGGAAAACCGGCCGCTGCGGTTGGGGATGGCCGCCCGCCTTATTCCCCTTAAGGCTCCGGAAACCGCGCTGGAAACGGTGAAGCGGCTCGAGGAGCGCGGGGTCGACTGCACCCTGCACCTTGCCGGAGACGGCCCGCTGCTTCCTCGCCTGAAGAAGCGGGCTTCGACGTTGAACATCGCCGGCCGCTGCGTCTTTCATGGTCTGATTGAAGACATGGCCTCGTTCTATGATGAAATCGACCTGCTGCTGGTCCCTTCCGTGCGAGAACCATTCGGCATGGTGGCTTCGGAAGCCGCGGTTCGCGGTTGTCCGGCAATCGTGGCCCGCGTGGACGGCTTGCCGGAAGTCGTCGAACACGGGATGACCGGTTACACCCTGTCTCCAAAGGTTGCGCTTAAAGAAGCCATGGAACCCGGGGACGGGGACTCGGAGTTCCCCGAGTTCGTGTACGATCCCGACTCGGACCGACTCCAACCCCCGCGGTTTCTCGACCCGGCGGACGTAGCCGACCACATCGTTTCCCTGACCGCTTCCCCCGAAACCTACGCATCCATGAGCAAGCGGGGAGCGCAGCGGGCCCGGGAGGAATTCGGTTTCGACCGCTACGTGGAACGGCTTACCGGGGCGTTGATCCGGAAGCCGAACAGCTGAACGCCCCTGTGAGCAGCCAGAAACGACCGATGAAGTCCGAACGTGTTTCACAAAGAATTTTATTCATAACCGAACAAAAATACGACTGGGTCACCGATCACGTCTTCCACGGACTCCGGGCCCTCGGGCACGAGGTGATCGACTTCCCGCCCAAACCGACCTACCATTTGGCGCCCGAAAAGATCGACCCGGTGTGGCACCACAATTTCCCGATCAAGGCGTCGCTTCCCGTATCGAAAATGCCGTTCCGGGAATTGAGAAAGACGGTCGAAAACGGGCATTTTGACCTTATATTGGTGGACGCCAAGAGCTTTCGCCTTACCCCAAGACCGATCTCCAATCTTATCCGGCATTTCAAGTCGCGCTTCCGTTACAATGGCGAACGACTGGGCTGGCGTCACCTGAAGCGCTTTTCCCGTCCCTCGGGGACCGTGGTGGCCGCGATCGACGGGGTCGACGAAGGCCATCTCGACGCCTCGCGCGCCCGACTCCTTCCCTTCGTCGATCATTATTTCAAACGTGAACTGCCCCCGGATCCGGCCGACATGGCACGTCACCTACCCGCCGAATGGCAGGAGGTCGTCAGGACCTCGCAAACGAAATTCCATCCGATACCGATCGGCATCAATCTCACAAAGTTTCGCGAGTCCTTCACGCCGGAAGGGAAACGCGAATACGATGTCGCGTGCATGATGGATCCGAGGAATCATTCCTTGCGGACGCGGGCTATGGAGATTCTCCGGGAAATGACAGGTGAAGTCCGTTGCCGCCTTCACCAGGGCGGCGGGCTGGACGGGAAAGGTGTTTCCCGACCGGACTATTTCAGAGCCCTTTCCGCCAGCAAACTGGCCGTCAGCATCGACGGGTTGGGATGGGACTGCATTCGCCATTATGAAATTCCCGCCGCCGGTGCGGT
>PWMU01000033.1 GCA_003558065.1 Opitutia bacterium | reverse complement strand
CTTGTTTGCGGGGCATTTTCGGCGGAGCCAGGAATGGGACTCGAACCCACGACCTACGGTTTACGAAACCGTTGCTCTACCAGCTGAGCTATCCTGGCGGAAATAGTTGATTGGAAGGCAAGCAGATCAGAAAACGGTTTGCAAGACCTGAAGTTTCCCTGAGGAATCCTCAGGGCGTCGGTACTCTCGGAAATCCGGAGCTGTTGCAGTTTCAGGGCGATTGTTGTGATGTTGAATCGGCCGAAGGCGGGTTTTTGGGGGTGAGGGCCTGGGAGAGCTTGTCGATGTCCGCGCCACCGGGTTGCTGGAAAAGACGGAGGTCGAAGTAGGGGAGGATGGAAAAGAGGTGATCAAAGATGTCGGATTGAATGGCTTCGTAATCGACCCAGGCGATTTCTTTGGCGAAAGCGTAGATTTCGAGCGGCAGACCCTGCGGGGTGGGGTCGAGTTGGCGGGAGATCTGGATCATTTCCTGATGCACGCGGGGGTGGTTGCGAAGGTACTCGGCGCAATAGATCCGGAAGCAGCCGATATTGGTCAGGCGCCGGCCGTTGATGAGGTCTTTGTCGTCGATCTGATGCTCGCGGTTATACTCATCGATCTCCCGGCACTTTCCCTCCAGGTAGGACTGCAGGAGACGGATGTTGCGAAGCCGCTCCATCAGTTCCCGGTCGACAAAACGGATGCAGCTCAGATCGAGGTAAAGAGACCGCTTCATGCGCCGGCCACCGGCTTCCTTCATGCCGCGCCAGTTGCGGAAAGAGTCGGAAATGAGGCTGTAGGAGGGGATGTTGGTGATGGTGCGGTCCCAGTTCTGCACCTTGACCGTGGTGAGCGAAACATCGATGACGTCTCCGTCGGCGCCCTGCTTTTCCATCTCAATCCAGTCGCCTTTTTTGACCATGTCGTTGGCGGAGAGCTGAACACCCGCCACCAGGCCGAGGATGGGATCCCGGAAGATGAGCATCAATATCGCGGTAAGCGCGCCGAGGCCGGAAAACAGCACCAGGAGTTCCTGTCCCATCAACGTGGATACTATAAAAACACCCCCGAGCAGGAAGACGATGAGCTTGATCGCCTGGACGAAGCCCTTGATGGGTAGAGTCCCGCCGGAAAACCGTTCGTACCCGGCGACGACGGCATTCAGGGCTCCGTCGATGACAACAATAAAGATAACGATCAGGTAGATGCGGACGGCGACATGGGTGATGTCGATGACCGCATCCCATTCCCTTAGGGCGATCGGTGTGAGGAAGTAAAGGACGATGGCGGGGGCGACATGGGAGAACCGGGAAAAAACCTTCTTTTCCTGCAGGATCTTCAGCCAGTTAACGCGGCTTTTGTTAATGATCCCGTCGGCGACGCGCAGGATAATTCTCTTGGCGATGAGATTCGCCAGCCAGGCGAGCAGCAGGAGAGCCAGGATACCGGTCAGCCGCGCCGCGATGAGGGCTCCGTCGTCCCCGATACCGGTTCGCTCAAACCACTGGATCAATTGCTCCATGTCTCCGGGAGACTTGTGAATGGGGGAGAGGCAATCAAGCTTCTTTTGATCCTGGCTTCGCCGGGGTTCTCGTTCAAAGTGCTTTGCTCAACCTCATGCCGCATCGAAGAAGACCTGATGCTGCTGAAGAAGCTGTGTGTGTGCTGCGAAACGGCGTGGGTCGATGCTGAAAAAAGGGTAAAATTCCCACGCGATAATTCCAAAACCTCCTATTCCCACTGGGAAGCCGATTCCGCGGAGTTGAGCAAGCTGGCTAAGGTGGATGAACTTCAAATTGAATCTTGGAAAATTCGGCCATGCTGCAAGAATGGAAGTGGGTAGTGCTTACGGCGAACAGGGCCGGTAGCCGGAGATTTATTTCCATGGATGCAAATAAAAATGAGGATTTAATGAGAGAAGCAGTGCCGGAGGACGATGTTTCAAGGGATCTTTCCGAACGCGGCGCGGAAGTGCTTCGTGAAAGCGAGGCACGGTATAGACGTTTGGCTGAAGCTACGCCGGTGCTGATCTGCACCTTTCTTCCGGACAGCACCTTGACCTATGTCAACACGGCCTACGCCGAATACTTTCAGAAACCGCCGGGAGAGTTGCTGGGGCGTCGGTTTCTCGAGTTTCTTCCCGATGACGGTACGCGGGATCGGGTGGTTCGGCGATACATGTCACTCAGCCGGGACCACCCTTCGGTGACCTACGAGCATCCGGTGATTGGGCCGGATGGCTCCGAGCGCTGGCAGCGATGGACAGACCGGGCGTTTTTTGACGAGGAAGGAAGGATCGCCTATTTTCAGGCGGTCGGCGACGACATAACGGAGCGCAAGCATTACGAGGAGCGGGTCAACCTGTTGAGTGCGGCATTGGAGTCGGCGGCCGATGCTACTGTCATTACCGATAACCGGGGCGTTATCGAGTGGGTGAATCCGGCGTTTACCACCCTGACCGGGTACTCGCCGGAGGAGGCGATCGGAAGGAATCCTCGGGAGATTCTTAAATCGGGGTATCACGACGAGGCCTTTTACAGGGGCCTCTGGACCACGATTCTGGCCGGGCATACCTGGCGGGGCGAGCTGATCAACCGGCGCAAGGACGGTACCCTTTTCACGGAGGAGCAGACGATCACTCCGGTTCGGGGTGCAAGAGGCGAGATTCGTCATTTTATTGCGATCAAACACGATATCACCGAGCGCAAGCGGGCCGAAGAGGAGTTGAAGCAGTTGCGGGACCGGTTTTACCAGGCCCAGAAAATGGAGTCCATCGGCCGGTTGGCCGGGGGAATTGCCCATGACATGAACAACATTCTCATGCCGATCCGTGGTTACGTGGACATGATGCTGACGAACTCTCCTGCCGACACTCCGGAAAACGCCTACTTGAGGGAGATTCGCCGCTCTGCCGATCGCGCGGCCGAACTGATGGGGAAAATGCTGGCGTTCAGTCGCGGGCAGGTTCTCAGGAGAGAGCCGTTGGACTTGAATGAGATGATCAGGGATTACGAGAGGATGGTGAAACCGCTGATAGGAGAGAATATCAATTTGGCTGTCGAACTGGAGGACGATCTGATGCCTGTCAACGCGGACCGGGGGCAATTGGAGCAAGTCATTATGAACCTGTTGCTGAATGCCCGCGACGCCATGCCGGATGGAGGGGAGGTCACGATTGAAACCGCGGGCAGGTATGTGGACGAGGGACATGCCGTCGGCCAGGAAATCGTGTATCCGGGACAGTATGTTATCCTGCGGATGAGGGATACCGGGGAAGGCATGAGTTCGGAGACCCGGAAGCGTGTTTTTGAACCGTTCTTTACCACTCGCGAAATTGAGAAAGGGAGGGGGCTCGGCCTGGCCATCGTCTACGGGATTGTCAAGCAGCACCGCGGTTACATCTCGGTGCGGAGTGAGCCCGGCAAGGGAGCGGTATTTGAAGTCTATCTTCTTCCGGTGACGGATGAAAGCGTTCCTTCGAGCGAGGCGGTCCAGGAGGACTTTCTTTTGGACGGGGAGGGGAATGCTTAGAGGGAGTGGCGGCCCGCGATGGGATTGAGAGGGCGGAGGCGGATGGAAATATCCGGCCTTCGCAAGGGACGGAGCACTAGCCCTGCTTCGTAAGCCGTGCCCGATTGAGGATGGACGCGGCGACGAACGAAAACAGGGTTAATGCGAGGATCATCACGAGCGCGCCTCGGAGAAGGGTGGGGACCTCGATATTGAAATCGAGCAGCATTCCGAAGATCAACGGGGCGAGGGCGGTGCTCAGAACCCCTATCATACTGGCCACGCTGCGAATGCCGCCGAGATTCTCGACTCCGTAGACTTCCGCCCACACCGCCGTCGCGACACTCTGCCCAACGCCCATGCTCATGCCCAGACAAATCAGGTAGGCATACGCAGCCCATTCGCCTGAAAAGAAGACCAGGAATGCGCCTGCGATCAGGAGCAGAATCATGTGGGCGGGAAGCAGCCGGACCGCGGTCAAGCGGTCAATCCACGGGCCGATTGCCAGCGCGAGCATCGCCCGGGTGATCGCGAATGCTGCGAACGCCGACGGAAAAACGTGATCTCCCCAGTCGCGGCTTTCGGCGATGACCGCCTGATAGAAAATGAAGGCCGTACTGAAGAATCCGATGGGCACGAGCGTCGCGAGAATCACGTAAAACCGGTAATCAGTCAGGAGCAGGCTCGCCCGCCAGTTTCTCGATTCGTCGGAAGTGCCGGAGTCCACTTTGGGCAGGGCGTTCTCCAGCCGGCGGCTGGAACGGAGCAGGGACAAAGCCAGCGGTGCGAGGACCACAATGATCAGCCCTGCCGAGAGTCCCCATGAAAGCCGCCATCCCAATACCGCGATGGAAAGGGTGATCAGCGCGGGAAAGAGTATTTCACCGAGAGGATAACCGGTGCCGGCGATCGCGACCGCTTTACCCCGGTTCTCGACGAAGTACCGTCCCGAACTCGTCATGGCTATGTGGCCGCACAGTCCCTGCCCGCAGTGCCGGACGATCAAAAGGCCCGCAAAAAGCAGAATCCAGTGCGGGGCGACCGCGAGAATCAGCCCGCCCAATCCGAGGCCCGCGCTGACGGCCAGGGTGTAGCGGCTCAGCGAGACCCGGTCGATCAGCCTACCCGTCCAGGGCAGCAACAAGGCGCTGCCCACCGTCGCGATGCCGTAAAGGACGCCGATCCTTCCTTCTGTAAGAGCGAAAGCTCCGGCAAACTCCGGCACATAAAACGAAATCAGAAACGTCTGTCCGAAGCTCGAAAAGAATGCCAGCAGCACGGCGAAGGCGAGCAGGCGGCTGTAGTTGCGAAAGAAAGAGAAGTACTTCATGACAGGATGGCCGACACCCTTCCCAGCTTCTGCCGCGAGCCCGGTGCATGCCAGATTTTTCTGATCGGGATTTACGCTTGCAGGGATGCCGGGTGCGAATAGGATCCGGGGTGTCGTCGTGTTGCGGAATTTTTTATGAGTTGTTTCCGAATTGCCCTGGTTCCTCTTTTTGCCTCTCTTCTCTTCCCGCAGGCGGGTCTTTCCGGTGATTCCGTTGCGGAACGGGAAGTTCTGCTGGAACAATTGATCGAGGAAGGCACGGTTCCGGAGGAATCTCTGAGAAAGGTCTTTGCCTTCTTCGAAGCGAATCTGGAAAAGATCGAGAACCGGCGGTACGTGACGATTGTCGATTACAGCCGGCCGAACAAGGAAGAGCGGCTGCACGTGATCGACATGGAAAGCGGCGAGGTCGAAAGCCTGTTGACCGCCCATGGTGCCGGTCGCGACGACCGGAGAAATCCGAGGGATATTCCGAAGTACTTCTCCAATGAGCCGGGATCCCGGGTGGGATCGCTCGGTTTTTATCTGACAGGGAGCGATTATCCGAGTGAGAAGTTCGGCCGCGGCTTGAACCTGCACGGGTTGGAGGAGAGCAACGACAATGCCTACGAGCGCCGGATCGTGGTGCACGGGGCCGATTACGTGAACGCGGACGAAGGGCTGGTCGGGAGGAGCTGGGGGTGTCCGGCTTTGGATCATTCCGTGGCGGACCGGATCATGGACCAGTTGGAGGACGGGAGCCTGTTCTATATCACCGGGACGCCGGAGGAGAAGTGAGCGGGGGATTTTTTGCTGCCAGTGGTTTCCGGGAACGGAGGGCAGGTAATGCGGCGATGGCTATGATCCAGTTTCCGTTTTTGTTTTCCCGCCGGTCCGTGCGGTTTGCCGTGGTGTCGGGCATCGCTGTTTTGGGGGCTGCGCTTTCCGCGGGTGCGGAAGCCGAGTACCGGGGCCTCTGGGTCGATGCGTGGCGGGAGGGAATCAAGAGCGAGGAACAGGTGGAACAACTGGTCGCCGATGCCCGGGCGGGAAATTTCAATCTTATCCTGCCCAATATCCGGCGGAGCGGGGACGCTTTTTACGAAAGCCGGGTCGAACCCCGGGCCGCCGAACTCGACGGCGATTTCGATCCCCTGGAAGCCCTTATCCGGCACGCCCGCGAAGGCGAGCCGCGGATTGAGATCCATCCATGGATTGTGACCTATCCACTCTGGCACCGCGAAACCCGGGCGCCGCGCCAGCCGGAACACGTTTTCAATCAGCATCCCGACTGGATGACGCGGAACCGGAAGGGTGAAATCTGGGACGGCGGGACCTACTCGCTCGATCCGGGCCACCCGGGGGTTCAGGATCACATTCATTCCATTGCGATGGATCTCCTCGAGCACTACGAGGTGGACGGCCTGCACTTTGATTATATCCGCTACCGCACTCCCGAATGGGGCTACAACGAGGTCGCGGTCGAGCGGTTCAACCGGATTCACGGGCGCGGCGGCCTTCCGGGTGAGCAGGACCCCGAGTGGCTACAGTTTCGGCGTGATCAGGTGACCGACTTGCTCCGACGGGTGTTTTTGGCGGCCAAGGAGAGGCGTCCCGACGCCGTGATATCAGCCGCGACCATCACCTGGGTGCCGGGGCCCGAGACTGACGAAGACTGGATGTATTCGGCCGCCTACCGGAGGGTGCTTCAGGACTGGCGGGCCTGGATGGAGGAAGGGTTGCTCGACGTGAGTATGCCGATGAGTTACTTCGAGCACGATCGTTACCCGGTTGCGTGGAAGCGATGGAATCGTTTCATCAAGGATCACCGCTACGGCCGTCACGCTGCCATCGGGGTCGGTTTCTTCGACAACCGGATTGCGGACACCCTTCAGCAGATCCGGGACACGCGGGAGCCTTCCGCGCAGGACGGTGTGGTCCAGGGGGTGATCGGCTATTCCTACAGGAACACCAACAAGGACGGGGTTCCCAGGGACGGTTTTTTGCGGGCTTTGGTTGAGCCGAGCGAATTCGATGGAGGGAAACCCCCTGTTTTCGCGGAACCGGCGAAAGTGCCGTCGGCGCCCGCTCTGACGGTCGAGGGGGCCGGGCATATTCGAGGGGCGGTGCGCCTTCCGGACGGGGACGGAAAGGCGGCCGATGTCCGGGTGAAACTTTCGGGGCCGGTCGAACGTGAAATCCGCACCGACGCGGCCGGGTACTTCGGGTCACTCGGGCTTCCGGCAGGCGATTATCGTATTCAAGTTCTATCGGGTGAATCCGGGGCGTCAGAAGAAGTTTCCGGAACCGCCGTCGCGGTGGTCCGGGCGGGGCGAGTGGTGAGCGAAGACGTGATAGTCGAGTGATCCTTCCTCCCAAAAGTCTCGGAATGGTACCAATAGGAAACCCAAAGGTCCGGAAGCGGATCGTTTTCACCCGGTCCCTGCAGGAACGGGTTTATCCGGCGATCCGACAGGAAGGAACGCGGACACCGCCGGGGCATGTTCCGGTTTGCGACGACGAGTGTTCCGTCCCGCAATTCCGCGTTTAGCGATTGAGGATCGCGCGAAGTTTCGTTTTCCTGAGATTCAGAATCCGGCTCCTTTTTGCCGATGGTCACATGCTCGCCTATCTTCGCAACCTTTTTAACCGCCATTTTTCCGATCCGCAGGTCATTATACTGATCCTGCTCCTGGTCGGGAGCGGGGCGGTGATCCTGCTCTTCGGACAACTTCTGGCTCCGGTGATTGCGAGCGTGGTGATCGCCTATCTGCTCGACGGTCTTGTAGGCACTCTGAGAAAGAGAGGAGTGCCCCGCTGGCTGGCCGTGTCTTTTGTCTTCGTGGTCTTTCTGGCGGTACTGTTTTTCACGATTTTCGCCCTGGTGCCGCTTCTTTACCGTGAAATGACACGCCTGTTGCAGGAATTGCCCCGAATGATCGCAACTTTCGAGGAATACCTGCTCGAGCTTCCCGACCGCTATCCCGAATTGTTTAACGAGGAACAGGTGATGGGTCTGATTCGGAACCTGCGGCCCGAGGTCGAGCGGATGGGGGAGACGGTATTGTCGGCTTCACTGGCTCTGCTGCCGACCCTGATGGCGGCCGTGGTGTACCTGGTGCTCATGCCGTTGATGGTGTTCTTCTTTTTGAAGGACAAGCACAAGATCATCAATTGGTTCAAGAGTTACCTGCCGCGTGACCATTCCCTGGCCGGACGGGTCTGGCAGGACACCAACCGGCAGGTCGCCAACTATATCCGGGGCAAGTTCTGGGAGATTCTGATTGTCGGCGCCGTAACCTACGTGACCTTCTTCCTCCTCGGGCTCAATTACGCCATGTTGCTCGGGGTGCTGGTGGGGCTTTCCGTACTGATTCCCTATATCGGCGCGGCGGTCGTGACGTTCCCGATTCTGACCATCGCTTATTTTCAATGGGGTTGGAGCGCGGAATTGTTTTACGTCATGATCGCGTACGCGATCATTCAGACGCTGGACGCGAATGTCCTGTTTCCCCTGCTGTTCTCCAAGGTGGTCGACCTGCATCCGGTCGCGATCATCGTAGCCCTGCTGTTCTTCGGGGGGATTTGGGGTTTCTGGGGGATTTTCTTCGCCATCCCGCTGGCCACCCTGGTGAAGGCGGTCCTCAGCGCCTGGCCCAGGACCGGCGGGACGAATGAGGCGGCCGGGGCGGCGCCGTCCGGGGGGGAGGAACGCCTCGAATACGAGAAAGGCGCGGCGAAGCCGGTACGCTCCGAAACCACAGGATCCTGATGTCCTGTGCCAGGACTGGAAAGAACACTGTCTGCGGTGAAGGTATCGATTTCCCGCCGTTCGACATCCCGTTGCTGACGTTCCGCCCTCAATTCCCCATGCCGCCGGTCAGTTCCCCCCGGCGGCCGCGAGTTCCCGGCTCATTTTGATGAGGCCGGTCACCGCCCGGGTCATCCGGAGGTAGTCCAGCTTGTTCGGGGTATCCTGGTGGGTGTGGTAGTAAGGATAGCGGAACGGGGCGGTGTCGGTGACCATGAATCCCGGGTAGCCTTCCTGCCAGAAGGCCCAGTGGTCGGACCAGCCGACTCCGGGGATCATCGAGGGCACCGCGGCTCCTTCGGACGGAAAGGCGGTGTTCTCCCGGAACGCGCGGATTCCTTCCCGGAGCAGGCCTCGCGATCCCGTGTTGCCCACGAACGCGAGGAAATTGCCGGTGTTCGGGTACAACCATTGGAAGGGAAACGGGTAGTTCTGGCTCCCGGGCTCCTCGGAGTAGTACCCGATTGTTTCCAGACTGACCATTCCGACGATATTTTCGCCGCGTTCCCGGGACCGGCGCGCGTAGACGACGCTTCCCATGTCTCCGGTTTGGAAGAAAGGCGGTTCCTCGTTGGCGAACGCCACGAACCGGACCGTGCGGGCGGGTTCATCGCCGGCGAAGGCCCGGGCGATGGCCAGCAGGGCGGCGACGCCGCTGGCGTTGTCGTTGGCCGCCGGCGTTCCGAAGACCGAGTCGTAATGAGCGCCCAGGACCAGGATTTCGCCGGGCCGCTCGGTTCCCTCGATCTCCGCTTCCAAATTGTAACAGGCGCGCCCCTCGGTTTCGAATTCCTGGCGGGAGACTTCGTAGCCGGCCGCTTCGAAGGAAGCCTGGATGAAATCCGCGGCGGCCAGGTAATTTTCGTACTCGCGGACGTTGCGGTCGCCGATCTCTCCGGCAAGCTTTTGAACATCCGCGGCAAGTTGCTCACTCAGAACCATTTCCTGCTCCGAAAGCGGTTGCCAGGGACCGCTGTAGCTGCTGGATGGCATTCGGATCATGGTGAACCAGGCGACCCCGGCGGCCGCGATGATGATCAAGAAAAGCGCGGCAAGGCGAATCGGCAAGGTTGCGGGCGTTTTTTTCATCCCTGCTTTTCTATCATTTTGCCTGACAATCGAAAAGCCTGGTGTACGTTGCCCGATGAAGTTCATCATGGGGATCCTCCTTGTGACATCCGGGCTGCTGGCGGCCGGATGCGCGGAGAATTTCGGCGACGGGCCCGCCCCGGCTGTACCGGGCGGCGGGCGGGGGGACCCTGGGGAGAACGGGAACAACGCGACTATGAGCGACAAAGTAACCAAGACCGACGAGGAGTGGCGCGAGATCCTGACAGCGGAGCAATACAAAGTGCTGCGCCGGCAGGGGACGGAAAGGCCGTTTTCCAGCGACTACAACGACAACAGGGAGACAGGGGTTTATCACTGCGCCGGATGCGGGCAGCCGCTGTTCTCATCCGAGAGCAAATTCGATTCCGGCAGCGGATGGCCGAGTTTCTGGAAGCCCTACGACGAAACCAATATTGCGACTGAAACCGATAGAAGCTGGTTCATGACACGGGTGGAAGTCCTTTGCGGGCGGTGTGACGGTCACCTTGGGCATGTCTTCGAGGACGGGCCCGAACCCACCGGACTCCGCTACTGCATTAACGGCGTTGCGCTGAAGTTCGAGCCGGCGCGTTAGGGTCTCCCGCGGAGGAGCCTGGTGAGCCGGGATTCCCGGGCCGGCCGGCCTCCGGAGCCTCTTCCCGTGGTTACGGACGACACGCCGAGAGCGGGGGATTCCCTGTTTCCTCATAGGCACGCAGCCCCCGGCTGCTTCGTTGTGAGGCGCTTTGCCGTGACGAGAAAAAACAAAAATTGCTCGTTATCGCGGTTTGAGGCCTGCGTCATATCCCGGGTGCCGGAACCCCGAATCCTTGGGAGAACCCAGAATAAAGTGGAAATTCCATGAATGGGCTTGAAATAAAGACGGCACTGAGGGAGAGTAAAAACAATAAAGTTTTTCTTTTTAGTGAAAAGTGCTTCGAACTGTGGATTTTTCTGTAGCCGGGAGTCGTTCTCTCGAGGGGGACGGCAGACTGAAGCGAGCGGGGGTTGCCTACCGAGCAACAGCCCGTTACCGAGGGTGAGCTTCCGGTGAGGCCTTCCTGCGCGATTTGGAAAACGAAAACGACCTGAGCCAGAAATGCATCCGCAACCGTCCTCACTTGAGCCCACCGTTTCTTTCAACCAGCAGTCAGCCAAGTTGTGGAATCGGCGCCTGATTCTGCAATTGCTCAATTCGAACGAACCGTTGTCCCGGCGGCAGATTGCCGGCCGCACGGGGATTCTCACATCGACGGTTGCGTACATTGTCCGCGACCTGCTGGATCGGGGCCAGCTGAAGGTGCGGGGGAAGGGGCCCGCGACCGGCGTGGGCCGGCGGAATATTCTTCTCGGAATCAACCCGGACTACGGCTGGGGAGCGGGGATTTCGTTGCTCCATACCCACAGGGTGCGGGTTGAACTGATCAACAGCGGGCTCCGGCGGCTGGACGCGACCACGTTCTCGGTCGATGCGAAGCCGGAACGACTTCCCGGCGAACTGGCACGGGGTTTGCACGACTGGCTGGAAGAGCGCGGCCGCCCCCCGGGCAGGTTTTTTGGAGTCGGGGTGGCGCTGCCCGGCATTGTGGATGTGCGGCAGAATTTCGTGCTTCGATCCATGCGTTTTGGTTATCGCGATTTCCCGCTTGGAGAACGGTTGGAGGAGCTCCTGGGGGTGCCGGTTCGAATCGAGCGCAACGCGGACGCGGGAGCGCACGCGGAGAATCGTTACGGGTGCGCGTCTTCCCTTGATGATTTCGTCTACCTCTTGATGAACCGTTCGGCCCACGCCGACGGCCGGCCCTTCTACTCCTACGGCGCATCGCTCTACCTCTCCGGATCGGTCTATCGCGGGGCCTATTTCGCGGCCGGGGAGCTCGACCGGACCAGTATGCCCTCGCTGGATCTCACGCAGGCGGAAGCCGAAAATCTGGGGGCGACGCTGGCCGACGCTGAGGCTGAACTAACGCCCCTGAGTGCCGAACTGGCCAAGGCGCTTGGCCGCTACCTGGTTCCCGTGGTGGATTTGCTCGATCCGGAAGCCCTGGTGCTTGGTGGCGATTGTCCGCTGCTCAACCGGCAGTTTCTCAAGCTACTGGAGGACTGGGTTCAGCGCCAGACAATCAGCCTGCAGGCGCGGCGTATCCGGATTCTGCATTCCCGGTTGACCGATACGGCCGTGGCCTGCGGTGCGGCGCTTGGGATTGTGGAGAGCGGGCTGTACGGGCGTGAGCTGGAGGAGATTGGGAGCAGCGGTGGGCGTGACCCGGCCGGGTGCGCGAATGCGGCGTCCCCGGAGTAATCCCGCGGAATGGCCTCAGCCACCGGCCGGCGTTTCGGCCGGGCTCTCAAAGATTCCCCGGCGCTGCATCCGCTGCAACCAGCGCTCAAGGTCGTACTCCATTCCCGCCAGGATTTCTTCGGCGGGAATGTCCGGGTCGGCGAGCGCCCGTTCGATGTGGTTGTAGAAGATGCGGGTGACTTCCTGGCCGCCCGGGGCGTAGAGATTGTATTGGGAGGCCCCTTCCTGCATGGTGTCGGAGAAATGGACCATGCTCTCCGGAGGCCGGAGGTCGAGGAAGTCGTCCCCGTAGGCGAGTTCGTCAAAGATCGGGACGTTCCGCTGCCACTGCATCGAAATCCTTGCGCCGCGTTCCGAAGCGTAGAAACGCAGGAACTTGCGTGCCGCTTCCTTGCGGGGACTGTCTTTCCAGATTGCCAGGACCGTACCGCCGTGCTGGGTGATGTTCGAGACCGGGCCGCCCGGGAAGGGCCGGATGTCCCAGTCGAAGTCCGTCCTGCCGGCGAATTCCGGCGTCATCCAACGGCCGTTGAAATAGAATGCGACACGGCCGTCCCGAAACAGTTGGTAGGTTCCCTCGTCGGAGGCAATGTCGGGCGGCACCGAATAGCCGCTTTCACGGAAGCGCCGCAGCAAGCCGATCGCTTCGATCGCTTCGGGAACGTTGACCGTGACTTCGGTCGGATGGGTGAGATCGTCAAAAAACTCAACCCCGTGCTGCCAGAACAGGATCGGCGGCGGCGGCATCAGCATCAGGAAATCAGTCGGCGCGTCGGTCCTGCCGGCGCGGCGGGAGAGACGGGGAGCCATCTCTTCGAGGAATTCCCAGTTAATGCCTTCGGGCGGCAACTCGATGCCGGCGGCGTCCAGGGCGTCCCGATTATAGAAGGTCACCATGCCGTGAGCGTTGATCGGGATGCCGAAAAACCGGCCGTCGCGCTCGACCGCGCGCCGGGGAATCGGCAGAACCTCGGCTTCCTCGTCGACGCTCAGGAATTTGCCGGTCAGGTCCTCCAGCACGCCGCGCGAACTCCACTCGTCATAATTGATCAAGTTGACCATGAACACATCGGGCGCAACGCCGCCGATGATCATCGCCTGGATGACCTCGGCGTAGCGGGAGCCGATTACCATAACATCGACCTCGATCTCGGGATGGGCTTCGTGGAACCGGTCGATCAGTTCTTCCTCGGCACGCTGCTGTTGGACCGACCCCCAGAAGGCAAACTGGATCCGTTTGGCGTCCTCTTCCGGGGGCCGCCGGCAACCGGTGAGGACGACCAGCGCGAGCGCCAGCAGGGCGGCGAGAAAACGGAATGAGAGGCGGGATCGGGAGCGGAACATGACGGAAGCCGCGCTGTTCGCGGGAAACTCGGCGGTGCCGGAAATAGGTGAAATGAGAGTGAAACGGGGCCTCAGAGGCCCTCTTCGATTTTCGCTTCAGGAATGTGATAACGCAGGCCCGGGATTCCCTCGCGTTCGACCGTCATGATCTTCCGTTCCGGGTCCCATCGGACCCAGGGCGAGTCGACCAGCCCCCGGTCGAGGTCCTGCATGGTGTATTCACGTCCCTCGATGAAACGCCGTTGCGGGTAATGTTCGAGGCGCAGGCGCACGGTGTCTCCCGAGTCCGGATCGAGCGCGTCGAACTCGAGGTGAAGGGCGTCGCGTTCGAACTCGAAATGGCGTTGGTTCAGGTTCTCGGCATAGGCGGCGAGCGAGGGGAATTGCTCGGTGGTCGCGAGCTCGAATATCCCGCCCGACTTTCCGTCAAGGGTCATGTAAAGGACGTTGCCCCCGTCCCGCGGTTCCTGGTGCACCACCGGGCCCAGCGGACGGTACGCGATGTAGGTCTCGCCCATGCGCCCGACGAACCAGTCGCCGGCTTTTTCCATTTCTCCCCCGAAATTCGCGTAATTGGGGATATGGACCCGGGTGTCCTGGTGGGTGCGGACCACGCCCTCCCGCTTGTGTTCGAGGGTCGGGTTCCACAGCGACAGCAGGGTGCGGCCGACCATCAGGCGCTCGAAATCATAGCCGTCCCCGATCCAGTCGTAGGGGTCGTCGCTGGTGGTGGTCGGCATGCTCCGTCCCGGCGTGTCCATGGTATCGCCGCGAACCCAGGGGTGGGCCTGGTAGAGCACGTGAAACTGGCCGTCGGCATCGCGGGCGAGGACGCCCATGCTCACCTGGATTCCCTGGAAGCGCAAACCGTAGGCGAAGCCTATTTTGACGTCGCCGGCCGGAGCGAATACCACCTGCCAGGGAGAGACCGTCGCCTGCTGGTCCGGACCGAGCATGTAAACGGCTTCCGGCTTGTGAGCGCGGACCGGCGCGTCGGTATAGCCCCAGAAGGTGTAACCGTCGCCTTTATCCGTGAAAAACGAACGAATGACCGCGGCAGGCAGGTAATCGCCGAGGGCGAGGAGTTGGTGCCAGCTGTGATTGCCTTCCTCCAGCGGCAGCTCCGGAACAAACTGGGCGAACATCCGCGTCAGCGAGCCCCGCGCCTCGATCGCCCCGGAACGATCCCGGGATTGGGGGAACCCGATGTGGCCGCCGGGCATGTAGAGGTGGCCGTGGAATATCAGGTTGTGGTCGCAGAGAATGCGGGCCTGATTGCGCGTCTCCTCGTGCTCGAGTTTGTTGAGAAAGGTCAGTGGCGACCAGATGTAGGAGGTGTAAATCGGCGCGTTTTTCTCCAGGCCGCCGTGACTCATGTTGCGTTCGTACAACTCGTTCCATTCCTCCTTCGCCTGCTGCCAGAGACTGCTGTCGTACCCGAAATGCTCGCCTGCCAGCAGTCGTCCGCTCATGATGTTGGCCCGGTAGTTGATCAGGTACTGGGTGTAGCCCACCGACCAACTGCTGTCCTCAAGCGCCGCGCGAATGTTTTCCCGGATATCCTCCGGAACTTCGTCCCCGTACTGATGCAGGATCCAGCCGAAGGCGAGGGCGGCCTGCTTGATGGCGGGGGATCCCCGCTCGTTCCAGCTCCACGGGCCCGGATCGTCCGGTGTGCCGAGATGCTCGACCGCGGCCGCGGTCATCGCGCGCAGGAACTCCTCTTCGGCAGCGATCGTCGTGCCGTCCCCGAGTCCCCGGCGCCTTTCCTCCAGTTTCGCGAGAAGATAAATCGCGTCGAAACCGACCCGGCGGTAATCCGCCTCTGCATGGTCGGGGCGTTTTTCGAAGCGGGAAGCCATTTCGCGGATCACCTCGTCGCGCCGCTCCTCGAACACTCGCTCCGCCTCGCGCGAATCGAGAGGAGAGGAATGAGCGAACGGAGACAGAACCAGGGCGAGGCAGGCGGGCAGAAGAAGGGATTTTAGAGATTCCATGTGATTATTTTCTTTGTCGGGCTGGAATTGGTTGTTGGTTAACCTATTTATGAAGAGGAAGTTGTGGGTTTTGGCCAAATCCGGGATGATCCGCGGCTAATCCTTGCCGCCAAAAGGGCCCGTTTGGAAAACTCGCCTTCCAAGAAAAGAATAACTTTAAATTAAATTGCAAGCTTCAAAGCGAGCTAGCAGCCTGTCGGATTTAGGCGGTAGCCTAAGTTCGACAGGCTGCTAATTGGGGGCTGAGGGATTTTTGAGAAAAATTCCAGGCGGGGTGTCCGAATGGACACAATGATCGGTGCATGTCTGAGAAGTTCGTCAACATTGATCGGGAGACCCCGATGTTGTTGCCGGTGGATATGCGAGAGTGGTTGCCGGAGGATCATCTGCCGCACTTCGTTGTCATCGATGTGGTCTACTCGGCGTACAACATGAAGAGGCTGTTCAATCTCACCCGCACACCGGAAGGCGGAGTATTGGCTTCGGAAATGCCGAAATCCGTGTAACAGACCATCCCAAGGCGAATTGTCGCAAATGTTTAGCGATAAATTCAGACCTCCTGACATACCTCAATCGATTTTCTCGTAGGATCAATGACTTAGGGACTCGGGACCGGACATAGGGTGCGAACCCAAACCTGTCCGGTTTTTTGCTCGGCGCGCAGGAGCTT
>PWMU01000078.1 GCA_003558065.1 Opitutia bacterium | reverse complement strand
GTGCTGAAGGCCGAAAACCTGGAACGGGCGTATGACATTGAGGCCCGGGTGCTGGATGTCGACGAGGAGCGGGCGGTGATTCCATGGAAACGGTTGCACAAATGAGGTCCTCTCCTTCACCCGCCGGTTTCCGGCGCGCACCCGCACCGGATCGATTCGCGCCTGTACCCGTCCGTGAACTACAGGTGCCGTTACGGGAAGACCGAGCCACAGGCCGCGATGCGGACGGACGCGTTCACAGCTGTCTGGCCGCTGCCCTCGAGCGCCATCCAGCCGGTCCTGGAAGCGGGCCTGCCCGTTCCATGGATCGCCGACGGACATCACCGCCGGGGAGCCGTGCGCGACCTTTTCCACCGGACGGCGGCCGGTGTGTGCCTATACTCCCCGTCGCCAAGTTTCGGAATTCTTCGTAGCAAGGGGGTTTATCCCCCGATTCTCAGCGTCCCCGGATCTCCCGGGATAAACCCGGTCGCCACAACCACGGGAAATCCGCTGTTTTCGAAAAACTTGATGACGAGAAGTATATTTACGATTCTACGATCGCCGCCGGCGCCACACCGCTACCGCTGCAAATACGGCGAATCCGCTCAGCAGCCCCCAGGTCCCGGGTTCGGGGATGGTCGAGGCGATCCAGTCATCGTAAAGCGGCACACGCGTCGATCCCATCACGTCGCCGTACGTCCCGCGCCCCTGGTCGTCCTGGTCGATCACATACGAGTGAATCCCCACGACCACCGGGCCGTCGCCAAAGTCCGCCAGCGCCGGGCCCCCGCTGTCGTAGAGCACGCCCATCCCTTCCAGATCACGAACGTCGGCGCTGCCGGGCTCGTTAAAGACGTATTCAAATGCGCTCTCCGGAGGCGTTAACGGAGCGGTGGTTCCGAGCGTTTCAATCGTGTTTTGCGCGGCGCGCTTCGTTCCCGAGGTCCCGCTCTGCTCGCCGGTCAGCCCGGTTCCCGTGCGCCCGAATCCGACCGAATCGACTTCGACTCCCGGCAGAAGGTCACCGTCATTGTCGTGCCATGGCAGGGGAGTGACTCCGCTCACCACCGTATCCAACCGCGCGAGGGCAATGTCGTCCTCAACCCCGGTATCCAGCGGTCCCCCGTCCGCATCCCAATCCGGATGCCGGATAAACTCGCTCACCGCGTAAAGCGTGTCCCCGATCGTGAATTCATTCGGCGTCGCTAAGTGCGCCGCGGTCAAAACCCACCGCGACTCGCCGGCCCCCGCCTCCGAAATCAGCACCCCGCTGCCCCGGATACTTCCGTTCGTCGCGAACTCTCCGACACTTGGAAACTGCGCGCCGAAATCAATGTAATCTTGGTCGTCCACATCGTCGCGACGAACAATCCCCTCCGTCGACGGAGCCCATAATGAAACAAAAGTCACTGCCAGAATTCCCTGCGCCAACGGCGTTTTCCATTTTTTCATAGTCATGGTGATTTTCGGTTTGGGTTTCAATGGATTGGCTTCCAGTCCGGCCAAAAACACCGTAATTGGTAATCGATTTTCATTTACCCTACAAGGTGAAAATCTTTTAAAAGTCTTACACCGCCTCGACCCGGCACCGGTTAATGGAATGTTTTTTCCTGCCTCGGTGGCTCCCTCCCATATTTTCTTTTTTTTCTTATGATGAAAACACGACCGTTCCCTCCGTTGCCATACGCCTTACACGCCCTGATCGCCGTCCTTTCCTTCCCCGCAACCTTACTGTTCTCCCTTGAGATCCACGAATACGAACAGGCGCGTCACGACCGATTCGATACGGGAACCTTTCCGGGGGCCCCGGCCGGCAACGACGGTCTTTGGGTCGGCGAATTCGACTTTTCCGGAGTCGGATGGAGCGACGGAGATCCACGGAAGGCCTTCGCCCTGATCTCTCCGCGTCACTTTGTCGGCGCGAATCATTTCCGGCCTTCGACCGGTTCCGAAATCAAATTCGTCGGTGCCGACGGAGAAGTCCGCGGCTACACCTACGAACGGTTCCACAACATCAAAAACGACGACGACGAGAACACGGACCTGTTCATCGGCGAGCTTGCCGAGGACATTCCCGAGGCGCACGGGATTGCGTTCTATCCCGTGCTCGAAAAGCCCGAGTCCGAATTGGAAGGCATGGAAATCCTTGTTTACGGGCGCGGGCACGACGAGCCCCGGATCGGGCGGGGCGAAATCGGCGGATTCGGGGACTCGTTCGGGACCCTTCCCCTCACCGAGGGCCCTTTGAACGATACACGTCACTATACCTTCGACTACCGGGAAAACTCCGCCGGCCCCGACGACGCTCATTTCGAGCTCGGGGATTCGGGAAGCCCGTCCTTTATCGTTTACGAAGGAGACCTCACCGTATCCGGAATCCATTCGGCGCTCGAAGAAAACAGCGTTCCGGTCGAAGACCGATTCACCTCGTACGATTCCTTCATCCTTCACTACAAGGACCAGGTCAACGCCCACATGGAGGCCACCGGACACGAGCTCACCCTCGCGCCGAGACCTGAGGAGGACGACGACGAAGAGCCGGACGAGGACCCCGGGGACGACCTGAAGATCACCGGCATCGACCTCGAGGGCGCCACCGTGACCCTCGCCGTGCGCAACTCCCTCGAAGAGCCGTACGACGTCCAGCGCACCACCGATCTCAACGAGCAGGAATGGGAAACGGTCGCCACCGGCCAAACCGGCGAAACCTGGACCGGAACGGCGCCGGACGGCACCGCCGGGGTATTCTGGAGGCTGGTGCGGTGAGCTAGCGAGGCAGAGCCTCAGACCGGGAATGATTACACCGCAGAGATGGGAAGATCTTTGGCGACGGTAAACGCAAGTGCTTGTCCTGCGGTTCCGGAAAGTGATGGAGTAATGGAAATCGGAGTTAAAGGAAGATTACAATCGTTTGCGCTGCTGACTTCAGCAACCTCACACTCCAATTCTCCATCGCTCCATTACTCCCGAAAACTGCAGGATAACATCTTGCGATCAAAATTCACGAGAATCGCCACTTTTAGTGAGGTCTGAACATATTAGTCCCTTATGTTTCAAATGGTGCGCAAATTGGTCGCGAATTTCAAGCCGGTCATTTTCGTAGGAAGGTCGCTCCCCTCTTCGCTCTGGCGAACTACGGAGGACCTTGTTGCGACCTCCGGGGCGGATGCCGGCGAGCGGCATCCCTACGCAAACCTGTAGGGAGGTCGCTTGCGATCTCCGGGGCGGATGCCGGCGAGCGGCATCCCTACGCAAACCTGTAGGGAGGTCGCTTGCGACCTCCGTTGGCGGATGCCGGCGAGCGGCATCCCTACGTGCTCTTGGTACCGGCTCCGCCGGGTTGGGAAAAAGCTTATTGCAGATGGATTCCGACGTTTATTGATGAATTCTTCTCCGCGCGCAGGTCGCGTTCCAAACGGAAACCGTGTCAATCCTGCTTCCCGGAGGTAAGGAGTTCCGAGGCTCCGGAAGGTCATGCGCGAAACGCGCGGCTTTTGAGCGATAACGGACCGGGCCCGGGAGGCATTTGGGGGCTGTTCCCCACCGACTCGCGCCGAACTTGGGGAATAAAACCCAAACGGGCGCCTCCGGCTCCTTGAACGCATGTGGCTCAAAAACGCTTAATCCATTAATATAAAACCATTTAACAAATCCCCACAAATCTGGCACGGCACCTGCATAAGGATTGGCGAGTTGTTTTTAACGCAATCGACAACCAACACCAAACCAATAAACCGAAGGAGGTCATTATTATGAAAAAACTAAACCGATTCCTGGCCCTGACCCTGGCACCGATGATTGGCGCCAGCGGCGTGCTTGTCGCACAAGAAGAAGAACCCGAAGACCTCGAAGCCTTGCGCGATCTCATCGAGGAATTCCGGGCTACGCAGGAGGACCTCGTGGAAGAACGCCGGGAGCTGGCTAACGACGAAACGATTCCCGAAGGGGAACGCGGCGAGGCCATGCGTGCCCTTCTCGAGGAACAGGCCGCCGAGCAGCGCGCTCTCGGGCAACAGATCCGCGATCTCATGAAAGCGGAAGCGGCCGGCGAACATGCCGACCGGCGCGGTCCTCCCGAAGATCAGGAGCCCGGAGCCCAGCCCACATCGGAGGAAACCGATCATGCCGATACGGTCCGCGACCTTACCGAGCAGTTTAGGGACGCCCGCGACGAGCTTCTGGCCGACTGGCGCGAGCACGTCGAAAACACGCCCGAGGAAGACCGCCGGGATATGTACCAGGCATGGCGGGATGAGCATGCGGATCGGTTTGACGAACTGCGTGAGCATCGCCAGGCCATCCGCGAGGCCGCTCAGGAACGCGCCGCCGAACGTCGCCCGGATCGCGACTGATCATCAACTCAAAGAATTACCCATTCAGGACAAATGGGTTGCTCGAAGCACGACAGTGCAGGCGCCTGGGGAGGGCGCCTGCACTTTTGTCGTTTCTCCGGGATCCCTCGGCCGATGCAGGGCTATCCGGTAACCGTCGGGATTGCTTATGTCGTGCAGGGATACTCGGGAAGGGTTACCTGCGACCGGCAGGAACGTCCCCCGAACGGTCTGTAGTCTCGCCGGTCTTTCCGGCCGGATTCGGCCACGGAGCACCCGCCAAAGGTCGCGGGATCACCTCCCGCCCACAGTGAATTTCGGCGCGGAGTCTGATAGTATTTCAATAATCCACTGTGCGCTGCAGGAGCGGCTTTACGCCGCGAAAACGCACGATCTGATTTATTCGTCCACTGAAGCGCTATAGCCGAAGGTGGAACCCAACGAAAATCGGCCTTTCCGCCGTGCAAGAACTTTCGCAACGATTGATAGTATCGATCACCCAGTCGAACCTACACAATGAGCTCCCTTTTCTTCCAGCGACCCACGCGACTTCCCTCCTTACTCGTCTTCAAGCTCGCCGGCCTTGCCGGCGGGCTTTTCGCCGCCGGGGATCCTCCGTTCGATTGGAGCTTCGCCACGGATGACGCCGTCTATTCCTCCCCGGCCGTCGGATGGGACGGTACCGTCTACGTCGGTTCCGGCGCCGACACCGACACCCAGGATTTTCAGCTTTATGCGCTGAGCCCGGACGGCGAAAAGCAATGGACCCTCCTCACCGACGACTGGGTACAGTCTTCGCCCGCGGTCGGACCCGAGGGGAGGATCCACGTCGGCTCCTGGGATTTCTTTTTCTACGCGGTGGAACCCGACGGGGTACCGCGTTGGTTCTACGAAACCGACAGTTTCATTTTCTCATCCCCGGCGATCGCACCGGACGGCACGGTTTATTTCGGCTGCGCGGACGAATTTCTTTACGCCGTGGATCGCGACGGTTTTCTTCAGTGGGTGTTTAAGGCCGGGGATTGGATCGAGTCGTCGCCGGCCATCGACCATGAAGGCAATGTTTATTTTGGCTCCTGGGACGGCTACTTTTACGCGTTGACCCCGGACGGCGAGCTTCTCTGGGACCAACCCACGGGCGAGGTCATTTTTTCGTCGCCCGCGATCGCCGCGGACGGGACGCTCTATGTGGGCTCCGGCAACGATCTTTACGCGTTCGATCCGAATCCGGAAACGGCCCCGGAGGACCGGGTGCTCTGGATTTTCGAAACCGGCAACTTGGTGGATTCGTCTCCGGCCGTCGGGGCGGACGGAACCGTTTATGTCGGCTCCGCGGATGGCCGTCTCTACGCAGTCGACCCGGCCGATGGCACCGAAATCTGGTCTTTTCTCACGGACGCCGATGTCTATTCCTCTCCGGCCGTCGCCGCCGACGGAACGGTCTATTTCGGCTCCGGGGATGGTCACGTCTACGCGGTGGATTCCGAGGGCGAACTCCTCTGGAAACATCCAACCGGCGACTGGGTGGACTCGTCTCCGGTAATCGGTCCCGACGGCCGGGTTTACGTCGGCTCCTTCGACAGGAACCTATACGCGTTCGACGGCGGCAGTCCTCCCGCCCGGAGCACCTGGCCCCAGTTCGGCGCGGATTCGCCGCGCGCCGGCCACAAACCGGTGTCGTTCGCCTCCTGGCTCACGCAGCAAGGCCTCAATCCGGAAAACGATCACGATCCCTACGACGATCCGGCCGGGGACGGCACCCCCAACCTTCTTAAATACGCCCTGAACCTCCCCCTCCTAACCCCCGCCGTCGCTGCCTACCCGGAAAAAACCGAGACGGCCGAGGACGGACTGACCTATACGTTTCCCCTCGACCGCAGGAAACAGGATATCGTCTACCAGCCCCAGATCTCGGAGGATCTCGAGAACTGGAACGAGATCGACTTTAAAGTCGAAGAGGCCCCCGAAGCCGTTACCCGCGGAAAGATCACCCTTCCCGGGGACGAATCAGCCGGAAGCTTCCTGCGCCTGAACATCAGGCACAGCCAAGACCTCGAATAACCATAAACCGTCCGACACCTTGTCCTCCGCAGTCCCAAAGCGCTCCGCGCCCACACATCCCACGAGACCGCGGGCATAGGGTGTCTCCGCTGGTTTGAATGTATCGCAAATGCGTCCTGCCGCCGGAACGCTAATTCCATATCGACTCATCCGCCCACTGATCCGACAATCCGTATTCATGTACATTCCCGTTTTCTTTCCGCCGGTCCTCCGCATTGCCGTGGCCTCCGCCGTTGCCGTCGCCCTGGCATCAACAGCGCAAGCACAGGCCGAAGAAGAAGCCGACTGGCAAGAGGAACTGGAAGCGCTGGAGCGGGAATGGGAGGAAATGGAGCGGGAATGGGAGGAATTCATTCGCGCCGCCCCCCCCACCTGGATGCACCTCTTCTCGCTTCAGGGCGGGATCGGTTACAACGACAATGTGCTGCGCAGCAGCGTCTCGCGCGAAAGCAGCGTCTTCCTGCAGACCGGATTCGATACCACCCTCTGGAAGAATCCCCGGGCCGAAGGTCCGCGCTACCATATGTTTCTTTTCGGTGAGGGACGTCACTACATCGGCAACCGGGACCTGGATGACGACTATATTCTCAGTCTCAGAGGCGAAGGCATTTACGAGTTGCCTTCCGAGTGGAGCGCCGTCCTTCCCGTGAATCTCGACTACAACGACGAATACGTCGACGTTTCGACCCGGGAAGCCGAGCTCGACACCATCCGCTTCCGCGGCGTGGGCATCGGCTTTTCTCCCGCGCTTAGATACGATCTTTCCGATTCGGACCGGGTCGAAGGGAAAGCCATTGTCCGGCGCCAGCAATTCAGCGACCCGCTCGACCCCTATTGGGAGACGGGGGGCGGTCTCTCCTGGCGCCATGCGGCTGATTCGGCTACCACCTTCAACTTCGGTTCCCGCGTCCTTTTCCGTCGCTACGACAACCGGGAGGCGAGGGACGCCGACGGGGCCATTCTGCCCGGCACCCGGCGGGAGTTCGGGATCTACCATTTCGACGCCTCGGTCAATCACTACTGGGACGAAGCCCGGCGGTGGCGCAGCCGGGCGACAGCCGGCGCCGAAATCAACCGGGACAATGCCGAAGGCTATTTCGATTTCCTCCGCACCCACCTGTCACACCGGCTGATTTACCAAAGCCGTCCCTGGCGCATCGATACCGGCCTGCGTTATTCTCATTACCAGTATGACGTCCGCCGCACCGCCGACGGCGAGTCCAACCTGAACCGAAGGATCGTCACCGCCGACCTGCGCGCCGAATTGGCAGTCACTCACAACCTGAACCTCTACAGCGAATACCGTCACGAAAACGTCCATTCTAACGAAACCGACTCCGGCTACCGCGTGAATACCGTGCTCACCGGCGTCGAATGGCTTTTCTGATTCGGCATGAACCCAAAGCCCCACAACCGGCCGCCCCCGGGCTCTCCTTTACCGGAACGACTTTCGCCTTCCGTTTGGGCCGCGCTGTTGCTGCTTACCCTGGTGATCTTCGGGGCCGTCGTCTTGTTGATCACGCTTTACCTCCGATCGGAGATTCGCGAGCGCATTGTCGACCGGGACGGCGAGATCTTCAGCGCGGTCGCCCAAATGCTCCTCGAGGAAGCGGCCGGAGAGAGCGAGCCCGCCCCCCCCGACCTCTTCACCACGGCCCTCCAGACATCAAAGCTCAGCGGCGTTCTGGCGGTCCGGCTCCATGAACCCAACGGCACCTTCACCGACGCGGTTCCCTACGACGCCATCGAAATCCCCCTTTCCGACGAACAGCTCGAATCGCTCCATAACCTCAATGCCGTCAGTACCTTCGAGCCGGCTGGCGAGCTTGGATCCGTGTTCGAACTTTACATGTCCGACAATGATTCCGGCACCGTTCCGCTTCTCCATGTCGCCATCCCTCTCCACAGCCCCCGCAGCGGAGAGCTTGCGGGCATTGCCTACTACACGCTCGACGGCGAACCGGTGGCCGCGGAGTTCCGGGATTTGGACCGCAGCCTCGCGATCCAGGCCGGGCTCCTGTTCTCCCTCGGCGGGCTCCTCTTCCTGCTGGCGGCGGGCTTCGCCTTTCACCGGCTCAACCGCGCCCACAGCCTGCTGCGCGAACGCTCGGAAAGCCTGATCAAAGCCAACCGCGAACTTACCCTGGCCGCAAAAAGCTCCGCGATCGGCGCCGTCACCGCTCATCTGATACACGGACTGAAAAATCCGCTCGCCGGCTTGAACCAATTCGTCCACACGGCCGGTGAAAGCGGTCCCGGCGACCCCGACGACTGGAAGGCCGCCGGCGAAACCACCCGGCGTATGCAGGCGATGATCGATGAAATCGTGAACATCCTTCGCGAAGAAGACGCGACCACCGCCTACGAACTCAGCCTTCGGGAGCTCGCCGATCTCGTGGCCGCGAAGATCCGGCCCCGCGCCGAGCAGGCCGCGGTCGCCTGCGAGGTCCTCATCGACCACGGCAGCGATACCAAGCTCGGCGGACGCGAGGCCAACCTCACCATACTCATTCTCGCCAATCTCCTCGAAAACGCCCTCCAGGCCAGCGACAGCGGCGGCCTCATCCGTCTCCGTATCGACCGGAACGAAAATGAAATCCGCTTTCAAGTCAGCGACCAGGGCGGCGGCCTGCCCGAATCCGTCCGCGAAAACCTGTTTTCCCCCTGCAAACCGAGCGAACAGGCCGGCGCCGGCATCGGCCTGGCTATCAGTTACCAACTTACCCAGCATCTCGGCGGCCGACTCGAACTCGTCGAAAGCGGCCCCGCCGGAACCGTTTTCCAACTGGTGCTGGTTCGAGAGTCGTGATTGGTGACTCGTGATTCGTGACTTGTGACTTGTTATTTTTTGTTGGTTTATCTTCGGGGAGCGAAGCGGGCGTGAGAGTTTCCCCTTTCTCGCCTACTTGAGACCCACAAATCCAGTGCACCGTCCCGCCACTCCCGGACCGCTTCTTTCCACTGATGTCACGATCCACGAAGAACGAGTCACCAATCACGAACAACCTCCCCGCCCTTGATCTCCCGAGCCGCCCTGGTTCACACTGGATACCATGAAACCGCACGATTCCCTTATCCGGTCGGCCGTCACCGCCGCCGTGCTGGCGCTGATTCCCTTTCAGCTTCCCGCCAGCCCGCTCGGCGACGAACCGGTCTCCTGGACCGATGAAAGGCGCGCCGAAGCACGCGAAACCTGGGAGGAACGTATACCCGGAATCATTGACGAGTTTCGTGACTGGAACGAAGGTTTCGCAGACGGAAAAGCCTACTCCGACCGCTCCGATTCCGCCGTCCTCGCCTGGCGCCAGGCGCGTGTCCTCCATCGCTACATGCAGGCGTTCCACATCACCGGCGACCCCTATTGGCTCGAAATCTTCGTGGACCAGGTCGACCGTATGCTGGACAACCGGGAGAGGCATCCTCCGGAAGACGCCCCCGGCTGGGGATCCGCCCGCGGTGTCGCCGAGGTTCGGGGCACGCCTCTTGGCGACCGGCAGAAATCCATCCTCAACCCCTCCCTGCTCCGGCTGCGGGCTCTTTCCGACGAAGGACGGGCCGTTACCGGCCATACGTACGAAGCGGTGTTCGACGAGCACAACCGGCTCGTTGTCACCGACCTGACCGAGAGTCGCGTGATCGAGGAAACCGACTTCGAATCTCCCCACGAACTGACCGCGGTGCCCGGAACGAAGTTCCTCATCGAAGGCGACCCCGTTCCCGGCGAGGGGTTCCGCATTGAAACCGTGGTTCCGCGCCAACTGCAGTCCGTCCTCCACGACGGCATGATCACCTATCCGATCGCCCTGTTCGTCGAGGCCGCCCTGACCGCGGAAGCCGGCAGTCCCGCCGCCAATTATCAGGACCACGCCCGACGCTATCTGGAATTTCTGGAAAGCGATGTCTTCAAGAAATGGGAACCCTATTGGAACGACCTTTCCGCCGACTCCGGCAACTACCGCTACTCCGACGATCGCACCGAGCGCTTTCCCGGATTTCTGTTGCATCACAACCGTTACATGACACTCGGTCGCACCTGGCTGGCACTCAAAGACCTGCCCGAATCCGAACACGGTGACGTCATGGAGGAACGGGTACGAAAAATGACGGGCTACTTTAAAAAGCACGTACGTCCCAACGACAACGCCTGGGCCTGGAACTTCTGGGATCCCGGCGAAGGCGAGGAACTCGAGGTCATTCGCATCGAAGACATGAGTCACGCGGCAATCACCGCTTCCTTTCTTGTCCAGGCCAATTACCGGAGCGGCGCGGGCGTATCCCGAGACGATCTCAGGGCTCTTTCCAACACGTTCGTCAACGTCATGTGGAACGGCTCCCTTTACCGTCCCCGCTTCGCGCCCTATGTCGCCCGCCCGCCCATCCACGACTTCCGCTCACCGACCCTCGAATCTTTTAAGCGGGGCGGGGAATGGCACGAACTCGCCCGTTTCGACCACCGCGTCTGGCGCCTTCTCGAGGCGGCCTGGAAAGAAGACCCCGACCGCAATCTCGCCCTCGACCTGGCCTACACCTACACCCGGATCGTCGATCCTGAGTGACTGATTCCCGCTTCTTTGTTTCGGCTTAGGGGTTCATCAATACTGTGATCAATCCGCAGGATCCCGGCTACGCAGCTCTCACAGCTCATCCGGACTGAGCCAGCGGAATGAAATCACCTCGAATTTACGACCGAAATTGCCGGGAGGATCGCGGTACTCGTCTTCGCGAATATTCCGGGAATCGTCGGGTTCCACCGGTTCGGGCACCCGTTGCACCGTCGCCTCCAAGTAGGCCCGGGCTTCGATCTCGCCGGTCACGGGATTGTGGGCATCGCCGTAGGTGCGGATGACAAACGTGTCGGAACGGACAGCCAACATCGACCCGAGACCCGCGAGCAGATCCCCCTGGCTCAGGTACGACGGCGCCGACCGCGGTATTTCAAGCCATTGACCGTTGCTCCGGTACCAGTTCAGACCGGTCCGGTCGGCGTTCCGCCATTGGACATTGTCGATCGCGGTCTGAAGGATGCCGCTGTTGACGAATTCCGCCAGCGACATAAACGGCCGCCCGGCGTTGGCGTCAAACCGTTCCTGGATCTCCTCGACAATGATCCGGGCCATCTCCCAGACCGCGTAGTTGCCGGGAAGGTAATCCGCTCCGGAAAACTCCGCAAAGTTGGCCGGGCCCTCCACGCGGGGATCGCTCAGGTCGAGCGGATGCAACATGCGGAATCCGTTACGCCAGATGCTTCGCTCGCCGGCGGCGTCGTCCCCGACATCCTCCCTCCAGTAGAAGTTCATTCCGGGAGCGTGATAGAAACGCGAAAACTGGCTGCCGTAAAACCGGTTTCCATTCGTCATCTCGAAATTCCCGGAGTAGGCGGCTGCGGGACCGTACTCGTACCCAAAGCCTGCCTGCGTCCCGTGCCCGAAAGACTCGCCGGTGTTCAGGTATTCAATCTCCCCTTCGAGCGGATTCCAGATCGCGATGTCCTGATTGAAAAAGCTGTTCAACAGCGCCGCCCATGCATATTCGGAAGTTGAATTCACATTGAACGCACCCTGGTTGAGCAAATGCGCCGCCGCCTGCCCGGAATTACCGACGAGATCCGCAAGTTCCGGCGGATCGCCCGTTTCGGCCACCGCCATCCGGGGATTGGGAAAGGGCGCCCGGAAGGTTTCGTCGTTGTAATTCCCGGGTATCGACGAAAGGAAATACCGGTTCCACCACTCCGCGTTGAGGTCGCTCACCGGGGGCACCGTATCGAAATCCTCGTACGCCGGACTGTCCCAGTCGCCCAGCGCGTGCGCCCTCTGTTCGGCGACACTCGCGTGGGAGAGCTGCCCGAGGGAAGTCAAAGGCATCCGCGGCACTTCGAACAGCACGGGGAAGCGTCCCTCGCGCGAATCCGAAAACACCCCGAAGAACCCGTAAAGATCCTCCTCGTCCCACGTCTCGATCCGCGGGGGCTCCTCGTAAAAATTATTGCCGTCCTCAAGCAGTCCCATCGCCACCTTCTCCTCCCGCGGGAGCTCGCCGTAGCGCCGGGGATCCGCCCTCAGCGGACGGTCGAGAAAGGCGGGATCGTCCGTCAGGTCCGCTCCGACCATGCGGCCCGCGAAGGAATGAGCGACTTGAGGATTGCCCCGCAGGTTGGTGCGGGTCGCAATGGTTCCCGGTGTCGCGTCCAGCTCGGGATCCCCGATCGGGCCCCAACTGGCCGGATCGTCAAAAACCGCGTCATCGATATCCCCGAGAACCAGGCTCGAAAACTCGAGGTAGGGCGTTTCCTGCATCGCGAGCCCCACCCGGTAGACGGCCTCCTGGAAACCGGGCTCGAGCCCGGGAGCGTTCACGTTGAGATGGACCTCCTCCATCGCAAAGTCCTCTCCGGGAGGCGGCGGAGTGAACGGATTGGCGAACTGGTCGGTGATCAGGATCGGATCCCCTCCCAGTCCCTTGGTGAGGTTCGCACCGCTCAGAACCACCACTTCGCCGGCACGGAGCGAAATCTCGTCGGTAGTCAGCCGGAAACCCGCATCCGTGGTTTCCATGTCTCCGGCCGGCTGAAACGGATTCCACGGCTCGTCATGCCGGTGGTGAGTGAATTCCTCGTTGTCCTCCTCGTCCCTCCAGAGGATCCCGAAGTCGAGCTGCAGGTCGAGGTCGCCTTCGATTTCAATGTCGTACGCGGTCCGCGCCAGGTCGGCGTTATAGGGATTCCAGAACGTGAACTGCGGGAAGGCGCTGACGTGAAAAATCTCGCCTTCGTCGTTGAAGATCAGGGTGACGATCAGCCGCACCTCCGTGATGATCGGGTGCAGACCCGCCTCCGGCGAGACCACGCCGAGCGGATGCGACCAGTTCGCCTCGCTGAAGCTTCCGTCCACCGAGGTATCCGCCCGGTAATTTCCGTACCGCTGAAAACCGGACCCGCCGGGATCGGCCTCAATCAGCGCCGAAAGGTCTTCGAGCAGGTACCCGTTCGGTCCCTCGATGGTCGTGCTGAGCACCCCCGAAGTCCTGGCCGTAACATGATGCTGCCCCCACCGCAGCCAGTCGCGTTCGCTGGAATCGTCGACGTCGAGCCGCTGCCGGGGCTGCAGCACCCGCCACCAGTCCGGATCGAGCGGATCGTAATTCAGGTGAATTCCGTCCCCCCGCTGCTGGACGAACGCGTCGTGGTCGGGTTCGTGATTGTAAAGCTGAACGGGATCGAACGGAAAGTCCCCGGCCCACGGAAGCCGCCACAGCGCTTCGATCCCGTGTCGTTGCGCCACGTTCTTCTGGATCAACTCGAGCGAGCGTGGGTTGTCGTAGAGCTGCGGGTCATAAAAGTCCGCGGAAAAGCGTGTGAAATCGTCCACCTGGCCTTCGTGGAAAAACCCGGCCTCATCGGTCAACCCGAGGCTGGCCTTGACCCCTTCGTCTCCCACCCACCAGGCGTAATTCCCGATGACATGACCGCCCTCCGGCGGCGGCCCCTCCGAAACGGACACCTGCGCCAGCCCGGGATAACGCTCGCTCCGGATCGGCTGCTTCTCCACCCGGACCCGGCCGTCGATCCGGGATTGCCCCGGCGCCCGGTCGGCGGTAATCGCGGAGCCCCCGCTCACCAACTCGATGAGGCGATCGGCATCGAAGTCGCCGTCGGTCATCCGGGGAACGAAATACTCCTGCGGATACACGCCCGGCGCCGGATAGATCCCGGTGTCGCCGGTCCCTGTGGCATAGTCGAACGGAAAGTGCTCGTTGCCGCTCACCAGCCAAACCGGAACCTGGTCGGGGTTGCCCACATTCCAGACACCGGTCCAGTACGGCTGCCGCTCGTTCCAGTAGTCCCGAACCTGCTGGGAAACCCGGGGATCCACCCCGTCGGCCGCGCCCGTGATCTCCGCACGCGCCGTCACCCGGTCGTCACGGCCCGCATACTTCTGCAGCTCGCCGAGCGCGATCTCCAGACCCATCCTCGCGTGCTCGCGCGCCACGCTCTGTTTCTGCGTATAGCCGGCAACTTCGGTTTCGACGCGGGTAAAGGTCCCGACGGTAATCAACAACAGCACCAGGAACGCCATCAATGTGATCGTGATGATCAGCGCGAATCCCCGCCGCGCCTCCCCGCCGGCGATCCCCGTTCCTCGGAAAGAATGTAACGATCTTCCATTCATATTCATCCCTTTCAAAACGTTTGCGTTACCTTTGCTTCCCCGTAGGAGCGGGTTTACCCCGCGATCCTCCCCCTCAGGAGAATGAAGATTGAAGATTGAAGATTGGAATGCGGCGCCAATGTAGGAGCGGGTTTCTTGTCCCCCGTAGCGCTCTGGCGAAGGCGGAACCCCGCGAACGATCCGTCTTTCTCTCGTGAAAAAATCCCTCCAAGTCTGATTCGTTTGAAACGACAACACCGCATCCTCCAAGCGCGATCTTTGTATCCAACGTGTGTAAAGAAGGCTATCACTTGCAGCGCGCCGGTTCACCCAGCGTCCCTCCGAACGCCGAATTTCGTTTGGTGAATGGCGCCGGGTAAACCGGCGCGCCGCACCTGATCGGGCCGCCCCCGCCTGTGCTGTGGCATCGATCCAACTTCCGTAGTCATACGGGCCGGGCCGTGACGTTCCTTTTGCGCGAAGCGAGAATAACAAGCGCTTCGCGCCTACACTATTTTCCCCGAGGCCGCAGGCCTCTTTGGAGTGCGGCGCTCCGCGCCGCTTTCGGGTTCCTTCGAGCCCGTTCCGGCACCGACAATCGCACGTTGTCACCCGCCCCACTCGCCCCCGCAAAAAAGCGGTTCCAAGCACCGCACTCCTACCGAGCGAAGCGACACATCTACGAGCGAAGCGAGTTCCGAGCCGCAGGCGACATGCGAAGCCATAACAAGCGCTTCGCGCCCACACTATCCCCACGAGGCCGCAGGCCTCTTTGCATCCATTTATTTTCACCTTGTCTTTACCCGAATCAGCGACAAAGAATCGGTAAAAATGAACAACCCCAATACCTCGTCTCGGTGCTGGCCGCATGCGCCGCCACACTTTCTTACCCGCAATGGCACCTTCATGGTAACTGCGGGAACCTATCGCAAGGCTCATTTCTTCCACCAACCCGAGCACCTCAAATTCCTTCATGATCGTCTTCATGAGCTGGCCATCGATCATGGTTGGACCCTTGATGCCTGGGCTGTCTTTCCCAATCACTATCATATTATTGGAAAATCACCTAAAGAAGACGCGCGGAACTTGAACACGTACCTCGCGAATCTCCACAAAGAGACCGCTTCCTATATCAATCACCAGGACGGTACTTCTGGCCGAAAAGTGTGGCACAACTTCCGCGAAACACGACTTACCTATCAAAAGTCGTATTTTGCGCGACTGCATTACGTCATTCAAAATCCGGTCAAACACGTACTCGTCAGGAAAGCCGAACTCTATCCATGGTGCTCGGCCAACTGGTTTGCTGAAAACAGTTCGCCCGCATTTCGCAAAACCGTGGAATCCTTCCGAATAGATTCAGTCCGTGTCGACGACGATTTCTGAAAATCGGACGCCATCGACTCACTGATCCCCGAGGCCGTCCCGGCGAGCCGGGATGGAGTGCGGCGCTCCGCGCCGCTTTCCCGTTCCTTCGAGCCCGTTCCGGCGCCGACGATCACACGTTGTCACCCGCCCCACTCGCCCCCGCAAAAAAAAAGCGGTGCCAAGGCACCGCACTCC
>PWMU01000148.1 GCA_003558065.1 Opitutia bacterium | reverse complement strand
TTCACTTGAAATGCTTTTTTTGTGTGTGTTTTGTTTTCTTCAAATCACTTATAACCCGCACAATTAGGGCATTTCAAGTATTTTACCCCCACACACCATTCAATCCGCGCTTATTTGAGGCCTAGCCGCGGTTTCACAGACTTCCCGCAAATCCGAAGACTCAAATCCATCAGATGACAGCACCATCAGGCGAGTCCCCGATCAATCCGACCGGCCTTCGGGGAATCCTCAAGTATATCCCCCGCTTCCAGGATAAGATTTTCGTGATCGCCGTCGATGGCAGGATTGTGGCCGATGAGAACCTGGGGAATCTCTTGCTTGATGCCGCCGTGTTGCGCAGTCTTTCCATCAAGGTTGTCCTCGTTCACGGTATCGGCCACCAGCTTTCCGAGCTTTCAAAGGCGCGCAACATCCCCATCAGCGACCTGCACGGCCTAGGGAGCACGGACGCAACCACCCTGGAGCTGGCGGTCGAAGCCTCCAATCAAACCGCCCACAAGATTCTCAGCCGCCTGTCCCAGATGAACCTCAAGTGCGCCTGCAGCAACGCCGTCCGCTCAGCGCCTGTCGGCGTAGTCAAAGGGACGGACCGGATGTTCAGCGGCCGGGTGGATCGCATCGACCAGGCGATGATGGACCAGTTGATTGCGGGCCGGATACTTCCATTGGTCTCGCCGATCGCCTTCGACCGCGAAGGCCATGCCTACCGACTCAACTCCGACCATCTGGCCACGGAGCTGGCGGTCACCCTGAAGGCCTCGAAACTGATTTTCCTGTCACCGCTCTCGGGACTTGAGATCGGCGACAATCTTCAGCGTCAGATTCCGGTGGAAGAGTTGCGGGAAGTTCTGAATACGCAGCCGGAAAGCATTGAAGAAAACACCCGGAGCAAAGCACTCCACGCCGTAAGGGCGATCGAGGCCGGCACGCCCCGCGTACACATTCTCAACGGCCAGTTGCACGAGGGCCTGCTGAAAGAGGTTTTCTCGAACGAAGGCGTCGGCACCCTGATCTATGGCAACGATTATCTGCAGGTCCGGCGGGCGACCCGGGGCGACGCCCGGGCGATTCACAATCTCACTCGCAACGCCGTCAAACGGGAAGAACTGGTCCATCGAAGCCTGCAAAGCATCGAACGCAACATCGGTGACTTCTTTGTATTTGAAATCGACGAGAACCCGGTAGGCTGTGTTGCCCTGACCGAGCACGCCGACGAAGGCTGGGCGGAACTGGCCTCCCTCTATGTGATGGCGTTTTACCAGGGTTCCGGTATCGGCAAGCGCCTGGTGGAGTTTGCGTGTCGCGAAGCCGGCCGAAACGGGATCAAGACCCTGTTCGCGCTTTCCACTCAGAGCTACAGCTTTTTCACCTCGATCTGCGGTTTTCGGGAGGGCGATGCGGAGATGCTCCCCGAATCCCGGCGGGAGCGCTACAATAAGAACGCGCGCAACTCCAGGGTGCTTTACCGGCACCTGGCCTGATCCCAATGGTCACGGCTTCCGGTGTACGCACGATGAGGCTGCGGATCCGTGAGCGCACGGATCATCGAACGAGAAAGAAGGGCGCCTAACCGAGGGCCAATTCAGGCCATCGCCCCCGCCGGATCTCCCGGGGGATCGTCGACTTCCTTGCTTTTCCTGGCAGCCGCTTCCTTTTCCTGGGCCTTCTTCCGTTCCTCGTGGAGCACCAACGCGGGCTTCTCGACCGTAGATTGGATCGCGCCGTGCTCAAGGATCTCATGAACGTGCTTGCCGTCGATGGTTTCGTGCTCGATCAGAGCCTCGGCAATCTTGTCCAGCACATCCCGTTTTTCCTTCATGATCCCTGTGGCACGCTCGTACTGCTCGTCGATAATATGATGCAACTCTTCGTCGATCTTGCGGGCGGTCTCCTCGCTGTAATTCTGGGTCCGGTTGATTTCCTTACCGAGAAAAACGGTGTCCTGATTCTCCCCGAGCGACAACGGCCCGAGCGAACTCATACCCCAGTCGCACACCATATGACGGGCGATTTTGGTCGCCTGTTTGATGTCGCCGCTGGCACCGCTCGAAATGTCGCCAAGCACGAGTTCCTCGGCAATGCGTCCGCCGAGGATGCTGGCGATCTGATTTTGCAGGCGCCTCTTCGAGTAATTGTAGGTGTCCTTCTTGGGAAGGAACATCGTGCTCCCGAGACTTTGGCCACGGGGGATGATCGTTACTTTGTGTAGCGGCATGCTCCCGTCGTCCACAATCGCCTGGATCAACGCGTGTCCGGCCTCGTGATACGCGATCAGTTTCTTGTCCTCTTCATCCATGATCCGGCGCCGCTCCCGGCCATACTGGATCTTGTCGCGGGCTTCCTCGATGTCGGCCAGTTCGACCTTCTTTTTTCCGTAGCGCACCGCAATGAGTGCCGACTCGTTCAGGAGGTTCGCCAGGTCGGCCCCGGAAAGACCGGGAGTACTCCGGGCGACCACATCGAGATCGACCGCTTCGTCCAGCTTGATCTTCTTGGCGTGAACATCGAGTATCTGCCGGCGGCCGGCGAGGTCGGGCAGATCGATCATCACCTGCCGGTCGAACCGGCCCGGCCGGAGCAGGGCGCTGTCAAGCACGTCGGGACGGTTGGTTGCGGCAATGATAATGACGCCCTCATGCCCCTCGAATCCATCCATCTCAACCAGGAGCGAATTAAGGGTCTGCTCACGCTCGTCATTGCCGCCCCCGACACCGGCGCCTCGCTGGCGACCGACGGCGTCGATTTCATCGATAAAGATCAGGCAGGGGGCGTTCTTCCGTCCTTGTTCGAACATGTCGCGGACCCGGCTGGCCCCGACCCCGACGAACATTTCGACGAAATCCGACCCACTGATGCTGAAAAACGGGACGTCGGCCTCTCCGGCAACGGCTTTTGCCAGGAGGGTCTTCCCGGTTCCAGGCGGTCCGACCATCAGAAACCCTTTGGGAATGCGCCCTCCGACCTTCTGAAATTTCTTGGGATCCTTCAGGAAATCGACCACCTCCTGGACCTCCTCCTTCGCCTCATCGCACCCGGCGACGTCCTGGAAATAAAACTTCTCCCGGTCACGGGTCAGCATCTTGGCCTTGCTCTTTCCGAAACTCATCGCCCCTTTCCCAGCGTTCCGGAGCTGGCGAATAAACAGGAAATACAGGAGCCCGATAATCAAGATAAACGGCAGGAGTGAGATCAGGACATCCGACATCATGGTCGAAGCCGGTTCCTCCTTGAACCCTTCGGCCCCGATGGCGTTCCGCATCAAATCAAGATTGCCTTCGGTCAAACGCCCGCTGGCCTTGAACCGCTCGCCGGTGGTCAGTTGTCCCGTAATCTCGACAAAATCATTCCCGCCCCGCTGGTTGGCCTTGACCGTCGCGTTCATAATCTCGCCGTCCTCGGCGAGATTGAGCATCTGTTTGATGGTCAACGTTTCGCCTTCTTCGGGCGCGCCCGGGTTAATGATCCAGAGCCCGGCAATGGCCGCGAAAATGGCAAACCAGATGATCAGTACCTTCGGCTGGTACTTATTGTCGGTAGGAGGCGGGCGCTTCGGATCGCGTTGATTGTTTTCGGACATGATTCGTTTGTCTGACTGTTACTTTTCAGGTTGCTTTACCGCTGGCGTATGTCAAACGCACAACGTGCTTTGTTGACTCCTTGATCCTGACCCGTTCATCGGGGATCAAACCGGGACACCAGGCGATTGTGCCTGTAACCAAGCAGACAACGGGAAGTTTCCGGCGTTCCCCGCTGCTGATGCCGCGGTCCGTAAAGGCGTCCTGAAGCTTCCTGCTACCGGGCGCCCCCAGCGGCCGGTAGCGGTCCCCTTCCCTCCAGGGCCTGACCCGCAGCAGGGAGGATTCGACGGCCCCGGCATCCAGGAAAGCCTCGACAGACGGGTCGGGCATCCCCCCCAGGATCGCGGCTTTGGTTTCGGCATCGAGCTCTTCCAGAACAATCCGCAGCATGCTTTCGCCGGGAAGGTGAAGCTCGACATCCAGGGGACAACCGACCTCGCCGGTCCAGGCCGGACGCGCGGCTCCCGCACTCCGGCGGCACAAGGAGTCACCGTCGTATTCCAGAAACTCCGGCCCGGCACTGCACCGGAAAGGCGCACTCCCGCAGACAGCCTCCAACAGTCGATGAAATGCCTTTTCATTCAAGTGCTTCCTCAGTCCGTTAGCGGTCAGCCAACGATTAAGCGCGCGCCGGCGAATGGCCGCCGGCTCGGCGCGCAAAATCCGGGCCGGAAACGGCCGGTCCGGCGCGGTCTCGGGCAGCAATTGATCCACGCACTCCTCCAGGGCCTCATCGTCTTCCTCCAGCAACTCCCTGGCCGCCGCCGCTCCGGCGGCAACATCCGAAGGCGCCGCCTTTTGCCACTCCGGAATCACCGTACGGCGAATCCGGTTCCGGTAATACGAAGGCTCCTGATTCGAGGCGTCCTCGCTCCAGGAGATCCCCAGTTCCCGCATCGCAGATCGAATCTCCTCCGCGCCGAGGGCCAGAAGGGGGCGCAAGTGGACCCGTCCGCCGGCGAAAGTGTGAACCGGACGCGGGGCCGCCAGTCCCGCCGTTCCGCTGCCCCGGGACAGGCGTATGAGAAGCGTTTCGGCAACATCGTCGCGCTGGTGTCCGAAGAACAGAACCCGGCCGCCCGTTTCCTTCAGCGCCCGGTAAAAAAACCCGAAGCGGGCCGCACGCGCGGCCTCCTCGGTCGCGTTTCCGGCAGGCGGAGCCTGCGTCCAACGTGCGGCCCGGCAGTCGAGCCCAAGTGCAGCAGCCACGCTGTCGACCCGGTCGGCGTCTCCGTCGGAATCCTGTCCGCGCAGCCGATGATTGAAATGCAGCACGCTCATACGGCTCCGCCGTTCCGGAAAATGACCGTACAGCAGGAGCAAGAGACAAAGTGAATCCGCGCCTCCGGAACAGGCGAGCCCCCACGGTTCCGGATCCGGATGCCGCCGCAGCCAGGCATCGACTTTGGGATGGAATGCTTCCCGGGGAAAACGTTCCGCCAACATCCCGGCTTTGTCGCGCCAGTCTGGACCCGCTCGGCTCATCAATGCCGGAAATGGCGCCTGCCGGTAAAAACCATCGCGAGGTTCCGCTCGTCGGCCGCGGCAATGACTTCGTCGTCGCGCCTGGAACCTCCCGGCTGAATAGCGGCCGTCGCTCCGGCATCACCGGCGGCGATCAAACCGTCGGGAAACGGGAAAAACGCGTCTGACGCGACGATCGAGCCTTTCAGTGAAAGCCCCGCTTCTCCGGCCTTCCAAACCGCAATCTTCGAGCTGTCCACCCGGGACATTTGACCGGCGCCAACGCCGAGGGTCCGCTCCGCGCCGGCGTAGACAATGGCATTCGATTTGACGTGCTTCACCACCTTCCAACCAAACAGAAGAGCCTTCCACTCCTTGTCGGTCGGCTGCCGTCTGGTTACCACCCGCAACTTCTCGCCTCCGGTTGAACGGATGTCCGTATCCTGAACCAGGATACCGCCGATCACGCTGCGGACTTCCTGCAGCGCCTCGGCCCCGATTCCGGGACGGGCCGCCATCAGGCGGAGATTCTTCTTCTTTTCGAACAGGGTTCGTGCCTGGTCCGAAAACCCCGGAGCGATGATGACCTCGGAAAAAATTTCGGAAATCTTCGACGCCAGCGCCTCGTCAACCGTCTGGTTGATCGCGATAATCCCGCCGAAGGGCGCCTGCCGGTCGGTGGCGTACGCCTCTTCCCACGCTTCGGCCAGGGTCGCGGCCGTGGCCACCCCGCAGGGATTCGTGTGTTTGAGAATCGCGACCGTGGGCGCCTCGAACTCGCCGATCAGGTAAACGGCGGCCGTGATGTCGATGATGTTGTTGTAGCTGAGTTCCTTTCCCTGGAGTTTCTCAAAATGATCGAAAAACGACCCGTAGAGCGCCGCCTTCTGGTGCGGGTTTTCTCCGTAACGGAGGTCGGCCGCCTTCGACAGGGACAGTTCGTACTGTTTCGGAAAACCGGCCATAACCGACAGGTCCGGCTCCATCGCGGCCGCCTTTTCGAAATATTCCGCGATCGCGCGATCATAACTCGCGGTACGCGCAAAAACCTTTCGTGCCAGCTCGCGCCTGAGCTCCTTGAGCCCGCTCTCCTGCTCCATCGCCTCCAGGACCCGGTCGTAGTCGCCGGGGTCGCAAACAACGGTGACGCTCTCATGGTTCTTCGCGGCACTCCGCAGCATCGACGGCCCGCCGATGTCGATGTTCTCGATCGCCTCCTCCCGGGCCACCTCCGGTTTTGCGACGGTTTTTTCGAAGGGATAGAGGTTCACCACCACAAGGTCGATCATGGAGATGCTGTTGGCCTCCGCTTCCTCCCTGTGACGCGCGTCGCCACGGCGGCACAGAAGTCCCCCGTGAATCTTCGGATGAAGGGTTTTCACACGTCCATCCATGATTTCCGGCGATCCGGTATAGTCGCTAACTTCCTGTACGGAAAGACCTTGCTCCTGCAGGAGTTTCGCTGTGCCGCCGGTCGAAAGCAGCCGGTAGCCGAACTTCCCGACCAGGGCCGAGGCGAATTCGACCAGACCCGTTTTGTCGCTTACCGAGAGCAGTGCGTATTTGTCCATCAATCTGTTCTTCTACCCCGCGTGCGAAAGGACAAGATTTTTCGTTGGCGGGGCTTGCCCGGCGCGGGATCCGCGCACCCGAAAGGCGCGGGAGTGGAACGCTCGCATCGAGAGCCGGAAAAACCACCGGTCGCCGGCAACCCGGATTTTCGCGGCATAAGCCGCTCCTGCAGCGGTCACTATACTTTCCTTCATCAAGTTTTCGGAAAACACACCCCACCATGCTGGAGCATGGTCCCCCCTCTCAAGCGGGGTATGGTCTTGCATTTGAAGGGGAAAAGAATCCGAAAACTTGATGACGCTCGGTATATTGCCGGCGGCCCGGCCCCCTACTCGTTCGCCACCGGATTCAATTTGAGGGAGGTGCCGGCGCCGCGGTAGCGGTCGGGGTGGCAGGTGAGCACAAGAACCTGAACGGAACGGGCGACGGATTCGAGGAAATCGAGAACCCGCTGCTGGCGGGTCGGATCGGTATTGACCAGGACATCGTCCAGAATGAGGATCTGTGGCTCCTCCTTTGCCAGCTCCAGGGCCACGGCGGCCCGCATGGCGAGAAGGAGCTGTTCTTTGGCGCCCTGGGAGAGGCTTTCGAACGGAATGCCGCTCTCCCGGTCCCGCCCAACGGCGAGAATCCTGAGATTTTCATCGAGAAAGACACGCCGCTCCCGGCGCCCGGTCAATTCGGCGAACTGGACTGACAACTGGTCCTCCAAGGGCGCCAGAACCCGCTCGAAGGCTTCACGCTTTCGAAAAGCGAGGAGCAACTCCAGAAATCCGGCGGCTCCCGCCCGCCGCCGCACCCCGGCGGCCTCCTCCTCCCTGGCCGCGATTTTCTCGCGGAGCCGGACCTCGCGGCTGTAAAGCCCTTCGGACCCCCGGTGTTTCAACTCCCCTTCCAGCCGCAGGCGGCTTTCATTCCGCCGGTCGTGCTCGCCGGCGGCTTCCACGGCCGCCTTGACCGCCCGCTCCCGCCGTTTGGGAAGCGATTCCCAATCTTCGGGAAGCGCCTTCTTCGCCTCTTCCAGGCGGGCCTCGGCCTTCACGAAATCGGTGCTTACCCGATTGCGTTCGGCCTCAAAACCCTCCTCGTAACGCGCCCCAATCTCCTTCAGCCGGGTCTCCAACTCAACCGCCGCAGTCCGCAGACGAGTCAACCGCACCCCGGCCTCTTCGCTGCTCCGAACGGTCTTATTCAGCTCTTCGCGCAGGGACTCAAGGTTTCGATCCTTCGCCCGAAGTCCCTCTTCGGCGGACCTGAGCCGGACCTCGTTCTCGGTTTCCCGGACGCGAAGCTCGGCGGACCCGACCGTCTTCAAGCTTTCATCGGCGAGCTTCATTCCGGCCAGCTCCGCGATCGACGCCTCCTCTTCCTCCGCCGCCCGTCGCAACGCGTCCACGCTCTCGAACGTACCGAGAAGATCGGAGACTCCCTTGCGCAAGTTCTTCAATTCGGCGTCCAATTCCCGTGCCCGTGCACAATCGTCCTCAAGATCCTCGAACTTTTCCTTGCCGTGCTCCCGGAGCCCCGCCGCAAGTTTTTCCGCGGCTTCGCCCAGCGCCTGTTGCTTCTCCCGCACCTCTTCCGCTCCCGAGTGAATCTCCACCCTGCCCCATTCCGGCAGGTTGAGAACCCACTCCCGCACGGCGGAGAATCTGACTTTCTCGCCCGCTTCGAGCCGGTGCTCCTGCTTCCCCTGTTCCGGAGTTTCGGTCTCGACCGTGCCCGTTTTGGACGGTTCGAGTGAAACGGACAATCCCGCGCTGGCCAGCTGGTTTTTCAGGTCACGGATCTCCTGGGAAAGGCCGCGCAGCTCCCGCAACCGCGCTTCGGATAAACGGGGTAATCCGGCACGGACGCGTTCGCTCTCTTTGAGTTCCCGCTCGCGCCCCTCCACCTTTTCAAGAAGTTTTTTCTTTTCGGCGAGTGATTCCTTCTTTCCGGCGATCTTCAGGAGGTGCCGGATGTCGGCCTGTTCGGACTTCAACCGGCGCACGGTGTCTTCCGCCGTTTTCCTTTCCGTTGCGGCGGCGGCCTGCCGTTCCTCCAACTCCTTGCGCTGACGCGCCAGGCGCGTCACCATCTCCTCGACGCCGGCGCGCTCCTCGCGGTTCTTCGCCAGTTCCTCCCGCGTTTTCCGCAACCTGTCGGCATCGCGCCCGACCGCCTGCAGGCGAGTCTCGGCATCGGCATAGGCTTTTTCGAGCGCCTTGACGTCCCTGGCCGCCAACTCCGCCTGGCGCGCTTCCTCGGAAAGCCGCTCCGCCTCCTTTCGATTGCGCTCCATCTCGTCTCTGAGCGCGGCCAGTTCCTCCGAAAGACGCCGGAACTCCTCCTGCTGCTCCTCGAGGCGCACGCGTGCCTGCTCTACTTCCTGCAACTCCGCCTTTAATCCTTCGAGTTCGTCGTTCAGAACCCGCAACGGCCCGTTGCGCTTCACCTGGCCCCGGGCCGTGAAGCATTCCTGGAACCGTGCGGCGAACGCGGTTTCGAGGGCATCGGCAACAGGGTCCACCTCCACCTGTGCCAGTGCGGCCTGGATACGCTGGCCCGCGGCGCCTTCCCATGACGGCCAGGAGGCGACTTCGTCCTGGCGCGCCCAGAGGTAGCGCAGAAGCCCCCAGTGCTGGGGCTTGGTCGCGCCCGCTCCCGGCCGTTCCCCGCCGATAAGTTCCAGGGTACGCCCGTCCGCCCTGTCGCCTTCGGCCACAAGCTCCCAATTGTCCTGATTCTGCTGATACAGACGGCTCTCGGCGGAATGAATAAACCGCTTTTCAAGGAGGTACACCTTTTCCCCGGTGGAAAACTCCACGCTGACCCGCGGCGCCAGCTCGGTCCCGGCCGGCTGCAGGGCGCGAATCTCCTGGGACTTACCGGAGTACCGGTCGAAAAGCGCACGCGCGGCGGCCCGCACAAGCGTGGACTTCCCTTCTTCGTTGTTCGCGGCGAGCACATTCAACCCCGGGTCCAGAGGATCCGTCTCAACGCCCTCGCGAAAACAGGCCACCTGAGAAATCCGGATTCGGCGCAGGATCATGTCGCGACCTCCCGCAGTTCCCGATAAAGAAGTTCCTGGGCGGTCCGGAAGAAAGCCTCGTCGAATTCCCGCCAATCCAGCTTCCGATCCTCGGCCAGCGACTCCAGTTGCCTCAGTGATAGGCCGCCGGCCGGCACGCTGTCCTGCTTTCCCGAGACGAGGGACACGGCGGCCTCCAGATCGTTCATGACCTGTGCCACCAGGGGACGCTCCCGGCGAAGCGCTTTCCGTTCGGCTTCCGACAACGAGGGAAGCGTCCGGTCGTCGATACGGGACACAAAAAAAGCGCCCAGCCTCTCGCGAATCCAGGCAAGAGCCACTTCGCGCTCGTCGGAGGAAGGCGTGCCGCGCAACGTGAGTCGAACAACGGTCTGTTCCGGGTCGACGCCGACGTCGGACAGGTTCTCTTCAAGGCGGGCGCGTGTGCTTTCCCAGTCCAGCAGATCTGTATCGAGAGCGATCCATTTCAGGGTGGCCGTTTCAAGCGGGGTGACCGTCGGTTCCTCGCCCTCCCCGGCAATCTGAACCAGGGCGCCCCGTCCGCGCGGCCCGGTCGCCCTCGATTCCGTCGCGGAACCCGCGGCTCCCAACGCATCGAATCCCTCGGGCTCCGGTGTACCGGGCATCACCATGCGCCCGCCGTCGAACACCTGCCAGCGGTGCCAGTGCCCGAGGGCCAGGTAGTCGAGTCCGGCGCGGGTGGCGGCCTCCAGATGAATAGGGTGATCGTCGGGCTGGTGTTTGCCCTCGATGGCGGGACTTCCGTGAGTGATGCCGACCCGCGGTCCCGAACCCTCGACGCCCCGGGCCAGTTCCGCGAGCCTGAGGGAGGGATCGCGCGGGGATTTTTTCTGAGTCAGGGGAGAAGCCAGCAGCCACCCCTCGCCCAACGGATGCGCCGCCGCGTCGCGCAGCACCGTGACATGAGCGGGCGGCTCGTTGAAAGGCGCGCGCAACCAGACGCAGCCGGGCCCGCTGACCGGATCGTGATTTCCGGGGAGAATAAAAACCGGAACATCGGAAAACGCCCCAAAGAGATCGAAGACCTTCCGAACCAGTTCGTCGCCGACCTGGTTGTCCTCGAAGAGGTCGCCGGCGATGAGAAAACCGTCGACCTCTTCGGATCGGGCGCGTTCCAGGGTCAGGCGAAACGTCTGCAGCCGAACGGCACGCAGGGCATCCGCCTTTTCTCCGAAACCGGAAAACGGCGCCCCCAATTGCCAATCCGCAGTGTGGATAAGCTTCACGGAGGAGAAACTAAAAGTCTGCCGGCCGGAGGTCCAACAAACTTCGGCCTGTGGAGGAACTAAATCGTCACTTCCTGCCGGGCTTTTTCGGCCAGGAGGGTGCTGAGGTAACGCTCGCCGAAGCTGCATCCGACGGTGATAATCTTTTTTCCGGCCATCTCGGGGCGTTTGGCGACCTGGAGAGCGGCCCACACGTTTGCCCCGGTTGAGATGCCTCCGAGAATGCCGTCGGCCAGAGCCAGTTCGCGGGCGGTGTCCAGCGCGTTCTCATTGGAGCACTGGACTACCTCGTCGAGAATGTCGGTATTCAGATTCTTTGGAATAAAGCCGGCACCGATCCCCTGAATCTTGTGAGGGCCGGGCTTGCCGCCCGAAATGACCGGGCTGGCTTCCGGCTCCACCGCGATACTGACCAGGTTTCGCCGTTTCTTGATGACCTCGGAAACCCCGGTAATCGTGCCGCCTGTGCCCACGCCCGCCACGAAGACATCGATCTCCCCCTTGGTATCGGCCCAGATCTCCTCCGCGGTCGTCTGACGGTGAACTTCCGGATTAGCGGGATTGTCGAACTGTTGAGGCATGAAGGAAGCGCCCTTCTGCTGATCGAGAATCTCCTGGGCCTTGCGCACGGCGCCGGGCATCCCCTCGCTTCCCGGCGTCAGTACGATTTCGGCCCCGAGCATCCGCAAGAGAACCCGCCGTTCGATCGACATGGTTTCGGGCATGGTGAGAATCAGGCGCAACCCTTTGGCGGCACAGACAAACGACAGGGCAATTCCGGTATTTCCCGAGGTCGGCTCGACGACGACGGTATCCTGCTTGATCAGGCCGTCTTTCTCTCCCGCGGCGATCATGGCGTAGCCGATCCGGTCCTTTACGCTGGCGAGAGGGTTGAAGAACTCACACTTGAGGTACACCTCGGCCTCCACGCCGGCGGCTATCCTGTTAAGTTTCACGAGGGGGGTATTCCCCACCGTGGCGACAATATCGGCTGCTGTTCCTGACATGAGGAGGCCATGGTTTGCGCAACGGAGGCGCGAGTCAAGCTCCGGAAACCGGGGGAGAGGCGGTTTCGGGTTTCACGAGGAGTGGAGTGAAATCACGGATGAGCCCACTCCACCGTACTGACGGGTTCCCGCAACGGAATCCTTGCCTGGCCACCGGACAGGCAAGAAACCTTCAGGCTATAAGAGATACCTGACGCCGAACTTCCGGACGGAAGACTCAGGAGGAATGGCACGGTTAAGCAAAAACCAGAACACGCTTCCAGCGTGTCGCCTCAGGCTGAAAGCCTAAGCTACTTCGAGCCACCCCTTTAACCGAGCGCCATCCGGACTGGGAGGCTGTCGGGCTTGGCCGACAGGCTGCTAGCGTTTCCTGGAACGCGACCGTGGACCGAAACTGCGGATGGGGGCGTTTCTCTGCTGGGCGTTGGCGTTCTTCAACCGGTAGGTGATACGCGCCTTGTCCAGATCGTACGGGCTCATTTCCATCTTCACCCAGTCTCCCGTCGTGATTTTGATGAAATGCTTCCTGAGTTTCCCGGATATATGAGCCAGCACCACATGGCCGTTTTTCAACTCCACCCGGAACATCGTTCCGGGCAATACAGCGACAATTTTGCCTTCTACTTCGATCGATTCGTTTTCGGCCATAAAATAATGAGAAACCCAGGACTGGAGAATAAGAATTTAAAAGTTAACGTTCCGGTTTTCTTTTGTATGATTTCATTCTATAACCGAAGTCAATGGCAAAAGCAAACGAGAGTGGACAGAATACAGCCGCGCGGCCCCTGACCGATTGCCCGTTTCCCAAGCGCTACCCGTCGCAACTGATTCGCGATGATGTGTTTTTCATGACGCTGGCCTACAATCAGGCCATCGACGCCTGGAGGCGGGACGAGGTGCCGGTGGGCGCGGTGATCGAGTACGGCGGGGACGTCATCGCGGCGGCCCACAACCAGGTGGAGTCCGTGGGCGATCCCACCGCCCATGCAGAAATGATCGCCCTGACCCAGGCCTCCAACGCGCTGGGAGACTGGCGTTTGAACGGCGCGACGCTGTTTGTTACCAAGGAACCCTGCCCGATGTGTTCCGGAGCCGCCCTCATGGCCCGGCTGGCACGGGTGGTTTATGCGGTTCCGGACGCGAAAATGGGCTGCCTGGGCGGGGTCGCCGACCTGAACGGAATAGCCTCGATCAATCACCACCTCACGATCACACGGGGCGTCCTCGAAGAGGATTGTCTGGAGCTGCTGCAGCTGTTTTTTCGCGAAAGACGAAAAACCTCCACGTCAGCGGTTGACGAATCCCAATCGATTGATTAGGGAGAATTTAACAACTATTCAACCGTTCGAACACAACCTACACAGAAAGAGAAAACCATGGCCTACGAACTCCCGAAGCTCGACTACGATTACAACGCGCTGGAGCCGCACATCGACGCCAGGACGATGGAAATCCATCACTCCAAGCATCACAAGACCTACATCGACAAGGCGAATGCCGCGCTCGAATCGCTTCCGGAACTCGCCTCCAAGGACGTGGACGAGTTAATCGCCGACCTGAGCCAGGTTCCCGAAGCCTCACGCACGGGGTTGCGCAACAACGCCGGCGGCCATTCCAACCACCGGTTTTTCTGGAAAATCCTTTCACCAACGGGCGGCGGTGAGCCCAGGGGATCGCTGGCGGAAGCCATCAACAAGACCTTCGGCGGATTTGAAGACTTCAAGAAACAGTTCGCCGACGCGGCGGTGGGACGTTTTGGCAGCGGCTGGGCGTGGCTCTGCCGGAAAGAGGATGGCTCCCTCTGCATCTGTTCCACTCCCAACCAGGATTCGCCCCTGATGAAGGGCATCGTCGAATGCCCGGGCACACCCGTCATCGGGCTCGATGTCTGGGAACACGCCTACTACCTCAACTATCAGAACCGGCGCCCCGACTACATAGCGGCGTTCTGGAACGTGGTCGACTGGGACCGGGCGGAGAAAAACTACAAGTCTTAAGCGCTCCGATAGTCTCATGCAAAAAGCCGCTCCATTCCGGAGCGGCTTTTTGCTGCTGACTCACTCACCCATCACGACTGACGGGAATGGTGTTCGGGCAGGGCACTCGCTCGAGGCAGCTCAGGCATTCGACCTGAGCCAACACGCTGGAAGCGCGCTCCACTTTGAGCTTAACCGTGCCCTTCCACTGACGGGAATGTCATTGAATCGAGCGGGTTCTTCCTTTGCAGGGAGGGCGCAAGCGACCCCTTGCGAGGCGCCCGATCCTTATAAACAATTCCCCCCTGAGCTGTTTGAGCTTCGTCGGCGAAGCGCTGTCGCTGCCGGGTGCGAAGCCCGTTTTGATTTCGAAAAGCCCCGGCCGGACGGGCGCTACTCGATCCAGAAATCCGCCTGGGAAAGCCTTCCAATGCCGCCGCCGCTGAGGCGGGTGGTTTTCCCGGTTTCGGTGTCGAGCACCGCCAGAACCGACTGGTCGGCCCTGCGCTCGGTATAGATCAGGTGCCGGCCGTCATTGGTCCACCGCGGTTCGATCGCGTCATGCGGCCCCTCGGTGACAAAACGGCTTCTGCGTTCGTTGAAATCGTAGATGGCCACGGCAAACCGCCCCCCGACGGCGGCCGTAAAAGCCAGCTTATTCGGATTGGCGTGGTTCCAGTCCGGTTCCGCACAATAACGACTGATATCGGTCGGAATGCGCCGCGCGTTTCCGCCGCCCGAAGACATCCGGTAAAGCTGCGGCCTTCCGTCGCGATCCGACACAAAGATCAGTTCCCTGCCATTCGGCGACCAGGTCGGCGAGGATTGCACGCTGCCGCCGGTATCGGTCAGCCGCTGCGCATTCCGGCCGGAAGCATCACCGACATAAACCTCCGGCGTCCCTTCCCCGGAAAGCACCATCGACATCCGGTCCCCGCCCGGACTGAAACGTGCCCCGGAATTGGTTCCACGAAAGGTTACGAGGGGCCGGCGCCGCATGGAGTCGACGTCGATTTCAAAAATGTCGGGAAACCCGGTGTTGTAGTAACTGGTGTAAACGATGCGCCGTCCGTTCGGAGACCACCGCGGACTGACCGATTTCGACCGGTCGTTGGTAAGCTGAATCCGGTTGCCCAAAAGCAGGTCGGACATGTAGACCTCCCGGTGTCCCGTTTCCTGGCCGATAAAGGTCAGTTTTCCCGCAAAATACCCGCGAGAGCCGGTGGTCCGCCGTACGGCAACGTCTCCCGCGCGCAAGCCGGCATTGCGGATGGAGCTCCCCGAAACCGTCTCTTCGTACAGCACCTCGGGGGGCGATCCCGATTTGATACTGAGCTGAACGCGGTCCCCGTCTCCGGGCTCGAACTCGAACACGAAGTCGGCCTCCCGCCCGCGGTCCACAAGCTGATACTGGCCGTGGGTGCGAAACGCGCGGCGCAGGACTTCTCTCAGCGCGGAGTCGCCCGACTCAACGTGGATGTTAAAAACATCCTCACCCCGGACCACGATATCGTCGATGTCGACCTCCCGCCCCTGGGAACGCACTTCCGGCAGCAACCCGATGAAAACCACACCGCACAACAGGTAAATCAGACGTTTTAACATGAAAATAAGGTGATCAATTATTGGTCGGAAGCCGGCAACCGGCTCAATTCATAAGACGCCTTGATCCTAGATAGCTCCACAGCTTCAAAGCAATCCCGGAATGCGGATTTCGGCCCGATTCCTTGAGTGACGAACCTGCCTCACCTGACGATCTCGATTCCCTTCGGAGCCGTTACGGCAGTATCGACCTTTCCGGAAGCGGTGCGGGTGTGCCGCACCTTAACCGTACCCTGAGGTGTGGGAAACGCGCCCTCGGCCGATTCCAGTTTGCCCAGGTTGGGTTTGATCTGCAGGACGGTACACCCCGGCTGCAACGGTTTGACCCCCAGGATATGCTCGCTGAGCCAGGCCGTCGGGCCGGCGGCCCGGCCGTGACACAGGCTGTGTCGCAAGCCCTTGTAACAGTAAGCCCCGAAATCGGCGTGAATATCTTTCATTCCGTCGGGAACCAGCCGGTCGATGCCGCAGGCGTTCGGGATCCAATCCAGATTAAAATCCACCCAGAAAGTCGTCGCATCCAGGTCGAGCATTTTGCGCCAATAGTCCCGGATCACCCGCAATCCGCCCTCATAATCCCCGGCCATCGCTTTTGTCGCAATCCAGGACGATTGCCGAGGACAAAAACGCGACGGCTCCCCTCCTTTTGCTGTTGTATCCCGGCCCCGGAAACCCCATATCGGAATGACCATTGAATCCCGCACCAACGCGGGATTCCGGCCCGCATCGAAAGCTTCGCTCCATGGAGAAATCAGACGTAGTCATTATCGGCGCTGGTATCGTCGGTCTGGCCACCGCCTATCGTTTGACCCGCGAAAACCCCGGCCTGCATATCACGGTACTCGAAAAGGAAAGCTCCCCCGCTCTCCATCAGACCGGCCACAATTCAGGCGTTCTTCACACCGGAATCTATTATAAACCCGGCTCTCTGAAAGCCATCAATTGCCGGGAGGGGAAAAAGGCCATGGAAGCCTTCTGCGCCGAGGAGGGGATCGATTATGAGATCTGCGGCAAGGTTATCGTGGCGCGGTCCGACAACGAGCTCCCGGCGATGGAAGCCATTTACCGGCGCGGCCGGGAGAACGGAATCCGGTGCCGGATCATCGGCAGGGAACGATTGAGGGAGTTGGAGCCGCATGCGGCCGGAGTGAAAGCGATCCATGTGCCGGAAGCCGGCATCGTCAATTTCAGCCGGGTCTGTGAACGGCTGGGTCGACGGATTTCCGAGAGAGACGGGAACCGGCTCGTTTGCGGGGCCGAGGTTCGAGCCATCAAGGAAACGGGCGGGCGAATCATCGTGGAGACCGCCGCCGGCGAGTTCGAGGGCCGCTTCCTAGTCAATTGCTCGGGACTCCAGTCGGACCGCGTAACCGCACTGAGCGGGCAAAAACCGGAGGTAAAGATCATTCCGTTCCGCGGTGAATACTACAAACTCAAACCCAACGCGCGCTCACTGGTAAACAACCTGATCTACCCGGTCCCGGATCCTGCCTTTCCGTTCCTGGGGGTCCATTTCACGCGCATGATCGAAGGCGGCGTTGAATGCGGGCCCAACGCGGTCCTGGCTTTCGCCCGTGAAGGCTACAGGAAAACGGACATCAGCCTTCGCGATCTCACGGAAACCCTGACCTATCCCGGGTTCCTCAAACTCGCGGCCAGATTCTGGAAGGCCGGGGCCGGAGAAATGGTCCGCTCCTGCAGCAAGGCGGCTTTTGTTAGAGCCCTCCAACACCTGGTCCCGGAGATAAAGCGGGATCACCTCGAGTCCGCGCCCGCCGGCGTCCGGGCTCAGGCGGTGAGTCCGGACGGCGGCCTGGTGGACGATTTCCTGATCCGGGAATCCGGACATCTGGTCAATGTCTGCAACGCCCCCTCTCCCGCGGCCACTGCGGCACTGAATATCGGGAAGGTGATCGCGGACAAGCTCAACTCGCGCTTATGAGGAGACGGGGGGCCCCTGGCAGCCTGTCGCAATCAGGCGGCGGGCCGGGAGTCTGTCGGGCTTCGCCGACAGGCGGCCAACTCCGCCCTCGACACCCGCCCATCCGCCCGCCACTCTCGTCGCGAAAACCCGAAACCTCGAGCAGCCTCGTGCCAGCCATCCACACAGCAGCCATCGACCTCGGCGCCACCAGCGGGCGCGTTATCGTGGGAACCTACAACGAAGGACGTCTCGATCTCCGGGAGGTTCACCGCTTCCCGAATCAGTTTCACACGATTCGCGAACGCTGTTACTGGGATGTTCCCGGACTTTACACCCGGATCCGTCAAGGCCTCCTGCTGGCTGCCGAAGCCGAGCCGGAACTCGCCTCCTGCGGTGTCGACACCTGGGCGGTCGATTCCGTCCTCCTCGATGCGGACGGACGGCTCGTCTTCCCCGCACACGCGTACCGCGATGAACGCACCCGCCCCTACGTGGACGCGCTGGCCAAAGACGGCATCGAAAAGGTTTACGAATGGACCGGCATTCCCAATCAGGCGATCAATACGAGTCTTCAACTCCAGGAATTGCTTGTCCGCTATCCGTCCCTGCCGGAAATCGCCCAACGGTGCCTCCTGCTATCGGATTACTACAACTTTCTCCTGTCGGGCGTTCCGGAGAACGAGATCTCCATTGCCAGCAGCACCCAGCTCCTCGAAGTCGGTGGCAACCGCTATTCGCGGGAGGCACTGGGGTTTTTCGGGATTCCCCGAAAGTGGTTCGAAGGCCCCTCTTTGGCCGGAAAAAGAGTGGGACCTGTGGTGGCTATCGAAGCTCTGGCCGACACGCAGGTTATCCTGGTTCCCGGCCACGACACCGCCTGCGCCTTCGACGCCATGCCGACCGATCCGGAGCACACCGACATTTACCTGAGCAGCGGAACCTGGTCGCTGGTGGGATTTGAATCCGACGAGCCGGTGGCCGGCCCCGCCGCACTTGAGGAATACGTATCCAATGAACGGATCGGCGATGGACGCTACCGCCCGATCCGCAACATCATGGGATTGTGGCTGCTGGAACAGCTGCTTCCCTCTTTCCGGGAACGCCCGCAGTCCGATGAGGAGTGGGCGGAACTGATACGGTCGGCTGAAAGCGAACCCGCTCCCGGCGAATTGATCGACGTCACCGACCCGGGCCTGTTCAACCCGGAATCGATGAAAGAAGCCGTTGACGCCCAATTGACATCCCGCTCGATCCGGCCCCCCGATTCCCTGTCCGGGTACACCCGGCTGATCTGTGAATCCCTGGGCGCCGGTCACGCGGCTGCCGTCAGAACGTTTGAAAGTCTCACCGGCAAGCAGTTCGACCGGATCCTGATCGTGGGCGGCGGTTCCAGGAATCGCCTTCTCTGCCAGGCCACCGCGGAGAGGGCGGGCATTCCGGTCGTCTCATTCAGTCTCGAAGGCACCGCGGTGGGGAACATCGCAAGCCAGTTGATCACCCTGGGCGTGGTCAGGAACCTGGCAACCTTTCGCGCCGAACTGCTGGAACAATTGGACAAGCAGACCTACGAACCGGCCTGAACAGGCCAACCTCAGTGGAGCTCCGGCCGATGTGACTTCAGGCGTACGAGCCGCCGGAGGTCAGGCCGAGCTCCTTGCGGCGTTGGCTGCGTTCCCTCGCGGCCTCCGCTTCATAGCCGCTTTCGCGATACGCCTGGAGGGGATCCCCGGGGAGCTTGCGCTTATCGCGCCAGACCCGAAGGGCGGGAGTGACGTCGGTAAAGAACGCTCGGCGCAGAATCTCCTCGGCATCGATTTCGTTGGTTTGTTTTTGCGCCTTCTTCAGGGCGTCCCGGTCGACCAGCGCGGCCTTCGCGAACAACTCCTGGGCGGTCAGGACCGTCTGTATCATAGCCTGGACCTTGGGTTTCAGGTTGTGCGACTGGTCGATCATGTAGGCGATATCAGGAGTGGTCCCCGTATCGTACTGATAGCCGAGAATCTCGCTGAAAATCCTGAAGGTCTGGTACGGGTCGATGGAGCCCAGGGTCAGGTCGTCGTCCGCATAACGCCGATCGTTGAAATGAAACCCGCCCAGCATCCCCTCATCCAGAAGAAAGGCCACAATCTGCTCGATGTTCTGGGAAAGGTAATGGTGGCCCGTGTCGACGAGAACCCTGGCCTGGGGACCGGCCTTCCTGGACAATACATAGGACATGCCCCAGTCGGCTATATCGGTCTGATAAAAAGCGGGTTCGAAGGGTTTGTATTCGACCAGCAGAATCTGGTCGGGCGCCAGTTTCTCATGCGCCGCCTTCAACCCTTCCTCGAAGCGATGCTTGCGCTCCCGGATGCTGTCCTGCCCGGGATAATTGGTTCCGTCGGCGAACCAGAGGGTCACCACCCTGCTACCCACGCCCTTGCCCAGTTCGATGGAGTCCAGTACGTGATTCAAGGCGTGTTGACGCACCTCCGGATCCGGGTTACCGAACGAACCGTATTTGTAGCACTGATCCTGGAATAGATTCGGATTGATCGAGCCAATGCGGACGCCGTTCTCCATCGCCTTCCGTGCCACCTCGTCGGGCCGGGTCGCGGCGTCGAAATCCCACAGCACGTGCACCGCGACCAACGGGCAGTTACCGGCGTACCGGTTGACCTGGCCCGCATCGGAGAGTTTGTCGTTCAGGTCAATCGCGGCGGCATCCTGAAGGTATTTGCCGAAGCGGGTACCTGTGTCGGAAAAACCCCAGCTTGGAATCTCGATCTCCAAAGAATCGAGGGCGTTAACAGCATTTTCAATATCAGCGTCTTTCATCATCGTGTTCCGGATTTCCGCCTGGTTCAGTGGATTTGAAGCTTCTCAAGGCTGCCGTGTATTGTGATACTAGTTCCCGGTCCCGCGATTGCCATGACAAAATGCCCCAAACCCCGCCGAAGGCGTCATGGCCTTCTCGCAGGCTGCCGGGAAAATCGCGGGACAGGGCACCAAGCGATCCGCGGCATTCGGGTCAACGCGCGAACCTGAAACGCCCACCGCTGAAAACGGGGTCACTCGACATACAAACCGTCGCGAATCGCGGGCTTTTCGGGAAGTCGACTCCAAGCGTCCCGGAACGATTCCCTGTCCGTGGAAAAAAGCGGACTGACTTCGACCCGGTACAAGGGAATGCCGTTGCCGTCGACCGGAAGCTCGACGCCCGCCGACCGGAACCAGCGCGCGAATTGTTTCAATTGGTCTCGAATGCAAGTTTCGACGGAGTCGGGTCCCGAAGCATTCTTGACCGGGCTGAACTCCGCTTCACGCTGGGTTTCCAGCACCAGGGGATGTCTCGCCTCCGGGAGGGCGTCGAAGACGAACATCTCAAACTTGATCGCGTTCGCCTCGGACGGAGAAACCACCTCGCCGGAGCCATCCACATACGGCACCTTTTTCTTTGCGCTGTGAAAGGGAAGTTTCCCCTTTTCGTGCACCGCGCCGCCGGCCACACGCTCGATAAAGGCTGTATTGATCAGGTGGATGGCGATGCTGCCGGCAGCAAACCTCAAATTCCCCCGGTCGTCCCGCGCCCCCGCCAATGAATCCGGCAGGTCGCTGTACTCCACCACAACGTGCCGCCCGTTGCGCAGGCAAAAGACGCCGACCTTTTCGCCCGCGTGGGCCTTGCGCACCATCTTGCTGGACATCTCCGAGCCTTGACCGGCATGAAACCCCACGAACCACGGATCGAGGACCCGCACCAGGGGATTGTCCACCTGGAAATAGCTGATCATTTCGACTCCGCGGTCACGGATTTTCTCCAGGGCCCCGCTTCGCACCATCGCCCGCAGGGAACCGCCATGACCATCGGGACTCATCGCGAGGCGGGACTTCGACTCGAGCAGGATTTTCCCGTCAAAGTCCACTGCCGGCATGCGCCCCTGACGAAAGAAATGAACATCCTCCCGGGATAACCCCAGGAACCCCGCATCCTCAAAGAACTTCACGGTTTCGTCGTGATTGGCATGACTGGTCATGATCAACCACGGAACGGCTACCCCGTAAACGTTGGAAGCGGCGCGAATTTTTTCGGCGAAAACCTGAAAGAGCGGCTTGTTGCGAACCGGAGTAACCGGAAACGTGCCTTTGGGACCGTCAAAACCCAGACGTGTCCCCTGCCCCCCCGCGACGGTAAACGCGGCGACCTTGCCGTCGCGCAAGAGCTCTTCGCCCCGTTCCCTCGCTTCGACCCAGGTCCGGTCATGATACCGGTCCCCGGGCAACGCCACGCAGGGCGCGGGCTCGAGGTCCGCCTCCGCGGTCGGGCGGCCGGTCTCGTCCAGAAGGCGCTGAAGCTCGTCGAGATCCACTTCAGTCGCCTGCCCGGCAAGGGAGGCACGTTCCGATTCGGTCAATTCCTCCCAGTAACCAAAGACCTGCTCCTGCCCGAACTGAGCAAACCGCTGTTTCAAGCGTTCATAGCTCATGGAAACAGAAGGAAAACGCGGCTCACGGACAAGTCGACACCAAAAGTTACTCTTTGGTTTCGAGAACCGCTCCGGGAGGAGGCCTCATGGGCCCGTAACGGATGGGATCGCCGCTTTCCTCCATCCATCGTTCGAGCGATTCGCGCAAATCCACAAGAACCTCGGCACAGGCCGGATCCGTGATCCGGTTATTCGTCTCACCGGGATCAAAATACACGTCGTAAAGCGCCTCGAGCGGATTCTCCCGCTCACCGAGCCCGGCACGGAGAAAGAAGTCCTTGCCCGGCCCTGCGTCAATATTCGACGGTGGCGTCCCGCGGGATTCTTCGAAGCGCCGCACATACTTCCATCGTTCGGTGCGCACGCAGCGCTGGGGATCGTAGGCGACATGAAAATTCACCTCGGCAAAGATCCGGTCCCGCACTGAAGGGATCTCCCCTCGGATCATCGGCAGGAGAGAAACCCCCTGCAGCCAATCCGGCCGCGGCAGGTCCCCGCACTCACAGAGTGTCGGAAACAAGTCGACCTGAGAAACCAGCGAGTCGACCACTTTGCCTCCGGAAAATCCGTCCGGCCCACGCATAATGAGCGAGACGCCGATCCCCCCGTCAGTCACGTTGCACTTCATAAGCGGAAACGGAATGCCGTGATCCGTGGTGGCAACCACCAGAGTTTCGCCCGCAAGCCCGGCCTCGTCCAACGCGGCGAGCACCATCCCGATCGAACGGTCGAGGAGCCGGACGGATCCAAGGAAAGCGGCCATATCCTCCCGGATCTCGGGCGTGTCGGGAAATCCGGGGGGCGGTTGGGTGTGGCCCGGGTCGGAATCGGCCGGACGTTGCGGAAAAACCCGATGGGTTTCGAAGAACCCGACACTCAGAAAAAACGGCCGCTTCGGGGCGCTCTTGAGAAAACCCGCCGCCGCTTCGGCGACATCCGCAGCAGGCCCCCTCGGGCAAAGAATTTTTTCGTAAACCGTCGCCTCCATTTCCTCCCGGGGCGCCTCGTGCTGCACCCCGGCCAGCGCCGCAACGTACCCTTGCTCACGGAGATACCGGGCCAGGTGCCGGCTCGAATCGTTCAGACGGAATCCCCGGTGCACGAGACCTGTCAAACCGTTGCTGTGAGGGTACATCCCGGTCAGCAGCGCTCCACGGCTCGGCGAACAGGTGGGGCACGCGGCAAAAGCCTTCCGGAACAGCACGCCTTCCTCCGCGAGTTTCCGCAGGTTGGGTGTCGCCACCGGGAATCCGTAGGGCTCGATGTATCGCCCCGTATCGTGGGAATGGATATAAAGGATATTCGGCTGTTTCATTGAGAAGCATTAATTGACATGCTTCCTGACTACTATTCTGTGGAGGACCTGTCGAGCCAGCGGTCAACCGGCTCCGGAGTTTCGAGCGCGGTCATTTAACCGATTCCGAACCGGGGCAACCTTGCAAAACCGCTTCCATTCATGTAAACATTTCACAAACCTGCAGCCGCACTTTCCGCTTACATGAATTATCTGATCCTGAAATGAAGGCGCCTATAATCTATGCCGTGATCATCGCCGTTCATCTGTTGGCATTGGTGTTCCTCCTGTTCCCCCGGGGCAATGACACCGGTGGCCCGGAGCGTGAAGACGACGGCGTGCCGGAGCAGCGGGAAGCTTCCGGGGAGGGAGAGGAGCCGGACCCCGACAAACCGGATGAGCCCGAAGAGCCCGAACCCGAGTACGAGACCTACCGGGTGCGGGCCGGTGACAACCTGTCGGTGATCGCCCGGCGCCACAACACGACGATCTCCGAAATCAAGACGCTCAACGATCTCCAGAGCGACATCATTCATCCGGGCCAGGAGCTGATTCTGCCCTCAAGCGAAAACTCCGGCCTGAATTGAAGGGTCAGGGAAGCCTGGAGCCGGCCGGTCCGCACGAGTACCATGGACGGAGACGTGTTCCCGAAAATACGGGCCTCCCGACCGTTGAACGCGCGTTCACCGGAATTGCCTTCTCGGAATTCCGCCCGGAGAAAAAAAAATCCCGTGGCCCACCCGGACCGAACGTCGCAACAACCCCTTTGTTCCCTGAAAGTTACGCCTGACCGGACAGCACCGGAAGGCCGTGTGTGAGCGGATCGGCGATCTCCGGGGCTTTATTTTTTTGAAACTTTCGGCAAAAATGCGTTTCCTACAGGCTATGTCGAAACAGTTAGGGGGTTTTACCATTTTTCCTCCTTTTTTGACCTAGCCGGAGGGAATCTGTTTCGATTCCGGTATGCAGTTAGAGAAGCCGGCCCGCCGGGTGAGGGTTCCCCGACGGGCCAATTGCTGTCTGGATGGTTGCATTTTCCGAATCAACGGCGTAATTTGAATTTATGAAGATCATCTTTGCCCTGCTGATCGTCGGCGGCCTCCTTTTTTGGGGCTACTCCGTGAAGAACGACGGCGAGCCCGGGCCCGAGCGGGAACGTTCGGAAGGATCCTCGGGAATCGGGGCGGATTATGTCCGGGCGAATATTGAGGCGCGTCACAGCGCGGAACGAACGGTTTCGGTCAGCGGCCTCAACCAGACCATCCGCCAGTTTCAAACGATGGAAGGCCGTTTCCCGGAGGATCTTGAGGAACTGGTGACCGAAGGGTACATGCCGGAACTTCCCTCGGTGCCGCGCGGCCAGAAGCTCGATTACAACCCGGAAACCGGGGAAGTGGCCGTGGTGGACCGGTAAGCCCGGTTAGCTTTCGTACTCGCTCAGCCCAACGGCCCCTCTTCGGGCGTGCGCCGGATCATAGCGGTGCGTTCGAATTTGCACGCATACTGGAACAGATCGCGGCGCCGGTCCTGGTAGGGCGTGACCGTCCCCTGACTCCGTGCCTCATACAGGTCGTCCAGATCCACATCGCAGACCAGGATCGTTTCCTCGTTGTAATCGGCCTCCGAAGCGATGGCGTCGCGGGCGAACGCAAAATCCGAAGGCGTCAGGACGGCGGACTGGGCATACTGGACGTCCATATTGGTAACATCGGGCAGGTTGCCGACATTGCCTGCCAGGGCGATATAGAGCTGGTTTTCGATCGCCCGCGCCTGGGCGCAGTAACGAACCCTGAGATATCCCTGGCGATTGTCGGTACAGAACGGCACGAAGATAAGCTCCGCGCCTTCATCAGCGAGGTAGCGCGCGGCTTCCGGAAACTGTATGTCATAACAGATGAGGACTCCGATCTTGGCTTTCGGTGTATTGAATACCTGAAGACTCTTCCCCCCGTTGATCTTCCACCATTTCCGTTCGTTGGGCGTAATGTGGAGCTTCGGCTGAGACTCCACCTTCCCGTCGGGAAGGCAAATAAAGCAGGTGTTGAGCAATTGCCCTCCCTCCTCCACCGGGTGGCTTCCGGAGATCAGGGTGGTTCCGTACTTGGTGGCCAGGCTTTGCATCAGGTCCTTGTACTGCGGCGTCAGCTTCGCCAGCTCCCGGATGCCTTCCTGAGGAGTGAGTGTTCCGGTCTGCGAAAGCAGCTGAACCGTCAGCAACTCCGGCAGGAGAATGAAATCGCTTCCGTAGTCCGCCGCGATATCGACGAAGTAGGACACCTGCCTGGAAAAATCGTCGAACGACTCCAATTTACGCATCTGGTACTGAACACAAGCCAGCCGTACCTTTCTGCGGCCTTTCGGCATGGCCGCGTAATCGGGATTCAGCCACTCCAGCAGGGTTGCGAAGTTTCTGCTGCGCTGGTCGCGGACGTAGTTGGGCAGGAGGCCCCGAAGCTCGAATCCCTCCTTCAGCTGAAAACTGAGCACCGGATCGTGAAGGTCCCCTTCCGAAACCCGTTCCGCGTACTCTTCCGGGGAGAGATCCCCGGCGTATTCCGAGTAGTTCCACAAACGTCCGCCCGCAAGGATCCGGCGCAGGTTGAAGCGTCGGCAAAGCTCTCGCCGGGCGTCGTATAAATTCGACGCGATTCCCTGTCTTCGGTAATCCGGATGCACGTAAATGTCGGCGGCGTACAACGTGTCTCCCGATGCGTTGTGAGTCGTGAAATACCCGCTGTCCGTCACGCCCGCCCAGGTGTGCAGCCGGAGCGGCTCCGGGCCCATGTCCACGATCAGCGATGAGGCACCGCCCACCACCAGTCCGTCGATCTCGGCCACCAGCTGGCCCTGCGGAAAAATGCGAAGGTGGCTCAGCAGGTGGCTTTTCCCCCAGGTGACATTCTCGTCGGATGTGTCCGGGTACGCGAGCTTGTTGAGTTCGACCAAAGCGGGAATATCGTCGCGCGTCGCTTCGCGGATTCTTGCTGCGTTCGGCTCACCCTGCTTGTTCATGAGCCCAACCAAGCAAGAAAACGGGTCGGACGACAACCTTTAAACAGCCTTTGCCGGTCGCGTTGCCTCCGTGCGCCGGACGAATCCATCACAACGGCTCACCCCCTCCTCAGCCGCCTCATAACCAAACGGGCCTCACGAAAGACCCTGCCTGGATTCCTTCTCCGTTCGGGAGAACCATACCTCAGGTTGAGCAATTGGTCACGCACCGAAACGAGCTTGTCCGGCAGGTCCGCGGCATCGCGGCCGCAGGTTTCACCTTCGATCGATTCCAGACGCCGCAACAGCGTACCGGCCTGACGCCGAACCGGATTCAGACGGACCCCTTGCCGGTAAAAGGTAAAGTAAGGAAACAACCTCCAGCCCAAACGCTGCATGAGGAAGATGAACAGCGCCAGCACCAGAAAGCTTCCACCCAGGTAGAAGAACCGTTGAAAATCCCAGGGGCCGCGCATCCACTCCCTGACCGTCGCGCCCGCTGTGGAGATCCCTTCTCCGGTTCCCTCGCGAAGGGTCGAAAACTGATTCCTGAGAGAAGCCAGAATATCGCTCTGCGTCTCCTCGTCGAAGCTGACAACCCGCCGGTACCAGATGACCCGAAGGCTGTCCAGATACGCCATCCAACTGTCGTCGAGCCCAACTCCAAAAAGGTTGTCGCTATGCGGCCCGGAACCGGATCCGTCGCCATCGGACAAGGGCGTCGGATCCACCCGAACCCAGTGGCCCTCCCCATCGTAAATCTCGCACCAGGCGTGGGCGTCGGAATATCTGACCATCAGATAATCCTCGTAACCATTCCATTGACCGCCGCGAAAACCGGTGACAACGCGTGCCGGATGCCCGGCGGCGCGGCTGAGCAAAACCAGAGCCCCCGCAAAGTACTCGCAATGCCCGTCGCTTCCGTTTCGCAGCCAGCGCACGACAGGATCGCCCCTGCCGGGGGGAAGACGGCTGGACATGGAATAAGCGTGGTACTCGGCGAGGTAATCGGTCGCCTCTCGGGCGAACTCCACCGGTCCCAGGTCGCGACCCTCGGTTATCCGGTGAACCAACGCATCGAGGTACTCGAAATCCCGTTCACGGACGCGAATTTCCAGAGTGGTTGTCCGGTAATCGCGGTAAACTTCCCGCCACTCCGGCATAAACGTGATTTCCTCGGGAGGTTGCGGCCAATCCTCCTTTTCCATGTAGGGATCCGGAAAACGATCCTGAAACTCCATATCCCGAATCTCATAGGAGAAGAGCTGGGAGTTCACGCTGCTCTGCCCGACCACCCGGAATGCGGGAATATTTAGAAACCGGTTCCTCCCTTTGGCTCGAAGCGAGCTGAAATCGCCCCCAAGCGGAAGCCATCGGGCAACTCCGCCTTCCAGATAAAACAACCACTTGCCCCTCTCCCTGGCATCGGAATCGCTTCGCTCCCACTCCATATCGGCAGGGGAAAACCGGTTGGTCGTGAGTGCGCCTCTCGTCATACTCAGAGCCTCCGAGACCCGGAACCGCCCGTCGCCCCGGTACTGGTCCAAAACCAGCATTCTCCAGTACGGATCGGCCGGCAGCGCGGATCGAGAGGGGGGATCGATTCTCAGGGCAGTCCGGTTGTCGCTCAGGATATTGGTGATATCGTTGAGGCCAATATCCTCGTTGAACCCCGCGACACTCGAAGAATTGCGCAATCCCAGGAAACCGAGCCGATTCTCCAGACCCAATCTGGGAATCAGCAGAAAGATTCCCGCCGAAAGGGAGAGAATCAGGACGAACAGAAGCACCGCCAGCCCGAACATCCGCAGGTGCGTCGATTCACGCAGTCTCGCGAGGTAATGATCCCAGGAAAAGGTCGTCCAGACTTCCTGAGGCGTCTCGGTTCGCTCGCTGTTCCCCAGGAGGTTGACATTAAACAACAGGACCATGGAAATCGCCGCGAAGACGACCATCTGCAAAATAAAAACCACCGAGACCGTGTTCAGGGCCACAATAATCACCAGGAAAAGACACACCAGGATCAATTGGAGGTCGTCGCGCCGTTTCCGGAAAGCCACCGCCCGATAACAAACCAGGAGTATGTTCAACCGGATCAGGGATTCGAGGAAACCGTCTACCCCCGCAAAAACGACCACGTCCGCCGTGAAGGTCAGCAGCAGAAACAGCGGAATGGCACTCCAGAACTGGACCGGCAGCGCCAGGCGGATTTGCGGCCGAAAAGCCGCAACCGATACGACAAGCATGGCGAACGCGTAGTAATAGAGCACCGGAATATCCAGGTACGCCACCGGCAGTAGCGAAATGAACGCAAGCAGCAGCCCCAGAAAAAAATTCGTCTGGTGCAACTCGACACGATTAAGCTGTGGCAATTTTCTGTCCACCGGCGTAGGCAACGACCCCGCTCCTTCCATACGGTTCAAAAGTTACTATGTTGTGCTTTAAGGGCATCGCCGGCTTCTGATCCTTGTCACTCACTTTCAGCGTCGCCAATTGATCAAAGAAGTAGGCCAGGTCGATGTAGCGCTTAATGTTGATCACCGGCAGATCGTTGATGGCGGCTCCGGCGAGCCTGCTCTCCTGGAAAAAATCCTCGGCAAAGGTGAGAACGAAACGACAGAATCTCTCAAACTGCTCGTCGTCCCGCCAGATTTTCCGCGAGGTCTGCAGGAAAAAAAAGTAAGCCGACTGGTTTTCCGAGGCGAACTGCCGCACCTGCAGCCGTCGAACCCGGGCGCTGGCTTTCCAGTGAATCAGGCGCTGGGAATCCCCCTGCTGGTAATTCCTCAGGTTGATCAGGTCCTCCCCCTGCCCGACGCGGCGCGCGGACTCTCCCTGGAGGGCGAATTGCTGGGCCACGGCGGATTCCTGAAGGTCATAGGCGATGCGGCGGGGCCAGACGATCAGCTTCAAAGACAGGGTACGGCCGACCGACTTGCGCAGAAACCCAAAAGGGAACTCCGAAATGGCCCCGCTGAGGGTCGCTTCTTCGATTCCCCTGCCGGCCGGCTCGAATACCCACTCCAATGTCGCCAGACACTGGGGGTCGAGACGATGCTCGAGAAAGACCCTGCCGTTTTCCCGGCTCATTGCCGTCTTAAGCCGGAACCAGATCGAATAGGTGGGCAGCATCTTCTTGCCGTTGAAGATCTCCACGCAGATTGAGCCCTTTTCCCCCGCCCTGAAGGGCGGCTCTCCCTGCAGCCGCCAGCAGGTTCCCCGGAAATTGACCCACGAAAGGATCCCGCTCAAAAGCAGCCCCGCCAGAATCAGCGAAAGGGATATGAAAAGGATGTTGCTGCCGGTGTTGAACGCGGCAATACAGATGCCCACGGCCAGCAAGATCAGAATATAGCCGGTGGCGGTGGGAAGAAAACGCTGCCCGCGCGGAGGAACGATCATGGCGGAGATCCGCTTGAACAACCCGCTCACCCCGCGACGGATTTCCGGCGGCGCTCCGGGTCCCTGCCATGACGAGATGCTGGTTCTTGGGTCGGCCATATGCGCGAGACTCACGGGTCCCGTCACGACTCCATTACATGGGAACCGGAATCGAATCAATGATGGAGTGCAGAATTGTCCGCGATATACGCCTTTCCTCCATCGGGTCCGAGGTCTGCCGTCTCAGGTGCAGCCTGTGGCTCAACACCGGCTCCACCATATCCTGAACGTCTTCGGGCAGCACAAAATCACGGCCGTGGTAAAGCGCCCGGGCCTGAGCCGCCACTTTCAGAGAGAGACAACCGCGGGTGCTCGCTCCGGCCTTGAATTCACTTTCGGTCCGCGTCGCGGTCACAATCTTGATGATGTATTCAAGGATGCTGTCTTCAACGTAGATCTCCTGAATCGAGGCCTGCAGATGAAGCACATCCTCGTAGCTCATCACCTGTTCCATCCGGATGTCGTCGTAATTCAGAAAGGAATTGCGCAAAATCTCAAGCTCTTCGTTCTCGCCCGGGTATCCCATCTGGATACGCATCAGAAAACGGTCCAACTGACTTTCAGGCAAAGGAAACGTACCGCCGTAGTCCACCGGATTCTGGGTCGCGAACACCATGAACGGACTCCCCACCGAATAAGTGCCGCCGTCGACCGAAACTTTTCCCCGGTCCATCACCTCCAGAAGGCTGGACTGGGTCTTGGGCGTCGTCCGGTTGATTTCGTCGGCCAAAACGATATTGGCAAATACGGGCCCTTTCTTGAAGCTGAACGACCGGTCCTTCTCGTCGTAGACGGATACCCCGATAACATCGGCCGGCAGGAGGTCGCTTGTAAACTGAATCCGGGAAAAAGAAGCGTCAATCGAACGGGCCAGGCAGTAGGCCAGGGTCGTTTTCCCAACGCCGGGAAGATCCTCGATCAGCAGATGTCCGGAAGCAACCAGGCAGACAATTACCCTGTCAATCACGTCATCTTTCCCTTTGATGTATTGCCCGATATTGTTTCTGAGTCGCAAAAGCGTCGCTCGGGACTCACTGACAGGAATGGATCGTACGGCATCGCTCATAAGCCAAAGGAATCTCCGACAAAAACAAGTCGATTGCAAGCCATTCCCGGTTTACAGTCGTCGCCCTGAGCACCGGATTTAGAATGGTTTGGCGGCTTTTACGCTTTTTTAGGAAGTCTAATCGCGGGGGGGGCCGGCGGAAACAGCACGGAGGGGCCTCCCGGAAACAGTCACACCCGGCCACCCCGGATTGAACCAGGCCGTGTTACACAAGAACCCCGGTCAGCGTCACGATATCGGACCTCCCGCTCAACCGTAAAGCTCCAGAAGGACCTCGAGAAGCCGGTCGACTTTCGCCTGATTCCTCTTCACCTGCCGCTGGAACACCTCGTGGCTAAACTCATCTTCGAACAGTCCGTTCGCGAAATTGTCCACGATCGCCAGGGAGTTGTAGTCGATCTCCGATTCGGCGCACAGGTCCGCTTCGTGAGCCAGGGTCATCCCCACCACGTCGCCCCAGTCCCGGATGATCCGGACCTCCGCCCGGGTCTCGAATCTGGGTCCCCGTGTCTGAACATAGATCCGGCCCGTTTCGACGGGATAGTCGCAGGCCCGGCTGATTTCGGGAATCCGCGTGTTTCCGACGCGCGGAGCCACGGGACGGGCCTGCCGGTCCTGGAAGGTCATCGGACGAAACGAAACATAATCGCTGCACGAGACCAGCGTTCCCGGGGGGAGGTCCCGCTTGAGCGATCCCACCGAGTTGAGCGAAACAATCGCCTCAACGCCGAGATCCGAAAAAAAACGGATATTGGCACGGTGATTGATCGCATGGGGGGGCGTTATTCCGTCCGGCCCGTGCCGGTTCAATGCGACCAGCGCCCCCTGGCGCCTGAAAGGCACCCGCCCGTACTCCGTCTCCCGCGAAAACGACTCCCAGCTCTGAAACAGCGGGGAACGGCTGACACTGGTGCCGCTGATAAACCCGATGCTCATCTCGTCGCGCGGATCTTGGATCTATCGGAGAGCTTCGACAGTTCGGGCCAGGTCGACGTCGTTCGCCGTCACCCTGCCGCCCGCCGAGTGAGTGGTGAACCGGAGGGTCACCTTGTTGTAGGTGTTGCTCAACTCGGGGTGGTGATCCGCCTTTTCACAAGCAAAGCCGACCCTGACGATAAAGGCGATGGCCGCCGGAAAATCCTTGAACTTAAAAGTCTTGCTCAAGGCATTGTCCTCGTGCCGCCATCCGGAAAGATTCTCCAGCGCGGCGTCGATCTCCTCCTGTTTCAAAGGCTCGGCCATCAGTCGACTAAATGCCATTTCCGGACCCGGCCTGTCAAATTGATTTGGCACCGGCCGCGAGGAGGGAGTCCCACCGGCACATGCCGCCGCGGGCTTGAAATTTCCATCATGCCCGGGTTAGCAATTGACCCCGACTGTCGCAGGGCTGATAACAACCCTTTAATCATGCCAATCACTCCAGGTCATCAGCCCAACCATATCGCCGTTATCATGGACGGCAACGGGCGCTGGGCCCGTCAGCGGGGATTACCCCGCATCGAGGGGCATCGCCGCGGCATTGAAGCCGCCAAAGCCGTCGTCCGCGCCGCGGGAGAAACCGAGCTCCGCTACCTCACGCTGTTCGCGTTCTCGGTGGAGAACTGGCAGCGTCCGGCGGATGAAGTCAACGCCCTCATGGACATGCTCTACCACTTTCTCCAGGAGGAGCGGCGTTATCTGATGGAGAACCGGATTCGCCTCAGGTGCATCGGACGGATCAACGACCTGCCGGACAGGGTTTCCTCGAAGATCAACGAGATTGTGGAAGCGACCGCGGGGTTTACGGAACGAACCCTCGTGATCGCACTGAACTACGGGGCACGAACGGAGGTGATCGACGCCGTCCGCAGCTATTGCAAAGCCGTTGTCGCCGGGAGCGAGAATCCGGAGACCTGCACCTGGGAAAAGTTCGCCCGCCACCTCTACACGGGCGCCGACATTCCCGATCCCGACCTCATCATCCGGACCTCCGGGGAAAGCCGGCTGAGTAATTTTCTTCTCCTGCAATCCGCCTACTCGGAAATCTACTTCTCCCCTGTCCTTTGGCCCGAGTTCAGTCGCGAGGAATTCCTGAAGGCGTTTGAAACCTACAGAAAGAGAGAGCGCCGATTCGGAAAAACCGGCGACCAGGTGAACGCCACCGTCCCCGAAACCGCCAACCACCTGTGATCCGGCGCACGTTCAGCACAGTCATCCTCTGGACGGCACTCGGGGGGGTTCTCTACGGATTCGGCCCGCACGCGGGCGTCTGGCTCATCGCTCTCCTGGCGGTCGCCAGCCAACACGAGATGTACCGAATGCTGGAGAGCACCGGGGGCCGCCCCCTGAGACTGGCCGGCCTCATCGTCGGCGCCGTTCTGGTACTCGGTCCCTTTTACGGCACGCTGACTTTCGACGGCTTCGACCCCCGGCTGACGGCGCTCTCGGTCCTGGCCCTCGGGACCATTCTGGCGGCCGTCTGCGTCCTGGCCCGTCCCCACCCCCATCGTATTTCCGCGTTGGGCGCCACCTCGCTCGGATTGGTTTTTGTCGCCTTCCCCCTGCATTTCTTTGTCCAGATCCTCCTGCTGCCTGCCGACCCGACCGCCGGGCTGCTTCTGGCGCTCTGGGTCATTGTCGCGGTCAAGTTCGCCGACATCGGCGCCTATGTCTTCGGCTCCCTCATTGGAAAGCACAAGCTCGCCCCGGAGTTGAGCCCGGGCAAGACCTGGGAAGGCGTCGGGGGGGGCCTGGCTTCATCCGTCCTGTTGGCGTGCGGGTTTGCCGCCGTATTCGGGGAGCACCTGCCCTCCGCCCTGACCCCGCTCAACGCCGCCGCGCTCGCCCTGCCCATCGCCGCGATTTCCGTCCCTTCGGACCTGCTGGAATCGGTATTCAAACGCGAGTCCGGCGCCAAGGACTCCGGCCGGACCATTCCCGGCATCGGCGGCGCGTACGATCTCTCGGACAGCCTCATCCTGAGCGCTCCGGTTGCTTTTGTCCTGCTTCACCTGTTTATTTTCCCGTGATGGCAGTAAAGAAGAACGTCGTGCTGCTGGGAGCCACCGGCTCCATCGGGGAAAGCACCCTCACGGTCCTTCGCCATGCGCGCGAGGAGCTCGAACTGATCGGGATCGCGGGCAACACGCGGGGAGAAAGGCTGGCGGAGATCGCGCGCGAATTCGACGTTCGCCACGCCGCAATCGCCGATGAATCGACCTACCGGGACTGCGTCGAGGCGGGAACGTTTCCCGGAACCTGCCGGCTTTCCTGCGGCACGGAAGGAATCACCGAACTCGCCTCGCTTCCCGAAGCGGACATCGTCCTGGTCGCCAGTTCCGGGACAGCCGGCCTGCGCCCCACCCTGGCCGCAATCGAGGCGGGCAAGGACATCGCGCTCGCCAACAAGGAGATCCTTGTGCTCGCGGGAAAATTCGTAACCACCGCCGCGAAGGCGCACGACGTCCGCCTCCTTCCAGTCGACAGCGAGCATAACGCCCTCTTTCAGTGCCTGGAAGGCCGTCGCCCGGAGGATGTTTCCCGGCTGGTTCTCACCGCTTCCGGCGGGGCTTTCGTCGACTGGCCGCTGGAGGACCTGAAACAAGTCGCTCCCGAAGACGCCCTGCGCCACCCGAACTGGTCAATGGGACGGAAGATCACAATCGACAGCGCCACCATGGCGAACAAGGGACTGGAAATGATCGAAGCCCACTGGCTTTTTGATATAGCACCCGGCCGGATCGAGGTGGTTCTGCACCGCCAGAGCATCATCCATTCCCTCGTCGAAATGGTCGACGGCTCGATCCTCGCGCAGCTTTCCCCCCCCTGCATGACCTTCGCGATCCAGCACGTCCTCAGGTACCCGCACCGGGCGCCGGGGGTCCGGGAGACCCTCGATTTCAAACGAATCCACCGGCTTGACCTTGAGCCGGTTTGCCCCGATCGTTATCCTTGCCTGGGTCTCGCGCGCCACGCGCTGGAAGCGGGCGGCGTCGCTCCGGCCGTTTTCAACACGGCCAACGAAGTCGCCGTTGAGACCTTTCTCGAAAACCGCCTCTCCTTTCTTGAGATTCCGGGGGTGATCGAGAGAACCCTGGAAGGGTTTGATAATTTCGAACCCGGAACCCTGGATGATGTCCTCGATCTAGAGTTCTCCATTCGCCGAAAGGCTTCCGAACTTGTCAAAACCTACGCATGGAAGAAAACTTCATAAACGTCCTCCTCTCCAGCTTCTGGTCGATTTTCCTGATCGTCGTTTTTTTCGGCGCCTCGATCTTTGTCCATGAACTCGGCCACTTTCTCGCCGCGCGACGCCGCGGTCTTCACGTCGAGCGTTTCTCCATCGGATTCGGGCCCAAGATTTTTTCCTGGATCCGGGACGGAGTCGAGTACCGGGTGTCCTGGCTGCCTCTCGGGGGCTATGTCGCCCTGCCGCAACTCGCCGACATGCAGGGAATCGAAGGCGAGGCCGATGCCAGGAACCTGCCCCCCATCAGTTACTCCTCCAAGGTTATTGTTTCGGTCATGGGAGCGGTGTTCAACATCATCTTCGCTTTCTTTCTCTCACTGATTCTGTGGGGCGCGGGTTACCCCGCGGCCGTCGAACAGCAGACCACCACAATCGGCCACGTATCCTCGACGCTCACTATGCCGACCGGGGAGGAATTCGAGTCCCCCGCCGCCCGGGCGGGGATCGAAACCGGAGACGTCATTCGGTCCGTCGACGGAAAACCGGTGGCAACCTTCACCGACATTCAGCACGCCGTCCTCATGGGCTCGGGCCGCGACGAGGACGGTAACCCGCTCGTGCGCATGGAGGTCGAGCGCAACGGGGAACTCATGGAGGTGCGTGTGCACCCGATCCTCGTCGGCCGGGACCGCCTGCGCACCATTGGCGTGCAGGGCGCCCATCCTGTGATCGTGGAAAGCCTCACCGAAGGGTTTCCCGCCGAAACGGCCGGTCTCCGGGCCGGCGACCGGATCGTCGAGATCGACGGCATCCACGTTCATTCGCTCGGCCAGATTCAGAACCACATTCAAGAAGCCGGCGAAAAGGAAGTCGCTTTGACCGTTGAACGCGGCGACGAGACCCTGACACTAAGCCTGACCCCCCGGGAGGCCGTGGTCAGCCGTGACGGCGAAACGCGTTACCTGCTCGGCTTCCAGCGCAAACAGGTCCGGACACTCGTCTACCGCAACCCGGTCGAACAGGTCGACCACGCCCGCAAGCGCGTTTTCCAAATGCTCGGCAGTCTGGTCAATCCGCAATCGGATGTCGGCCTCCGGCACATGTCCGGCCCGGCGGGAATCGCGCGCATCATCCACTGGGCCGCCCAGGCCGACTTCCGTCTCGTCCTGTTCGTGATGGTTTTGATCAACGTCAATCTGGCGATACTCAACCTGCTTCCCATTCCCGTCCTCGACGGCGGCCACATCGTCTTTGCCACGATAGCCAAGCTCCGGGGCAAAAGCCTGCCGCCCAATTTCGTTGCGGCCACACAAGGCGTATTCATGATCATGCTGCTCGGCCTCATGCTTTACGTGACTTTCTTCGACATCGACCGATGGTGGCACGACAGCCAGGACGCCCGGGAATACCGGGAAAACTACATCGAACCCGTCCCGTCCGATGAAGAGCGTTGAGGTTGCGGGGTTCGGTGTTCAGCCGGAACAGAGGGCCTGTATCGTCGTAGCCCCTGCCGTGAACCGCGGAATACTCAAACCGCAAGGCCGATCCCGGGCGGCCCTCCACGAAGGCCGAAACCCGAAACCACCTTTCCCGCTTCTTGAATCTTGAACTCTGAACTTCGAACTTTGAATCCGGAAAGCACTTACTGCGAGTCGCGCTTTCGCAGTCACCGGCGTCGCACGCGCAAAGTGCGGATCGGGAATGTCGGGGTCGGGGGAGACAACCCCATTCGTATCCAGTCCATGACGACATCCGACACGAAAGATGTCTCCGGAACGGTGGAAGAAGCGACGGCGCTTGCCGAAGCCGGCTGCGAAATCATCCGGGTCACGGCCCCCAACGTCACCGCGGCTCGGTGCATCAGGGAAATCCGGAAGGAACTCCGTGATCGCGGGATCCACAATCCGCTTGTCGCCGACATTCACTTCCTTCCCGCCGCCGCCATGGAGGCGGTCGAGCATGTCGATAAAGTACGGGTCAATCCGGGCAATTACGCCGACCGGAAAAAGTTCGCGGTTCGCGAATATTCCGATTCTCAATACAACGAGGAGCTCGAGCGCCTCCACGAGGCCTTCTCTCCGATCGTGCTCCGCTGCAAGGAGCTCGGCCGGTCAATGCGGGTCGGAACGAATCACGGCTCGCTTTCGGACCGTATCATGAACCGCTACGGGGACACTCCCCTGGGCATGGTCGAGTCCGCGCTGGAATTTCTCCGGATCGCCGAATCCCACGGTTTCCGCGATATCATTCTTTCCATGAAGGCGAGCAACCCCAAGGTAATGATCCAGGCCTACCGGCTCCTTGTGCATCACATGGAACAAGAGGACATGCACTATCCCCTCCACCTGGGGGTAACCGAGGCCGGGGACGGAGAAGACGGGCGCATCAAGAGCGCCATCGGCATCGGCAGCCTGCTTGCCGACGGGCTCGGCGACACGATCCGGGTCTCCCTCACCGAAGATTCCGTCCACGAGATCCCCGTTGCCCGAGCCATCGCGGACAAGGCGATGGAATTGTGGAACAATGCCCCGCGGCCGCCGCAATCCCGGGCCACCGACTCGGTCGACCCGTTCTCGTTCAACCGGCGCTCGATCGCTCCGGCTTTTTTCGGCAGCGCCTGTCCGATCGGCCCGGACCAACCCCCGCGGGTGATCGCCCGCCTTCCGCGTTCCCCCGACTCCGGAGCCGCCTTCGTTCGTGACATCGACCGGGCCGGGCAAGCCCTTCAGGAAATTCCGATCGAAGGGGTCGAGTGCCCGCCGGTCGACCCAACCGCCCTTCCGGGCGTGGATGCGCTGGTTTCGGAGCTTTCCGGCAAGGTGGCCGCGCTGATCCTGCCCGTGAGCCGCGATGTGGATCCCTGCGACCTGGAAAAGCTCGCCCGATTCGACGGGCTCGCCATCGTGCTCCACCGTGTATTCGGATCGCATGACAGGGAACTCCTTCGCCGATTCCTGGAGCTCTGCGACCGCCGGGACTTTCTGCTCGCCGCGGAAATCGCGCCGGCCGCCATTTCCGGATGCGCCGAGGTCTTCAGGGACGCGTCTCCCGGTCGGCTCATATTCACCCTTTCCGCTCCGGTCGAAGGTTGCCATGCGGTCGGAAGCTACCTGTACCTGGCCGAGGTTCTACAGGCGCACTCCCTCCGTTCTCCAATCTGGATTCAGAACACCCGGGAAATGCGAACCGGATCGAGCGACACCTTCCTGGACCGCCTGATCGACGCCAGCATCCTGACCGGCAGCCTGCTTTGCGACGGTATTGGCGACCTGATCAGCCTGGAAACCGAGGACGATCTTGTCCGCGGCACGCGACTCGCCTACAACATCCTCCAGGGCGCGGGCTCCAGGATCACCAAGACCGAGTTCGTCGCCTGCCCCAGTTGCGGGCGGACGCTCTTCAATCTCCAGGAAACCACCCGGCGCATCCGCGAGCAGACCGGTCACCTCAAAGGCGTCAAGATCGCCGTCATGGGCTGCATCGTGAACGGCCCGGGCGAAATGGCCGACGCCGATTTCGGCTACGTGGGCGGCGCGCCCGGGAAGGTCAATCTTTACGTTGGGAAAAAATGCGTCAAATACCACGTTCCCGAAGAAGAAGCCGACCAGCGCCTGATCGACCTCATCAAGGAACACGGCAAATGGAACGATCCATGATCCGCCCCCTTCCCCGCTCGCCTCTCAGGGCTGGAAGCGCTGGATTAAGGGAACGTCCAAGGTGTCCTCCAGCTCCCGAATCCGCCCGAGCACGACTTGCTTCTGGTGTGCCGGGTTCCCGGGGTCGAGGGTCGCGTACAGTTCCTTGAGCCATTCGTACGCCTGTTCGTATTCTCCCATCCTTCTCAGGATCTCGGCGTGAATCCGCGCCGCGTACGGCGGGGCGCCTTCCATTTCAGCGGCTATCCTGTAATATTCGGCCGCCTTTTCCTCGTTCTCCATGCGGCGGAGATAAATATTCGCGATCTCGATCAGGATTTCCGGCCGGTCCGGATGGAACTCCCGGGCACGCTCCAGCAATCGGATCGCCGTCTCCGCCTGCTCGTCGTGATAGCGTCGTACGGCGGCATCCGGAATATTCCCGTAATCCCCCGCTTCCCTTACGCGCCACACCGACATATCATAAGCGATCATGCGCGCCCCATTGAGCCAGAAATAAACCGGGCGCGGATCGATCGTCGTCACCAGGCGAATCATCGTTTCGGTGGCGGGGATGACCGCGGTTTCCTGCTGTTCCCAAATGACGTTGGTGCGAATCCACAGCAGATCGGCCACGATCGCGCGGAACCCGCCGAGAAGTCCGACGGTTACGCCCTGCCCGAGGGCGTCCTCCAGGTCGGCCAGGCGGAGGGAAGGCTCGCGTTCGCGGAGCTCGTCCCAGGCGGGCCCCTCGACCGGCCTGACCGCGAGCCCCACCACGAACAGCACGACAAAAATGACGACGAGTGCTTTCCAGTTCATGGGTCAGATCTCACGTTTACGGAAGCTGAAAACCGCCAACAGGTTGAAGACGATGATATAGATCAGGGCGTAGCCGATGATCCGGGCTCCAAGTTCAAACGGTATCGACTCCCCTAGGGCGATCTGATCCCCGATATTGAAAAGCTGAAAATTGGGAAACACGGCGGACAGCATAAACACCGCGAGCTGCACCGGCAAAAACTCCATTTGCGCCCAGGCGTCCCGGGCGAGGTATTGAAGGTGGCAGATCAGCAGAATCACGAATGAGAGGATAACCGAATACAGATTCGTATTCGAAAAGCTCGCCACAACCATGGTGATCCCGCAAAGGATGGAAAACTTCAACCATTGGACGATCCCGTACAGGAAAATATCTCCGTAGGCGACCATTCGGCCCGCTTCAAACGCCTCCGGATCCACTCCCTCCATGATGGCGGTCTCACGCCAGAAGAGCAGCACTGAAAGAATGACCGTCATCATGCCGGTGAAAACCAGCAGCAGGAGAGACACCCCGAGAAACTTTCCGAAGATGAATTCGGAGCGGAATATGGGTTTTGCCAGAATCGTGATGGCGGTCTTGTTTTCGATTTCGCTGAAGAACAGCTGCGCCGTCGCCACAATGGCCAGAACCGACCCGAAAAGGACGATCGCCCCGAACCCGAAGTCTGCTATAAACTTGAGTTCGGGAGCGCCGAAGTTGAAATCGCGAAAAACCTGGGAGCTCAGAATGATGCCCAGGGCGATAATGACGAGGAAACCGAAGAACTTCTGCCGTACCGCCTCAAGGAAGGTGTTCTTCGCGATGATGTTGATGCGTGCGGGGGAAAAAACAACCTTGCTCATGACGATTTCTTCTTTTCCTCGTTGTCCTTGCCGGAAGCGGTATCCTGTTGTTTGGCGACCTCGGCGCGTTCTGAAAGTTTTTCGCGTGCCAGCTCCGAACGGCCGACGTGCTCCAGAAACACCCGGTCCAGACTGTATTGCGGCTGCTCCACCGAAACAAGCCGGGATTCCCGGGCCTGCAACCAGCCGGCCAGCTCGTCGTTATACTCCTCCCGGTAATCCTGAACGACCACCGATCGCAGGTCCTTTTTACTGACGAGGTCCCTGAGTTCGCCTTCGAGAATGAGCTTCCCCCGATTGAGAATGGCAATCCGGTCACAAATATCCTCCACCTGTCCGAGCAGGTGGGAGCAAAGGATAATGGTTTTACCCTGCTCCTTCAGTTTCAGGATCAGCGACGAAATCTCGGCCGAACCCACGGGATCCACGCCCGCGGTGGGCTCGTCGAGAATGACCAGCCGGGGATCATGGACCAGAGCCTGCGCCAGCCCGATACGTTGCAGCATTCCCTTGGAATAAGTCCCGACACGCCGGTGAGCGGCCTCCTTCAAGCCCACCCACTCGATCACTTCGTGCACCCGGTCGTTGAGCTTGGATTTCTCCACCTGGCAGATGCGCCCGAAAAACCGGACCAGCTCGAAACCTGTCAGGTAACGATAGAAATAAGGCGCTTCCGGCAGGAACCCGACGTCGCGCCGGGACGACACCTCCGCGCTCGGTGTCCCGAAGATACCGCAGGTTCCACGGGTCGGAGCCAGCAGGCCGAGGATAACCTTGATGGTCGTGCTCTTCCCCGACCCGTTGGGACCGAGAAGTCCGAATACCTGGTTGTCCGCAATCTCCAGGCTCAGGTCCTCCACCGCCCTCAGCTTGAGGTGCCCGAATCCCAGGGGAAAGTCTTTGGTCAAATCTTCAATACTGATCGCGGAAGTCATTTCATTTGTTCCTTCTCTTTTCTTTTCCTTCGACTCTTCGGCCCCGATAAGAACCGATCCGCTCGTCCCGCGGGGAGGAACCCTAGCGAATAGTGAAATCGGTGTAGCCCTTTAATTCCGGTGTTTTGCTGGATTCGGTTTTCCTGATGTACGCGCTCAATTTATCTTCAATCTCGGCGAGAAAAGAGTCGAGTTCCTTTTCCCCGGCCTCGGCCACCAGCAACACGCGCCCATCGGATAGATTCTGCACGTAACCGGTCACGTCAAAGCCCTTGGCGATCTCCCTTGTCTGGTAACGGAATCCGACCCCTTGAACCCGACCGGAAAAGTATGCGGTCAAATGAATGCTGGCCATTATGAGGGATAAGCAAACCGATTTATTCCCCGACTTCAAAGAGAAAAGCGGAGAAACGGAATTCCCCGGCTGTCGAAACCTTCGGTTTCCGCGACACAGTGATCACGAATCCTCAAACGCCTTCAGAATCAGCGAGGCGTTGTGCCCGCCAAAACCGGAATTATTGGTCATGGCGACCCTAACATCCGCTTTTCGCTTCACATTCGGAACATAATCCAGATCGAGACCGGGATCCGGCTCCTCGTAATTGATCGTCGGCGGCACTTCGCCGGTCTCGATGATCTTGGCGCAGATCGCCGCTTCCACACTTCCGGCCGCGCCCAGGAGATGTCCGGTCATGGACTTGGTCGAGCTGACCATCACCTTCCCGGCAGCCTCACCGAAGGCATTCTTCACGGCCAGCGTCTCGCACTTGTCATTGAACTGAGTGGACGTGCCGTGGGCGTTGATATAATCGACATCGGCCGGTTCCATCCGTGCGTTCTTGAGGGCCTTCTTCAGGCACTGGGTCAGGCCAACGGCTTCGGAATCCGGCTGAGTAATGTGAAAGGCATCGCAGGTGGCGGCATAACCTGCCAACTCGCAGTAAATCCTGGCCCCACGCGCACGGGCGTGTTCCAGCGTTTCCAGCACAAAAATGCCGGCCCCCTCCCCCATGACGAAACCGTCTCGGCTTTTCTCGAACGGCCTGCTGGCACCGCGCGGATCGTCGTTGCGGGTGCTCATCGCCTTCATGGCGCAGAAACCGGCATATCCCAACCGCGTCATCGCGGCCTCGCTGCCGCCCGCAATCATGACATCCGCGTCGCCGGTCCGCATGATCCGCAACGACTCGCCCAGGGCGTGCGTGGAGGTCGCGCAGGCGCTCACCACCGAAAAATTCGGTCCGCGTGCCCCGATATCGATCGCCACCTTGCCGCTGGCAATATTCGCGATCAGCGAAGGAATCATGAACGGCGAGACTCGTCTCGGACCTTTTTCGAAAAGGATCCGGGACTGGGTCTCGATCGTCCACATCCCGCCGATCCCCGAACCGACCAACACCCCGCACCGGTCGGCGTCGACGCGGGCCATGTCGAGCCCGGCATCGGCGATTGCCTGCTGGCTGGCTCCTACCGCCAACTGGGTGTAGCGGTCGTTGCGGCGCGCCTCCTTCGGGTCCATGAAGGCGGTCGGGTCGAAATCCTTGATTTCGGCGCCGATCTTCGAAGGCAGGTCGGAAACGTCGAACGCGGTCACGCCGCAGATCCCGCTTTCGCCCGCGAGCATGTTCTGAAAGAACGTATTGGTGTCCCCACCGGAAGCGGCGATCACGCCGAGTCCGGTGACGACAATTCTGGGAACCTCGGGAGAATCAGCCATCTTAGCGGATGAACATCAGGGTTTCTGCGTTCTGGTACCTGACCAGGCGACTGCTGTCTCCTGGCGGAAAATGTTGTGCTCCGTTTACGACGAAGCGGACATCTTCTCTTCAATATAGCTGATGACGTCCTTGACCGTCTGCAGTTTCTCCGCTTCGGATTCAGGGATCTCACCTTTGATTTCGTCTTTGAACTCTTCTTCGAAGGCCATGATGAGTTCCACCGTGTCCAGGGAATCCGCACCCAGGTCGTCGAGAAAGGACGCATCCGGGGTTACCTGATCCTCGTTAACGTTCAGTTGGTTAACGATGATCTCTTTTACACGCTGTTCGATGGTTTTTGAGTCTGCCATAATTTGTATTCAGATAAATGGTTGGTCGCTTCTTAGGATCACATGACCAGCCCGCCGTCAACGGTAAAAACCTGTCCTGTGATGTACCCGGCCTCCTCCGAACACAAGTAGGCCGTCATTTTGGCGACATCCCGGGCTTCGCCGAGGCGTTTGAGCGGCACCCGGCTGGCAATTTCCTTGCTGACATCCTCGTCGAGAGCGGAAGTCATGTCCGTATTGATAAAGCCGGGCGCGACCGCGTTGCAGGTCACCGACCGGCTGGCCAATTCCTTGGCGAGGCTTTTTGTCAGCCCGAAAATTCCGGCCTTGGCTGCCGAATAATTGAGTTGGCCCGCGTTCCCCATCAAACCGACGACCGACGAGATATTGACGACGCGGCCCCAGCGTTTGCGCGTCATGGGACGAACCACTCCCTTGATCCAGTAAAAACAACTCGAAAGATTCGTATTGAGGACCTCGTGCCAGGCCTCGTCGCTCATCCGGAGCATCAGGCCGTCACGGGTGATCCCGGCGTTGTTGACGAGGATATCAATGGTCTCATGCTCGGCGAGCAGTTCCGCGGAGGCCTCCGCCACGGCTTTTCCGTCGGAAACATCCACGGCGCGCGCCGACGCCCGCCCGCCGCGTTCCCGGATACCCTCGGCCACCGCGCCGCAGCTCGCTTCCGACTTGCTGACGCAGATGACATTGACACCGCTTTCAGCCAGCGTTTCCGCAATAGCTTTTCCTATTCCCCGACCGGCGCCGGTCACCAGCGCGGTACGTTCCTGGAATGTCAAATCCATCCCAGAGCAGGAACAGAATGCTCTCCGGGTGGCAAGTTAAATTCTGACCCACAAGGGCTTTGGCGGACACCGCGGGGGCCGTCACCTCCCGAAATTCACCCGCTCCCGGCTCACGCGCTTCCGGGAGAATCGAAAAATTTTGAACTTAACGCTTGAACCCGGACGCATAACCCACCACAAAAAATCTTTTTCGTTGTGCGCCAATAACCTTTAACGTTCAGGGGCGCAAAAAATCGACACGATTCCCTCATGCAGAGTTTTTCCGAGCAGTGTCTGGATATGGCCCGCTCCATACTGGGCGAAAACCTGGACTCCATCAATCAGGACGGCACGATCGCTCCACTCGAAGGTGAGCAGCCCCGCCACGACGAGCCCGGTCACGCCGCGCTCGCCATCGGCGAGTTCTACCGGGCCACCGGTGAAACCAGTATGGACGGCCACGACCTGGTGGACCTCTCCGCCCGCACCCTTACCAGCCAGGCTTTTAGCGAGCCGGTCCAGGAAAACGGGCTCGCTTACGCCGCCCTGGGGCTCCTTTCCTGGGGGCCCGCCAAGGAGCGTAACCAGGTGTGGGAACGTCTGGTCGACCCGACCCGGGAAGCCCTCGACGAGCAATTGCTGGCGCGGAGCGATTTCCAGAATCACTGGCAGGCCTTCAACATTGCAAAGGCGGTCACCCGCTACAGCATGGGCCTCTCCAAGAAGGATGAAACCGGCAGGTTGATCGACCGCTTCCTGGAACGGATCGACCAGCACAGTTCCGGCAAATTTTTCGACGACTCCCCGGAGAACCTCGGCGGCGGTTTCAATATCTACGGGGTTCTCGCCTTTATTTTCATCCGGCAGGCCCTCCAGCTCCACGCGAATGTCAACCTCAAGGAGCGCAAGCTCCCCAGCCTGCGCACCTACGGGGAACGCTATATTAAAATGTTCCCGGATCTCATTCGCTACGACGGTCTCGGCTGGGCTTACGGACGGGGCATCGGCGCTTACGGCCAGATGCACTGCATCAGCCTCATTCTCCAGGGGCTGCGCGACGGGTGGGTCTCGAGCGAGCAGAAAAGCAAATACTTCGACCTCCTGAGGCGGCTCTTTCAGTTTTTCTTCGTGAATTACCTCGACCAGGAAAGCGGTTGCCTGGTGATCCGCGACGGCGAACGGAACACCATTCCGAACCACACGACCCGGATGGCAAATTTCGACGCCGCCCGCTACCTCAGCCAGTGGTCGCGCCTGGCCCGGAGCATCACCACGCCCGCCACCGCGACCGCCAAGGCGATCACCCCGAAACCCTCGGGCCGTTTTATTGTCTACGACAAGAGCAACCGCAAGGAACAGGGCATTTTCCTCTACCGCGACCCCGACTCCGGCTTTCACGCGCAGCTCCCGCTGGTCAGCGGAGGCGGGGAAAACAATTGCGATTCCCTGCCGTTCCCTCACTGCCCGGGCGTGTTCGACTGGCCTGCCAATCAGTATCTCCCGATCATGATACCGGAGCTGACCATCGACGGGAAGCAGTTCATTCCCGCTTATTACGGGAAGCGGATCGTCACCGGTCTGGGAACCCGCAACGCCTTTTACTTCCGCTACGAACAGCCGGAACTGATCACCCGGGAGGAACAGGTGGTTTCCGGTATCGGCACCTGCAAAGTCAACTGGAATTTTGAGAAGAGCAGGATCACCAGCGAGTTCGCCTTCTCGGTCAAAAACAATACCCAAATGACCCGCATGCGCTACATGCTGGCCATTGCTTCCCCCCACTCCCGCTACCGCCTCGGCACGACTCCGACTCTCGGGCAGGAGGGCTTCCGCTGCTCGGTGGTGAAGGACGATTTTCACGCGAACTGGCAGGAAACCGACGTGGTCAGCGACAATCCGGAGTACATGACCTTCTACGGCAAAGTCCATTATCTCCAGACACTCCTGCGTGACCACCCGCTCATCATGCGTCCGGGACAGACCTACCGCCTGACCGTCACGTTCGAACCGGACATCGTTCCGGTGGAAGGCTGAGGAAGATCATGCTGTGCCGCCGCATCATACCGTGCCTGGATGTTGCGGGAGGCCGTGTCGTCAAGGGAATCCGTTTCCAGGAACTTCGCGACGCCGGAGATCCCGTTGCGTCGGCCAAGACCTACGAGGAACAGGGCGCCGACGAGCTCGTTTTTCTCGACATCACCGCCTCCAGCGACGAACGCGAGATCATGCACCAGGTTGTCGAGGAGACCGCCTCGGAATGTTTCATGCCCCTCACCGTCGGCGGCGGCTTGCGAACGGTCGAGAACATCCGGCAGATGCTCAACGCCGGCGCCGACAAGGTCAGCCTCAACACCGCCGCGGTCAAAAGTCCCGATCTCGTGCGGGACGCCGCCCGCAAGTTCGGCAACCAGTGCATCGTCGTCGCCATCGACGCCAAACACGAACCCGGCGAAGACCGCTGGCGGGTCTACACACACGGCGGTCGCAACCCGACCGAACTCGACGCCGTCGAATGGGCCCGCAAGGTCGTCTCCCTCGGCGCCGGGGAAATCCTTCTGACCAGCATGGACTGCGACGGGACCCAGGCCGGTTATGATGTTCCCCTCACACGCCGTGTTTCCGAAGCCGTCGAGGTTCCGGTCATCGCCTCCGGCGGCGCCGGAAAAATGGAGCACTTTCTCAGCGTCCTCAAAGAGGCCAACGCCTCCGCCGTCCTCGCGGCCTCCCTCTTCCACTTCGGCACCTTCAAAATCGACGACGTCAAACGCTACCTCGCCGAACACGGCATCCCGGTGCGGCTGGAGTGAGGCGGGGTGCGGCTTTTTTATTTGGCCTCTGAAG
>PWMU01000166.1 GCA_003558065.1 Opitutia bacterium | reverse complement strand
GCCGCAGGTCCAGCGCGCGGGCCAAAACAATCTTCCGGTACCTGCCCGATCGAATATCACTCAAGGCGCGTTCGACCGAAAACCTGAAATCTCCCCGGCCGGCGGACACCTCCTCTGTCAGGGCCGGCTCCGCACGCGGGGCGTGGCCGGACGCCGGCCGCTCCGGCTGGTGATAGGTGAAGGCGGAAAATTTTTCATGGGCCCGCCACACGCTCTCCGCCAACGGTTCGACCTCGCTGCCGGCCTCGACCTTTACGTTGGCGACCGCGCAGCATCCGCCCGCAGCCCGCGCAACCTGCCATCTCGGCAGGAAGAGAGCGGCGCCCGGAAACGGGGATCCCTCCCCGGGGGAATCGAAGAAGGTGAAGCCGCAGAAGAAATGAGGACCGGCGAACGGAACCTCCATGTCCCCGATGGCGAGCGTGTTGTCCAGTATTTCCTGAATGAACGCCTTCGATCGCTCAAACCGGTCCTTCCCGTCAATCCGGCAGGAGACCACCTCATCGGCGCCGGCCAAAGCCCAGTCATCCGCGCTTTTCTCCATGTAAAAATGCCATTCCCCGAGTTCGAAAATCGACTCCAGAACCGCCAGGGGATCAATCTGTCGAACGCGAAGCGAAATGCTGGCAACCTGAAATCGGCCCTTCTTCCGGGCAAGGTCTCGGCAGTCGACGAGGAACTTCTCCAACGACGACCGTCCGCGATCCGCGTAGCTTTCAAGAGACAAAACCCGCATGGATGCCCCCGGCCTACTCGGGCGCCCCTTCCGTTTTCGGACGGGGAAAGAGAATCTCCGGGGCGGAGACCTTTTTGCCCTCGAGGATCGAAGCCCATTCAAGATCGCGTTCCCATTCCCGGACCTCGGTGAGTCCGAGGAGACGGTAAACACGTTCGGCGGTTCCGGGCATGACGGGTTTGAGGAGGACGACGCTCAGGCGAACGCCCTCGGCCAGGGTAGCGAGCGCCGTCTCCAGGCGTTTCCGGTCGGCGTCGTCATCGGATTTCGCCAACTTCCACGGCGCCCGGATTTCCGCGTACCGGTTAATGGCCCGGATAAAGGCGAAGGTTTTTTCAAGGGCGACGTGAAACTGCATGTCCGCGTACAGCTCGGCCGAGCTCTTCCTGGTCTCTTCCCAGAGCGCGCGCAACTCCTTCTCGGGTTCCTCCTCCAGCGAAGCGGCTGGAACCGTGCCTTCGCAGTAGCGTCCGATCATGTTCAACGCCCGGCTGACCAGGTTGCCGAGGTCGTTGGCCAGGTCGCTTTTGTAACGGGACATGAAGAGCTCGAGCGAAAAGTCGCTGTCCTGACCCACGTTCATCTCCCGGGTAACGAAGTACCGGAACGCATCCGGCCCGAAATGTCCGATGAGGTCGAGCGGGTCGACGACGTTGCCGGTACTCTTGGCCATTTTCCGGCCGGATTTCAGCCACCACCCGTGCACCAGGAGCGACTTCGGTAGGGGGATCCCCGCGGCTTTCAGCATGATCGGCCAGTATACGGCGTGCGGAGGAACGAGGATGTCCTTCCCGATCACGTGGAAATCCGCCGGCCAGTAGCTTTCAAAACGCTCCTCGCCCCAGCCCACGGCGGAGACATAGTTCACGAGCGCATCGAACCAGACATAAGTGACGTAATCCTCATCGAACGGCAGCGGGATCCCCCAGGAAAGGCGTTCGGCCGGACGGGAAATGCAGAGGTCGTTGAGGGGTTCCTTGAGAAACTCCAGCACCTGTTTGCCGCGGAAACGCGGAAAGATAAAATCGGGGTTCCCGTTGAGGAACTCGACCAGCCAATCCTGGTACTGACCGAGTTTGAAGAAATAATTCGACTCGGTGATTTCGACGACCTCTCCGTATTCGGCCGGCCATTCGCCGTCGACCTGGTCCCGCTCGCGCAGGAACTGTTCGATACGTGCGCTGTAGTAACCGGTGTACTCCGCCTTGTAGATCCGGCCCTCGTCATAAAGCTTCTGCAACAGGCGCCGAACCACCTTCTTGTGCCGGTCTTCGGTCGTGCGGATAAAGTCGTCGTTGGAAATCTCCAGATCCCGGCACAGGCCGCGAAAATCCCCGGAAGCCTCATCGCACAGCTCGATCGGCTCGATCCCGCGCTGCTGGGCCGTCTGCTGGACCTTCTGCCCGTGCTCGTCGAGACCGGTCAGGAAGTGCACGTCTTCGCCCATCATGCGGCGGGAGCGCGCGATGACATCCGTGAGGACTTTTTCGTAGGCATGCCCCAGGTGGGGCTTCCCGTTGGCGTAATCGATGGCCGTTGTGATGTAAAACTTCTTCATACCGATGGCGTGGCCTCCGGGCCGACACAGCCCCGAGGCGACGCCATTTTGGAAGAGGTCCCGGCCCCGTGTAAAAGCAAATCCGCTCACCGGGAAAACTTCCCGGCGATGCGGTTCAGATCTACCCTCCGCTGCCCAGATCGTAGCGGTTGTCACCGTAGAGCTCCTGCCAGCGGGTCATCGCGTACCGATTATCGGTAAAGAGCTCCCGCAGGTCTTCGTCGTACCAGAAGTCCACATCGCCGTTCAGGAAAACGTCATCCCCGACAACCGCGCCCCTGAATTCACTGGTTCCAAGCATATTGATATTCATGATGGGCGCATAAACCGCGGCAAACAGGTCGGCCGTACCGCCAAGGTCCCAATCGTAGCCCCCGTCTCCAAACCCGTAGATCTGGAGATTCCCCGGAATCCCGGATTCGTTCGCCATTCCGTTGCCCTTGACACTCAGTTCGCCCCCGACAAAAAGGGTCAGGGACGCCCCCTCTTCGATGATCACCTGACCGTTGCCCCCGATATTGAAATCGTTATCCACGACCATGGTAACGTGGCCGGTGATCCTCAACTCACTTCCGGCACCGCTCCGGTTGACACTGTCCGCGGTATAAATGACATACTCCCCCAGCGTGCCGATCTCGTCCTCATCCAGGTAGGGCAAGGCCAAGGTGGTATCCGGCGGCTCGACTTCCGGAAAGGAAGAGGAAAAGTCATTAGAAATGTGCTCTTCGTCGACGACCCCCTCCGGCGTATCGTGACTTCCCACCGTCGCATTCGGCCGCCAGATCGGGTCCCCGCCGCCGGTCGCAACCCAGCCTCGGATAATGGCATTCCCGATATCGATGGATTCGTCGATAACCATCACGCTCGCGATGCTGCCATTGTCCAGGTCATTGCTCAGCGTAGCGGGGATCGAGGAGCGGTAACTGGCGATATAAACGCGGTTTCCCCGGATAACAATGGCGCTGCGGGAAGTGATCCCGTTGCCGAAGTAGGAACGGCGGGTCAACTTCGCTTCGATCTGTTTGGTGGCGGTGCTGCCGCCGGCGGACACCCTCGCCTCGGTTATTACGGTAGGCGTATGACTCTCGTGATCCAGAACACGTACCGTAAAATTCCCCCTCGCCCCGGAACCCAGCTCAACGTCCTCAAAGCGTTTCTGACGATCGCTCGAAGACGGACCGGGACCCCAGTTCTGCTCGCCCCAGGCATCCTGGTTGATGGCGAACAGCGCTTCCTCAATCCCCGCCTCGGCCAGGTTGAGGCTGGCGTTGGAGTAGAACTGTGAATTTGCCAGCCGCATCTCGGTCGCCGCCATTCGAATGTAGCTTCCGAGGCTGATGGCGGAAATCGTTGCAAAAATGATGGCCACGATCAAAATCGAGCCACGACTGTCCCTCAGATCTTTATCTGTCGTTTTCATGGTTGCTGTCTCCTGTTTCATTCGACCCGTGCTCTATCCTCACTGCGTGACCTGCTTGTTCCTCATGACGAACCGCGCGGACACGATTTTTTCGGACGTCTCGCGGACGAGCACGCGTTTGACCATCGACAATTCCAATTGAATCTGGACCGTCTCCAGATTCTTATTCGTAGGTTCCCCCTGAAGGTTGAATCGCCGAAAGAAGAACTGCCGCACATCGCTCATCAGAATCTGCGACTCCCCGCCCAACACACGCTCGAACGTTTCATCATTGGCATCATAGCGATAGGTAATCTCGTAAGGGATGCCGTCAGGGGGCTTCAGGTGGAGCGTCAATGCGGTTTCGGAAAAGTCGATCACATCGTCCGCCGTCCGAACGTCGCGCGCGAAAATCTCGAGCCCCCGCCGCCCCTCGGAAGTCATATCGGCATAGTTGGCGATCGCAAAGCTTCCCCGCATGGCAAAGGCAAAGGAGGCAAACATGGCGCCCGACAGGATAACGGCGAGCGTCATCACAATCATCAACTCCGTCAGAGTGAATGCGCCGCAATGACGGCTTTTAGAACGCCCGGTAGTAGTAGTCATTCAAACCCTCCTTTCCGAACAGAGTTCGGTAAACCCGGCGATGCCGTGCCCCCCTTAGCGAGGTCCACTCGACTTCGATTTCGACCTCCTTCATTCTGCCGCCACGAATACCCCTGATTCTCCTGGTCCTGATAAAGCGGTCGCCGATATTCTCGTCCAACAAAGTATCCACCTGGAATTCCTCCTCCTCTTCGAGCTCATTGAGCTGGTCCCAGCTCTTCAGACGCAGGTTCTCCATTTCACTCTGAAGAATCTGGCCGGCCATGGTATTGTCGCGGGCCAGTTGAATCATCGTAAAGCCCGCCCTCATCGCCATGAAGGTCGACGCCACCACAAGCCCGAGGACCATCACCGCAATGACGATTTCGATCATCGTCATTCCGTTCTTCGAACACCGGCGCCGAAAGCCGGCATTATTTGATGAAACAGTTCTCATTGAGAGCTCCGGAAGCCGGAGTTGGAAGCAAGTCGGGACACGATGCGTCCCGCGAAATGAGATTCTACCAGAATGCAACAACAAATCGCAACTTGCCGGAGGTAAATTATCCGTTAAACGAGCGCCACGCTGCGACGCCCGGGTACACGTGAAACGTGCCGTTTCAGAGAGGAGAGGATCCAGTCTCTTCCCATTCGGTGTTCGCTCCCGGGTCAAAGGTTCCGCCGGTCGTCCCCGAAGAGCTCGCGCAAGTTCACCGCCCCGAAATCGCCTGTGTCATTCACCCCTCCAAGATCCTCATCGTAGTAAAATTCACTGCCGCCGGTCATGCGGATGTGATCCGCGACAATCGCCCCGCGAAACACGCCGCTATCTCCGCCACCGAGCAACCCGACCGACGCATTGGGTGCGTAAATCGCGCCGTGCCACGCCGCGTTGCCGGCGAGGGAAAACTCCTGGCTTTCGGGCGCCGTCCCGTAGACGATCATATTCTCGGGTTTCGGGTTGGGATCCCCGTAGAGATTCGCCATCCCGTTGCCCCCCATATGGAAATCACCGAGAACATACATCGTCAGTTTGGCCCCCTCCTCGAGAACGATCCTGGCATTGTCGCTGATAGTGACGTCCCCGTCGACCCGCAAACTGACATCGCCCCTGATGATCAATTCGTCGTCATCGGCCAGGTTGATCGAGTCGGCAAAATACTTGGTCGTATCCGATCCGTCGCTTTCGAGCACCGCCGCACCCCCATGCGTCTGGTGACCGTCTTCTTCGCGATGTTCGATGACCGGAAACGAGGATTCAAAATCAGTGGAGACCCGGTCGGGATCCACATCCACCCCCTCGGGAGTATCCGCGCCATAAACCATCCCGTTGCGGATATTGGGCCATTCCCCGCCGGTGGAGACCGATCCGTAGATGGTTCCATTGCCGACATCGACCGAATCCTCCTCGATCGAGACGCTGGCCACGGAACCGCCGTCGAGCGTGGTCATATCGGGGTCCGAGGACCGGTAACTGGCCACATAGGCGCGGCCGCCGGAAAAGGTGACATTGTTTCGGGAAGTCAGACCGTTGGCGAACAGACTCCGCCTGCCCATATCCACCTGGATCTGTTTGAGCGTGGTATTGCCGCCACCGGAACGAACGGTTCCCTGGGCGTAGATCACCGGATTGGAAAACCTCGCATCGCGAACATCGACGTTGATCGTCCCCACGGCGCCGTCGCCGAGCTCGATATTATCGTAGGTCCGCCGGTACCGGTTGGCATTGTCCGAAGGATGCCAGCCCTCCGCGTTCCAGGCACTGCGGTTCAGGGCATACAGCGCCTCCTCGACCCCGGCTTCGGCCAGGTTAAGGCTGGCATTGGCGTAAAACTGCTGGTTGGCCATCCGCATTTCGGTTCCGGCCAGCCGAATGTAACTGCCGATGCTGATCGCGGCGATCGTCGCAAAGATCACAGCAATAATCAGGATCGAACCCCGATTGTCGTCCAAACGCCGTTGATTGCTTTTCATAACCAGGTCCTTATTCATTCCGTTACCTTTTTGTTCCGCATCACGTAGCGGGCCGACACCACTTTTTCCGAAGTGTCGCGTGCCAGCACCCGTTTGACCATCGACAACTGCAACTGAAGCTGCTTGGTCTCCAGGTGATTCATGGCCAGGTTGGCCTCATCGTCTCCGTCCGGGGTCCGCACAACCTTGAAACGGCGGAATCGAAAAGGAGCCTCCAATTGCGAACCGGACGCCCGCCGTATATCACGCATCAGCACCTGAACCTCACCGTCCTGTTCCCGCTCGAAAGTCCGGTCGGACTCGTTGTAACGGTAGGTTACGAGATAGGGATCGTCCTCGAGCGGATTCAGGTACAAGGTCAGCGATTCCTCTGAAAACTCAATAATGTCGGCCGCCTGTCTCACGTCACGCGCAAAGACTTCCAGCCCCCGCCGTCCCTCCGAAGTCATATCCGAGTAATTGGCGATGGCAAAGCTCCCCCGCATCACGAAACCGAAAGCCGCGAAAATCGCCCCTGTCAGGATCACAGTGAGCGTCATAACCAGCATCAACTCGGTCAGCGTAAACGCGCTCCGGGAGCGCCGCACGCGATTAAAGGGCGCGATAGTAGTAGTCATTGAGTCCATACCTCGTAAATGTCGTCCGGTAAACGCGGCGGTGCTCGGCGCCGCTGAGGGCCGTCCATTCGATCACGAGCTCGACCTCCAGGATCTCATCGCGGCCCTCGATCTCAATAACCCGGCGAGTCGCGCGATAACGTTCCGCGAGGCTTGGGTCAAAGTCGTCTCCCACCTGAAATTCCTCCTCCGCCTCCAGCTGGGAGAGATGCTGCCATCTCATGAGCCGAAGGTTTTCCATTTCGCTCTGGAGGATCTGTGACGCCATGGTGTTGTCGCGGGCGAGCTGGATCATCGAAAAGCCGGTTCGCATTGCCATGATCGTGGTGGCCACCACCGCCCCGAGCACGAGGATAGCGATAATGACCTCGATCAACGTAGCTCCCGCGTCCGACCGGGAACGCCGCCTTGCCGAATTCTCCGAAACGTTTACTCTCATTGCTGATGGCCGGGGCCTCATCCCTTCCCAGCAAAGAGGATACCAGATCGGAGAATCAATTCGCAACCGACTGACGGTAAATTAAATGTAAAACGGATTTACTCCGGGCTGTTTTCAGTTACCCGTCGTCGCCAACCAGCACCAACCCGGGCGGTGTCTTCGTTCCCGTCGGATCGCGGGATAAAACGCTCCTTCCGGGGCCGGGAGGAAACGATTAGCTTCCGAACGGTTTCCGAGACTCATTGTTAGCAGGCCGGCGGACCATCTCCCGATTGAAGCGTCGCAGCGACCGCATCCCGGTTTGAAACGATCTATCCGCCGGTCCGTGCGAACCGGTCGGCGAGTTTTCTCCAGGCAAGTCCGCGGTGACTGACGCGGTCCTTTTCCCGGGCGCCGAGTTCGGCGAACGTTTGCCGGCAACCATCCGGCACGAACACGGGATCGTACCCGAATCCGCTGTTTCCGGAGGGTTTGGACGCGATGCGGCCCTCACAGACACCCTCGAACAACTCCTCTTTCCCATCGGGTGAAATCAGGATCAGGCAACATCTAAAACGGGCGGAACTCTCCGGATCTCCCATCTCATCGAGTTCGCGCAAGAGCTTCAAACAGTTTTCCTCATCCGAAGCCCCCACCCCGGCGTAGCGGGCCGAGTGGACTCCCGGGGCGCCCCCGAGCGCGTCGACCTCCAGCCCGCTGTCATCCGCCAGCACCCAGGCGTCCTTTCCGATCCGCTCCCTGAGTGCCCTTGCCTTCAGGCGGGCATTTCCCTCGAAGGTACCGGCGGTTTCCTCAACATCGGGCATCCCGCCCACGTCCCGGGCGGTGCGCAGGACGATCCGCGAAAGCCCCCGCTCCGAGAGCAGCCGGGCCAGTTCTTCCGCCTTGTGCCTATTTGAAGTGGCCAAATAACAGTTCATCGACCTGGAGCTTTTCGGGATAACGGAGAAATCCGCGGAAGAGCCGATCCTCGCCGACGACGGCGTGCCGGGTGTTCTGCAGACGGACGCCGTCATCAATCTTCTCGGTCCGAAGGCCACGCAGAGCCGGCTTGGCCTTGTCATCTCCAAAAAAGAGCGGCGCCTGATACACAAAGAGGTAGTCGAGCGCGGCATGCTGGATCATCCCGCTGAGGAGCTGGGAACCTCCCTCGATGTAAATGCCGTAGATCTTCTCCTGGCGACAACGTTCGCGGAAGGACTCGTAGGACACCTGCGAATTATCCGCCGACAGAACCCACACCCGGATACCCTCCTTTTCCAGGCGCCGCACGTAGCCGGTACCGGCCAGCTCCGTGGTCACCACGACCGTCTTCTCCCTAAACTCGTCGGTATACAGGCTGGGAAATTCCCGTTCGTTCGCTGTCCGCAGCAAGCCGTCAAAGACCATCCGTACGGGACACCACTCCTCTCCGTCCAAACGGCTGGTGAGCCTGGGTTGATCCGAAAGCACCGTGCCGGCACCCACGGCAATGGCCGGGAACAGGCGTCGCCAGCTCATGACGTCCTCCCGCGCGGTTTCTCCGGTGATCCATTGGGATTGCCCGGTCCGGCAGGCGATTTTCCCGTCGAGGGTCATAGCCATCTTTCCCGCGACGAGCGGCCGACCGCAACGTATCCAGTGGTTGAAAATCAGGTTCAGATCCGCACACTCCTCTTCAAGGACTCCCACTTCCACCTCGACTCCCTGTTCACGCAGGCGCTCGATCCCTTTTCCATTGTGGTCGGGATTCGGATCGAGGGTACCGACCACCAGGCGGCGGACCCCGGCTTTTGCAATCGCCTCCGTGCACGGACCGGTCAGCCCACCGGTGGAACACGGCTCGAGCGTGACGAAGAGCGTGGCTGTCTCCGGGAGGGAAGCCGGAGCCTGACGGAGGGCCTCGACCTCGGCATGATCTTTGCCGGCGGCACGATGGTATCCCTCGGCCAAAACCCGGCCGCGGTCGACGAGAACGGCCCCCACCATGGGGTTGGGGTGGGTTTCGCCCCATGCTTTTCGGGCCAGTTCCAGGGCACGGCGCATCCACTTTTCATTTTCGGCGTAATCCGCTTTTTTCTTCATGATGTTTTCGGTCGAAACGAGTGAGTGGAAAATCCCGGTTTCAGAGGGGAGTCTGGACGGGTCCGGGGCGGCTGTCGAGGGGAAGCACCCTCGAACCCCGCGGGAAAGTACGATTTCAGGGCGAGTTCGTATCCGAGTCTGTTCCGGTAAACCTGATACCCGCGGCGACCCACCTTTGCATCAGCCCCTCACGAACGGATTACTTGCTTTTTCCACGCCGACTGTAGTGGCGGGACCGTGCCCGGAGTATATCGCGGTTTCATCGGAAAGGGTGTAGATCCGTTTACGAATGGAGTTCTCAAGGGCGTCCCAGTCTCCACCGGGAAGATCGAACCGGCCGACAACGCCGCGAAACAGGGCATCGCCGACAAACGCCGCCCCAAGGGCGGGAAAGTAAAACAGAATATTCCCGGGAGCGTGACCCGGAACATGCCGGATTTCGATCGTTACCCCGGCGGCTTCAATAACTTCGCCGTCCTCCACCCACCGGTCAACCCGGCCGGGCTTCACGTTCAGACCCGGCGGCATGAACGCGGCCATGACTCCCGGATTTTCGATCCATTCGCGGTCTCCGGGGTGGGCGTAAATGGTAACATCATCCTCCCGGAAGTTTCCAAGGTCGCCGATATGGTCCCAATGTCCGTGCGTTACCAGAATCCCGCTCAAATTTGAACCGCGACGCTTCAGGAAATCCCGGACCGCCCCCTCCACATCGGGAGGCGCATCGACCAGCAGCGATTCCCCTGACGAGGATGTCAACAGGTAGGCATTGGTTTCTATTGGACCCGCGGGCAGAACATCGATTTGCATAAAGCACCCAGCATGAAACAAAACCCCCGAAATTCAAATCCAATCGCGTTCACTTCCTGAGTTTCAGGCTCCGTGTAAGTCGCTGATTCTCCTCGACGGAAATGATGCCGTTCTGGACCTTGAACCAACCTTGTTCGCGCAGCGAACGCCACCCCTGTTTCTTCGCCAAATTGCGCAGTTCCCCCGTCTTCACACCCGGCGAAAGCGCATCCATGATTTCCTCGTCCAGGATAAAGAACTCGTACAGCGCCACCCGGCCGCGATCCCCCTTGTCGTTGCACTCGACGCACCCCCTTCCTTTCCAGGCCCGGACCTCCTCCGCCTTCAGGTTAAGGGAAGCCGCCATCTCTTCGCGAACCGGATCCGGAATGGCGGTGTCCTCGACCATGCAGTGGCGGCACACTCGCCGTGCCAGACGCTGAGCAATGCTGCAGACGAGCGAGGAACCGATGAGAAACGGCTCCACTTTCATCTCGAGGAGTCGGGTCACGGCGCTCACACTGTCGTTGGTGTGAAGAGTCGAAAAAACCAAATGCCCGGTCTGGGCCGAGCGGATCGCAATCTCGGCGGTCTCCTGGTCCCGTATCTCGCCGATCAGGATCACGTCGGGATCGTGCCGCAAAACGGAGCGCAGGCAGTTCGAGAAATCCAGCCCGACCTCGGGGCGGATCTGGATCTGGGAGACCCCTTCGAGTTTGTACTCGACCGGGTTTTCGATCGTCACAATCTTCCGTCCCTCGTCGTTGGCATGGGCGAGAAGGGCATACAGCGTGGTGGTTTTCCCGCTCCCGGTCGGCCCCGTCAGGAGCACCATTCCCTGCGGAAGCTGGGTCAATTCCTCGACGACCTCCTGTTGCTCCTTTTCCATCCCCAGCTGTTCGAGATCCAGGAACATGCTCTCCCTGCCGAGGATCCGCAGACACACCCCTTCTCCGAAAGTCGTTGGAATAATCGACACACGCAAATCGTATTCCTCGGTTCCGGTCTTCATCGAAATACGGCCGTCGTGGGGCACCCGCTTTTCGGTGATATTCAACCCCGCCATCACCTTCAGCCGCGAAATAATGGCCGGATACAACTGGCGCAAACCGGGGGGCACGGGCACATCCTGCAAAACGCCGTCGATGCGGTAGCGCAAACGGATCCTGGCAACATACGGCTCGATATGAATATCGGTCGCCTCCAGGCGCAGGGCTTCGACCAGGATCTGGTTGACGAAACGGGAAATGGATGAATCGAGCTCGCCGGGCTCCTCCGACGTTTCGACATCGAAGGTGATCTCCTGGCTGAGATCGCTGAACTCCTCCTCCTTCCGCAAGTGCTGAATCGTTTCCGCGCCGAGTCCGTAATTGCGTTTGATGAAGGCGTGGATGCTCCGCGGAGCGGCGAGGGCCGGACGGACACGAAATCCGATCAGAAGCCGAAGATTTCCCATTTCGCTGAGCGCCGGAGGCTCGCAAAAAGCCAGCGTCAGCACACCCCCCTCGAAACGGATCGGCACAAACTTATAATGCAGAACCAGTTTGATCGGTACAAGATCCAGAACCGACTTATCAACAGTCAGCTTTTCAGGCTGAACAAACTCAAGGCCATGCACTTCCGCCACTGCCCGATAAGTCTCCTCTTCGGAAGCCAGATTAAGATCCGTAATGGCCCTGGCCAACGAGATTTTCTGCCGTCCGGCACGCCGTCGCGCCATATCGAGCTGGTCGCGCTTCAACACACCCTTATCCAACAGAATGGTGCCTATATCGGATTTCTTTGCCATAAGCTGATCAATCCTCCGACTCGACCGGGATCTCCAGGACGCGGCGTTGATTGAATTCCACTTCGAAGGTTTCGCCCGTTTCATCGGCGAGAATCAGTCGATCGGAATCAAAGCTTTCGATCCGCCAGTCATCGACCACGGTCATTCCTTCTCCTCCTATAAGAGTGGTTTCATCCCTCACCACGTACGCCTGCAAGCCTCCCTGGCTGCTCCTCAGAAATCCGGTGTAGCGAATCTCAATCCTGCGGGGAGGCGGCGGCGGCTCGGGTTCTTCCTCTTCCTCTTCTTCCGCCTCTTCCTCCTGCTCCGGTTCCTCTTCGATCTCTTCCTCTTCCTCTTCCTCTTCAGGCTCGACGAATTCGGTATAAAAGGGGTTACGGCCCCGGGTCAACCGCCCGGTCTCCTCCGATAGAGCCACAAAATAATCCAGCAGTGACCGTTCCTGGCGCGTGAGACGTTCGTCGACGCCGCCGGCATTGTCGTTCTCCTCAACACTCAAAACCGGGCGGGACAGAATCCCGTCCCAGACCACAATTCCGGCCAGAAAAACCGCCCCGCCCAGAAGCAGAATCGGCAGGACAAGACTTTTTAGCTGGTCTTTCAAAGGTTCAGTCCACTCTCAAAAACGATTTAATCACTAGCTCCGTCACGACACCGTCGGGATTATCGACGGCCTCCTTCCTGAGGAGAAAACGGTCGATAAACAGGCCGCGTTTTCCCGGGTAGGCCTCGGGCAGGCCCGCCGTTTCAATCTGTTCCGCATCCAGAATCAAGTACAGGAGGAAAGCGTTCAGTGAATCCATGCCGCCCCTCAGACCGATTTCAAGGCTTACTTCCTCAAAGACCTCCCGGTCGTCGCTGACCACTCGCTGAATTCGTCCGAAACGAAGGCTCTCAACCCGGTCGACGCCGTTCTCGACCGCTCCCAGCAAGACCTGGTTAGCCAGCGCCAACTGCGCCCACAAAAGGTGCTCCCTTGCCTGCCCGACATATTCCGGCAGCGCTTCGATAACCGCATCATCGATTTCGACCCCCTCGCCGGAGGCGGTACGTCGCAACCTGGAAATGACACTGTTTCTTTCCTGATCGAACTCGAAATACTGAAACGGCGCATCGATCCGGTTCTCGATCATCGGATCGCTGTCCAGAGTCCGGTGGCCCTCCAGCGTGATCTCCCGCAGGATACGGAGCTCGTCCTCCACGCGCCGGAGGTTCTCCATAACGGCTTCCTCGGTCGTTCCGTAGCCCATCTCATTCAGCTCTTCAACCGCCGATTCAAGTTGCTGCACCAGCTCGCGCCTCTCGCGCAACAAGGGCAAATAAACCAACAGGTACACGAGCAGCACCAAAACCCCCAGGGCCAGGACAACCTTCTCGTACATTGGTCGCTTGAATATAAAATTCATCAGCGTCACGGACGGGAGATAAAGCGCGGCGTACGCTTCCATTCAAGTGAAGGCGTTTCCGCCAGGGTGTGCCGGAACGGTTCAAGCTCCAGGGTGAGAGAATAAACGGTTCCGTCGGTGGTTGCAGCTTGAGGAACGTGATCGTGACGTTGACCGGAAGGAAGTTTGTCCACGCTCCAAAAAAATGGCGCATTGCGCATGTTCACAACCATCTCACCGAGTATGGCCTGTGCCTCGCCGTCGTTCGCATTGAGTATGCACAATTCAACGACAAAGCCAGTCTGCTCCCCGGCGATATCCTCCATTGAAACTCTCCCCTCCTGGGTACGGGACGTGCCGGGACCGGAATCACGGCCGAAATAGGTGTCCTGGTCCGCCAGCAGAACAAACCAGAACCGATCATCGTCGCTGACCTCCCGCAGAAAAGCAAGCGTTTCAAGAAAATCTCTCGTCCTTTTCATATAAAAGAACAGGGGCAGGACATCCCGATAAGCTATCACCCTCTCCTCCCGCATGACTTCGATATTCCCGGCAAGCAATTGAACATTCTCGCGTTGTTCCAGTTTTTCACGTTTTCCGGCAATGTCCTCAGAAATCCCGAACGCCCCTCTTCCCATAAGGATGAGAAGGACCACCATAACGACGCCGGCGACACCGTAGAGCCTGCGCACCTGGCGCTCGAACACGCGTGCTCGCCGCAACGAGTGCGGCAACAGGTTGACCGAATACACGCCTTTTCCGAAGGCGCTCAGGACCGCTCCGTAAGTGATCACGAAATTCGGCACATCGACTGCGCCCAGCTTTGAAGAAAGCCCGGGCCAGTCGCGAATCTCGCTTCTCCACTCCTGTTTCAGGTACCCGCGGATTCCGGGTTGACGGGATCCGCCGCCGGAGAGCCAACACGGCAAATGACGATAGCGTTCGAGCTCCACCCCCTGCTCGCGGCTCCATTCCAGAACGACATCGTCGATCTCCCGGCGCCAGCGCGACACCACCTGAAGCATGCCTGAGTAACGCCGTTCTCCGCTGAAAAGGTCGGTTTCCTGTTTGAGTAGGCCCGCCCGCTCGTAACCGCAGCCCTCGTCTTCGGCAATGGCCTCGGTGATATGTTCGCTCCCGAGGGCGATATTCGTCGCAAAAATTCCCTGTCCGTCCTCCACGAGCGCAACCGTGGTGCTCGTTTCGCCGATATCGACCAGAAGACCGTGTTTCTCGTCCGGGCAGAGGTAACCAAAGGCATTGATCAGCGAGTTCGCCGGAGTCATGACCCCGGCGACCTTCCGGTCGGTATCCTGAAGCAGCTCAAGTTGCTCCATTACTTCGTTCTCCCGGGCGATACTGACCCAGAACGGCGCCTGAAAACGCGAGAAGGGCCGCATCGGCACAAAATCGTAAAGGATGGACTTCTCGGTCAGTCCGCTCAGGTTCCGCGTCTCCTCCCTGATTGCCCGCTTGACATTGTACGGCCACTTTTTCCCGAGATCCATGAGCTGGGAAATCGTGATGGACTGGGGGATCACCAGGGACACGGATCCATCACCCAGGTCGTCGAGGACCTTCCCCACATGGCGTCGTATTTCATCCGCGTTGAGCAGCCCCTCCTGCTCCAGGTTCAGGGTGAGGGCATGCAGAATGCTCACGCGCTGCCCGCTTCTCTCGGCGAGCAGCACTTTGATCGACGTGCCGCCGGGATCGACGATGACGCAGCGTTTCGGCTGAAACAGGCCGGATCGAACGCCGATTGCCTCAATATTATCTAAACTGATCATCCGCTGCAGGAACCGCCCAGAAACTACTCAAACCGACGCTGCCGGATAAACTCGCCGCTCTCGGAAAGCAGCGTGGCGGTGACAAAGATCAGCAGGTAACGCGGTTGTTCGAATTCGGTCTGTCTTCTGAAGGCCGCTCCGATAATCGGCAGATTCCCGAGAATCGGGACCGCTTCGGTAAAGGTGGTCTGTTCCATTTCCATGACTCCCCCCATCACCACCGTCTCGCCGGAATTGACCACCACCCGGGTCGCCAACTCCTGGTCACGGGACTCCGGAAGTCGAATCTCAAAGTCCTTGATGACGTTTCCGTCTTCATCGAAATCGCTCACTGTAGCGAAGGTCACCAACTCGACATCCTGTTTAACCTTCGGATGCAACGCCAGCATGATGCTCTCTCCGTCGCCGCCGATGCTGGCCAACACGTCGAGTGAGACTCCCGACCGGAGCTCCGTGGGCGTGCCCCTCGGCACCAGGGTGGAGGTCGATCGCCGCTCCAACACCTGTTGCGACACCTCGTATTCCTCATAGTAAAACTGACGCTTGCCGTCGGCAATAGTGGCGGGCCGGTTATTCACCACGGTCAAGCGCGGGGAACTCAATGTCTGGCTTTCCCCGCTCTGCTCCAGAGCGGTCAGCGTGGCGTTGAGATTCCTGACCGACAGCACATCGGTAAAGGTTCTGGCCAACCCGCGGCCCACATCGGTCCCGAAACCGGTAAAATCCTCCGGAGCCCTTCGGTCCGCCCTCGGATCCCCGGCGGTCTCCCAAATGGTCCCCAACTGGAGAAACGCCGCTTCGGTAACGGTCAGGAAACGGGCTTCGATAAGCACCTGCTGGATCGGCTGGTCGAATTCCTCGATGATCGTCTCCAGGGTTCTCAACTGGGTGGGGGTTCCCGAGGCCACGATCAGATTCCTCTCGAAGTCGATCATGTAATCCGAGCCTTTAAAGAAGCGCTTGATGGCGCGCTCAATGGACGGCTCGGTCGGTGCGCCGTCGCGGACGAATTTCTCGATGTCCTGGGTTTCGGTGATGATCTCGCGGTCGTCCCGGCGTTCGGTGCGCCGTTCAATTTCCTGGGCTCCGAATTCCGCGGGCATGATGAAACCGCGCCGCAACCGGTAAAACCGGGTTTCCTGCAACCGTTCCGAATTCGTGTTGCCGTCGACGATCCACACAAGATTCGACCCCACCTGAAAATGAAGATCGAAATTCCGGGAAACGTAATCCAGGAACTCCGATAGCATCACGTCCTCCATTTGAACACTGATCGTCTGCTCAAAAGCCGGCAGATTCCGGTCGGCGACGAAATTGATGTTTTCGCTTCGTCCGAGCGTGAAAATGATCTCCTCCAGGGAGGCATCGTCCAACTGAATACTTACCTCGCGCTCGAGAATCTGGTCCATCCTCCTCGGCGCCCGGTCAAAATCATACAGGGGCCCCTGACGTTCAATCACACGATTAAACGAGTCCGGAACAAGGGGTTGCCGGTCGAGCTCGTCGAGCGTGTTTCGCAGATCCGTCGGGAGACTCAGGCCGCGGGAACGCCTGTCGAACAGAACACTCCGCAACGTCGGGGAAAAACGGGAATCCTGCGCCTCGATATCGTGCAGCTCTCCTTCCAAAGCTTTCTGCTGGCGGCGGCGCCGTTCCTTCTCCACCCAGGTGTAAATCCGTTCAACCTCCGCGTCATCCGGATCCAACGCATACAGTCCGGAAGCCTGCGTCATGGCCTCGTCCCATTCATTTCGACGGGCGAGCGCCAGAATCTCCTTAATCTCATCGTCGTAGCGCTGGCTCACACTTTCGTCCACGGCTCGTTCGTGCGGCCTTCCGGCTTCCCTGTCCCGATCCGGAGTATGCTGACAACTAACCAGAAAGAAGCACTTGAATACAAGTATCAGTATGACTCCTCTAAACGGCCGGTTCATTCGTAGCATATAATAATCGCAAGGCGCTGTTCTTCATCCAAGGAGCAAGCTAGCGAACGGAAAACGTCTCCTCAAGAACCATCGACAAATTTCTCCCCGCACGCAATGTTTTACGGTAACTCCTTTTCCGACCGGAAATTCCGGGGTCAGGTTCGAAAATATCCTTTAAACTATGGGGGGCTCGCCTCATATAATCAATCCCTTATGACCACGCTCAAATTCGCAGTTCTGCCGGGAGACGGAATCGGCCCGGAAGTAATGGCGGCGGCACTCGAAGTGCTCACCCGTGCGGCGGAAACCGAGGGTCTGACCCTCGAGCCCCGGGAGGCCGACGCCGGCGGCGTCGCGATCGACCGCCATGGCAGCGCCCTTCCGGATGAAACCCTTCGCGTCTGCGAGAAGTCCGATGCCATCCTCTTCGGGTCGGTCGGAGGTCCCAAATGGGAGAACCTGCCGCCCAAAGAGCAACCGGAACGCGCCGCATTGCTGCCGCTGAGGAAACATTTTTCGCTGTTCGCCAATGTGCGCCCGGGGCTGCTCTACCCGGAACTGATCGACGCCTCTCCTCTCAAAGCCGAGCGTATTCGGGACGGCATCGACCTGGTCTGCATCCGCGAGTTGACGGGCGGGCTGTACTTCGGGCAACCCAAAGGAACCCGGGAGCTGGAGGACGGCGACGTGGAGGCCGTCGACACCATGGTCTACAAAAAGAGCGAAATCGAGCGTATCACCGAGGTCGCCATCGCCACCGCCCGGTCGCGGCAGAAGCGCCTATGTTCCGTGGATAAGGCCAATGTCCTTGAAAATTCGGTGCTCTGGCGCAAAACCGTCACCGACTACGTCGCCGCCCACGCCCCGGAAATCGAACTCAGCCACATGTACGTCGACAACGCCGCCATGCAGCTGGCGCGCGATCCCAACCAGTTCGATGTTATCCTGACCGAGAACCTGTTCGGCGACATTCTTTCAGACGAGATGGCGGTCATCTGTGGCTCGCTCGGAATGCTGTCCTCGGCCAGTCTCGGGCTCGTCGAAAACCGTCACGGTCACCGCTTCGGGCTCTACGAGCCTGCCGGCGGCACCGCACCCGATATCGCCGGAAAAGATCTGGCCAATCCCTGCGCTCAGGTGCTCTCCGGTGCCATGATGCTCCGTTTCAGCTGTGGCCTGGACGCCCTGGCCGACCGTATCGAGGCCGCCGTCCGGCAGGCGGTGGTCTCGGGCACCCGGACCGGCGACATCGCCTTCGGCGGCAAGAGCGTCGGGACCCGCGAAATGGGACAGGCCATTATGGAGAACCTCTGACATTTTGACTTTTCGATTGCGGCATTTCGATTTCCCATGGGCTCCCTCGGGCCGCGGAACGGGTCATCCCCTCGGGAAAGATTTCCGGGGAAATCCCGCTTTGAGCGAGGCCGGACTGAAATCCGAAATCTGAAACCCTCTCATGACTTCATCCGAAATTCGCCAGTCTTTCCTTGATTTCTTCGCTTCGAAGAACCACCGGATCGTGCCGTCGGCCTCCCTGCTGCCGACAGCTCCGAACCTGCTGTTCACGAATGCCGGGATGAACCCGTTCGTCCCGTACTTTCTCGGTGAACGCACGGCGCCCGACCCGCGGGTGGCGGACACCCAGAAGTGCATCCGGGCCGGCGGCAAGCACAACGACCTGGAGGATGTCGGCTTCGACAGTTACCACCATACCTTTTTTGAAATGCTCGGCAACTGGTCCTTCGGGGACTACTTCAAGCAGGAAGCGATCGCCTGGGCCTGGGAACTGCTGACACGGGAATGGGCGTTCCCGAAAAACCGCCTTTACGTCACCGTTTACAAGCCGGAAAAAGGCGATCCCGCCGACTTCGACCAGGAGGCCTACGATCACTGGAAAACCCTCTTTGCCGCGGAGGGACTCGATCCGGACGTTCACATCCGCTACGGCGGCAAGGCCGACAATTTCTGGATGATGGGAGACACCGGTCCCTGCGGTCCGTGCAGCGAGATCCACATCGACCTGACTCCCGGAGCCGACACAGGCGGCGAGCTGGTCAACCGGGATTCCGCCTGGTGCATGGAGATCTGGAACCTGGTCTTCATCCAGTTCAACGCCGATTCCGAGGGGAACTTTTCGCCTCTTTCCGCCAAACACGTCGATACCGGGATGGGATTCGAGCGCATCGCCGGCATCCTGGCAACCACGCGTAACTTCAGCGATTTCAGCGCTCCCCCCTCGAACTACGAAAGCGACCTGTTCACGTCGATCTTCGCCCGGATCAGCGAACTTTGCGGCCGCCAGTACCGCGGCACCCTCCCCGAATCCAGCGAACGCAAGCTCTCGGACCAGGAAGCGGTCGACGTGGCTTTCCGCGTGCTCGCCGACCACATCCGGACCCTCACCTGCTCGATCGCCGACGGCATCCTGCCCGGCAACGAAGGCCGCAATTACGTCCTCCGCCGTATCCTGCGGCGCGCGGTCCATTTCGGACGCCGCATGGAAATGGAAACGGGATTCTTCGAAAAACTGATCGACCCGGTCGTCGAAAAGCTCGGCGACGTATTTCCTGAGATCCGGCGGCAGGAACAGGTGATCCGCAAAGTGATCCGCGCCGAAGAAGAGACCTTCGGCCGCACCCTTGATCGCGGCCTGCAGCTCTTCCGGGGCATCGCCGAAAAAAGCGGCCGGGAAATCTCGGGTGACGACGCCTTCACCCTCTACGACACCTACGGCTTCCCCCTCGACCTGACGCAGATCCTCGCACGCGAACAGGGGCTCTCGGTCGATACCGCCGGCTTCGAAACAGCCATGGAGCAACAGCGCCGGCGCGCCCGGGCCGCCCGGAAAACGACCGAGATCAAGGTCGCTTCCGGCGGGGAGTCCGCCGCCGAAACGCCGTTCGTCGGTTACGACCTCGACGATGCCGGTCCGTTCAAGGTCACGATCACCGACGTCCTCGAGCAGGAGGGAACCACCTGGCTCGTCTTCGACCAGACGCCTTTCTACGCGGAAATGGGCGGCCAGATCGGCGACACGGGCCGCGTGGACGCGGGCGACTCGACCATCCGCATCGTCGATACCCAGCAGGACTCATCCGGCCGCATCCTCCACAAGGCGGAAGGTGCGGTCCCCCGCGAGCTGGCCGGAACCGAGGCCGAACTCACCCTCGATTTCGAACGCCGGCGCGCCATCCAGCGCCACCACTCGGCCACCCACCTGCTGCATTTCGCCCTGCGAAACACCGTCGGCGACCACGTTCACCAGGCCGGTTCCCTCGTCGCCCCCGACCGTTTGCGCTTCGACTTTTCCCACTTCGAACCGGTCACTTCCGCGCAGCTCCGGAAAATCGAGGACCTCGTCAACGAGCGCATCCTCGGCAACGCCCCGGTCCGGGGATACGAGGTCCCATTCGCGGATAAACCCGACGACGTCATCGCTTTCTTCGGCGAAAAATACGGGGAGCGAGTGCGAGTGGTTGATATCGGCGGATTCTCCAGGGAGCTTTGCGGCGGCACCCACGTTCGCGCCACCGGCGAAATCGGTCCGTTTAAGATCACTGCCGAGACCGGCATCGCCGCCGGAACCCGGCGGGTGGAAGCGGTCGTCGGCGACGCCTCGCTCCATCTGCTCGGAGAAAGCTACGAAAAACTCCACGCGCTGGCCCGGAAGCTTTCGTGCCGCCCCGAGGAGGTGGAGTCCCGGCTTAACCAACTCCTCGCAGATAGCGAGCACCTGGAAAAGGAAATGCAAAAGGCCCGGCAGCGGGATGCCGCCGGTCTGGCCCGGGACCTGGCCGCCCGGGCCGAGTCAGTCGACGGAGTCCAACGGGTCGTGGCCAAGGCGGAAGCCGGTTCGCCCGACGAACTCCGATCCCTCGGCGCCCGCATCCTGGGCGAACTCGGCGAGGGCGTGGTCGTGCTCGGCGGCGCCTTCGGCGAAAAAACCACCCTGGTGGCGCTCGCCTCCCCGGGCGCCGTAAAGGCGGGCCACCGCGCCGGCGACATCATCCGCGAACTCGCCCCGCAACTCGGCGGGAAAGGCGGCGGCAAACCCGACTTCGCCATGGGCGGCGGCAAAAGCCCCGAAAAACTCGACGCGGTTCTCCGGGCCTGGAAGGAAAGAAGGGCGGACTGAAAATCGTTCACGCCTGACTGACAACCCGGAGCCGCATAAAACCGCACGCCGGATTCGGGCGTACGGCTCTATTGGTTCGGAGCCGGCGCCCCCGCCAAGTGAATCCCCGCGTCGCGAGAATCGGTGATCACGTTCCCCCCCGGACCACGTTGTCCGTCGCCGCCTCGAGCCTCCAAAAGTCCCGTTGCCGAGCGTAGCCGCGGGTGCGTGACGGCCCACCTTTCGTCCGCCCCCTGGTCGCGTTTCCGGAAGGCTCGCCTCCCGGGAACGCCGAGGAGCGTGCGACGTTCCACATTCGACGTTGAACAGGGAACGATTCCGGGCATAGTGGCTCCATGGCGGCCCAAGCGCAGTTTCCCGGGGAACACTCCGAAACCGGAGATTTTGAACGGCAGGAGGACGCCTTTCGTTCGTGGATCGAGAACGATCCGATCGCGCAGCACCCCCTCGCGGCCGACCGCTACCACCTCTACGTTTCCCTCGCCTGCCCCTGGGCGCACCGAACCCTGATCGTGCGCAATCGGAAAGGCTTGCAGGACACGATCGGCGTGACCGTCGTGGATCCGGTGCGCGACGAACGCGGGTGGGCGTTTCGCGACGGCCCCGGCCACTCGCGGGATCCCGTCAACGGATTCGGGTTTCTCAGCGAAGCCTACCGTGCGAGCGATCCCGACTACGACGACCGGGTCACGGTCCCGGTCCTCTGGGACAAGGAAAAGCGCATCATTGTCAACAACTCCGAAGACGACCTCTGCCGGATGTTCAACGGCGTGTTCGGGCGTCTGGGCGAGCCGTCGGTCGACCTCTTTCCCGGCGACATCGAGGAGGAACACGGGGAGCTCAACCGATTCATCTACGAAAACGTCAACAACGGCGTCTACCGCGCCGGCTTCGCCACCCGGCAAGACGCCTACGAAAAGGCGGCGCGGGCGCTTTTCGAGGCGCTGCACCGGCTCGAATCCCGTCTAGCCGGACGCCGTTACCTGTTCGGCTCCAGAATCGTCGAAGCCGACTGGCGGCTCTTCTGCACCCTCGTTCGCTTCGACGCGGTGTACCACGGCCACTTCAAGTGCAACCTGCGTCGCATCGTCGACTTCCCGAACCTGGACGGGTACCTCCGCGACCTCTACCAACAGCCCGGTATTGCCGACACGGTCGACTTCGATCACATCAAACGTCACTACTACGTGACCCACGACGACATCAACCCGACCCGCATCGTCCCCCTCGGCCCCGAACTCGACCTGAACCGGCCGCATGGTAGAGACGAGCCGTAAACGGGCTTTCCCGTCACCCCTTTACCCTTGTTCGGAAACATTCTGGCAGCCTCTCGGACTTGGGCTACCGACCAAGTCCGACAGGCTGCTCATGGAGGAAATATCATGACAAGGGAGTGGAATAGAGGTGAAATCAACTCATGAACGCGTATATTAGGGCCACTTTAAGCGCGAATCTCGTTCATTTTTTGCCGGGGTTCTTGCTTTTTCTTCAAAATTCCGCCGCTTTTTGTCATGATATTTCCTCTCTCAGGAGTCTGTCGGCGAAGCCCGACAGACTCCTGCCGTTTCCCGATTGGTGATCGCCCGCCCCCGCGGCCGGTCGATTCCGTATCGGAACCACTTTGAACACCATGGAAGGATTGCCACCTATTGAACCGTACCGGCGCAAGTACGAGGAGATCGACGCGCGTATGGCGGCGCCGGATTTCTTCAACGACCGGCGGCGCGCCGCGACGCTGTCGCGCGAACACCAGAAACTGGGCGAGTTGATTGAACTGTACGAACGCTTCGAACAGTGCGGCCGGCAGATCGAGGAGAATCGCGCCCTCGTCAAGGACGCCGCAACCGAAGACGAACTCAAGGAGATGGCCGGCCTCGAGTTGCCCGAGCTCGAAGCCCGGGCCGAAGCCCTCAAGGAGAAGATTCTCTTCGCCATGATCCCTCCGGAGGAAACCGACTCGCGGAACACCATCATGGAAATCCGGGCCGGAGCCGGAGGCGACGAGGCCAGCCTTTTTGCCGGCGATCTTTACCGCATGTACTGCCGCCACGCGGAGCTCAAAGGCTGGAAGGTCGAAACGCTGAGCATGAGCGAGAGTGAGTGCGGCGGATTCAAGGAAGTTATCTTTCACATTTCGGGCGAGGAGGTCTACAAGAGCCTGAAATTCGAAAGCGGGGTACACCGCGTTCAACGGGTTCCGGTAACGGAAGCCGGCGGTCGCATCCACACGTCAACCGTCACGGTCGCGGTGCTCCCGGAGGCCGAGGAGGTCGATGTCGAGATCAACCCCGAGGACCTTGAGATCACGACGACCCGCGCCAGCGGCGCCGGCGGGCAGCACGTCAACACGACCGACTCCGCCGTCCAGATCCTCTACAAACCGACCGGGATGATCGTTCACTGCGCCGACGAGCGCTCGCAGCACAAGAACCGGGCCAAGGCGATGACGGTTCTGCGCTCGCGTCTCCTCCAGGCGAAGGAAGACGAAGAGCGCGCCAAGTATGCGGCCAACCGCAAGAACCAGGTCGGCACCGGAGACCGCAGCGAACGGATCCGCACCTATAATTTCCCCCAGAGCCGCCTCACCGACCACCGTATCGGCCTCACCCTGCACAACCTCAGCGAGGTCGTGGAAGGCAACCTCGACGAAGTTATCGCCGCTCTCCAGAACGCCGACTACGGCGCCAAGCTGCAATCATTGGTGGAGAGCGGGTGAATTTCGTCAGGCGGAGATTTCAGTTGATGTGCTCCAGCCTTTATTCCAATGATTTCCACCTTCAAGAATGACCTGATACCACCGATGAGTGTCTACCTGCCGTCCCCCAGTCACCTTTCCGCAGTTTTCAACCGCCGCGTTTCTCTCTCATTCCTTCCGGTTCGCCTGGCCGTATCGGGACTCGCGCTCGCCGTGTTTTCCGCGCTTCCGGCTGACGCCCAACGGGTTTTCCCGCAGGATCACAGCGAGCGCGCCGTCGAAAGTATGAAAGAAAACGTCGCTTTTTTGCTGACGCTGACCGACGAGGAGCTCCGGGAACGCGTGCCGGTTGAGTCGAGCGGGATCTGGTTCACCGACTGTCCCAATTGCGACTTCGGCTCCCAGGACCGCGGACGGTTCGATTGGCAGCCTGAAGAACCCACCCGGATCCAGTGCGAAGGGTGCGGGGAAATTTATCCCGACAACCCTAAGTATCCGGATTACAATTACATTGAGGTCGATGCGCCCGGCGACGGCACCCACCGCTTTTCCTATTGGGAAAACGAAGACGGTTACCGCATTTTCTTCAGGGCCCATGCCGACTACCTGCACATGCGCTACCTGGAGGCGCGCATCCGCGAACTCGGCCGCCTCTACGCCGTCACGGGAGAGGATCAATACGCGCGGCCCGTCGCCACATTGCTCCATCGCATGGCCGAGGTGGTCACGGGCTACGCCTACATCTACGATTTCCCTTACCGGGATAAACTGTTTTCTCCCTACACCGACAACCGCCTCCCGGTCGCCCGTTACCGAACCTCGCTCTGGACCCGCTGGGCCTACAACGATATTCCCCGGCCGCTGCTCGAAGCCTACGATGCCCTCCGGGACTGGGATGGCTGGGAGCGCGTCGCCAGGGGGGACCCCCGGCCGAAAATCGAAAAAGACCTTTTCACCTTCATCGTCGAGTTCGTGCTCGGTTTCGAGGATCCGCTCACCAACATGTCCCCGCGGGTCTGGCAGGACGCGACTTACGCCGGGCGCATCCTCAACCGTCCCGAATGGGTGCACGAATCGATTCAGCGGTTCGAGCGCATGCTCGACCAGCGGTTTATGCACGACGGCCACTGGTTTGAAACATCGCCTTCTTATCACGCGATGACCATAGTCGGCATGCGCCGGATTATGAACGCCGCCCAGGGATACAGCGACCCGGAGGACTACGTGCACCCGGAGACCGGCCGGCGCTTCGATGACCTGGATCTCTCGCGCGACGTGCCGCATTACGTGCTCGCCATTCGCGCTCTCGAAGAAACCCGGCTGCCCAGCGGGCGGCTTCTGCCGTTAAACGATACGTGGGCGGTGCGCGATCGTGTCGAGCGCGAAAGACGGGAGCCGCGCGAAACGAGCGAGTCGCTGCTGATGCCCGGTCTGGGGGTCGCCATTCTTGGTGGCGGCGCCGGCGACGACCAGGTTTTCTCGTGGCTCAACTACACCTCGGGCACCGCGCACAAACAAAGGGACACGCTGTCGATCGGCTTGTACGCCCACGGCGAGGAGGTCCTTTCCGACATCGGCTACACCCATACCCGTTACAACACGTCCTGGGCCTCGTCGATGATGTCGCACAATACGGTGGTGGTCGATGGGAGCGAATCCGAGTTCGACCCCGATCACTCGGGAAACCGCCTTGTCGCATTCGCCTCGAATGAAAAGGACTTTCACTTGGCCGCCGCCGAAAGTGTCGCCGCCTACCCGGAGCAGACCGATCGCTACCGCCGAACGCTGTTTCTGCTCGGCGAGGATTCCCGGGATGCCTACCTGCTCGACATCTTCGAAATCCAAGGCGGCGACCAACACGATTACCTCCTGCACGGCAATGCCGACAAAGACTCGACCGCCCGGCTTGCCGGCACCGAGCTCGCGTCATTCGAAGGCAGCCTTGTGAACCCGGGCGCGGAGTTTGAAGAGCCCACCGGGGAGCACGATGACATGGGCCCGTCAGGTTCGTTTTCGTTTATCCGCGATTTACAGCGCGGCAGCGGCGGCAACCCGCTCACTCTCGACCTTCGTCTCGAGGCGGACCCCGCCATCGGCAGCCGCAGCATTCTTGCGGCGATGCCGGAAACCGAGGTCTTTCTCGGTCGCTCGCCGAGCATCCGCCGCGCCGAGGAAAGCGACGCGCGGATCAATGACTATTTTATGCCCGGTTTCGTTCTTCGTCGCCGGGGAGAAAACCTGGACTCGATTTTTGTCGCCGCTCATGAAGTGATCCATGGCGAACCGAAACTGGAGGCGATCGATACCTGGCGGGAAGACAACCGTATTTGGATTTCAATTACTCACGAGGACGGCCGGGACTACGTGTCGGTCGCGCTCCAGGATTCCGCCGAGGGATCGATGGAAACCGACTCCGGGGAATTTTTTACCGATGGCGTGTACGCGGCGGTCCGCCTGGATGCCGACGGCAACATCCGGAGCACCCACCTGGCGGAAGGCGCGCGGTTGCGCTTCGGCGATCACGAACTGCGTGGCCCGGGCGCCTTCTCGGGGAAGGTGCGGGGAATCGAAGGAGGTCGCCCCGGGGATTCGGCTTTCGACCTCGACCGCGTCCTGGAGGTCGCCAACCCGGATTCCCTGGTTGTGGAATTTCCCGACGGTTCCTCGCGCGGCTTCACCGTCACGGAGATCGAAAACCGCTCCAACGGCACTCGGGTCCATGTCCGTGAAGCAGCCGGCTTCGAGATCGGTTCGGGCGAGATCGAGCTCACTTCCTTCCCGCAGCGAACAATCGAAGGGACGACCTTACGCTACCGCCTGATCGATTCGGCGCACGGCCGGTAACACTCGCATTACAGGAGCGCCCGGCGGGCGCGGATAGCCGCCGGGTTTCACTTTGAAACGGAAAGACTGGACGCCGGCTCGGGGGCCAGTAGGATCGTAAGAATCGCTTCCGCGGTCGCCGTGTTGCGGCCGGAAACTCATGAACCCGAACCCGGAAATACAATGTTGAAACGAAAACTGCGCATGGGCATGGTCGGCGGCGGACAGGGCGCCTTTATCGGGGCTGTTCACCGGGCAGCCGCGACGATGGACGGAAAAATCGAGCTGGTCGCCGGCGCTTTTTCCTCTTCTTCGAAGAAATCGAAAGCCTCCGGCAAGGAACTCTTCCTCGATCCCAAACGGGTCTACACGAGCTACGAAGCCATGGCCAAAACGGAGGCCGCCCTGCCGGAAGGCGAACGGATCGACTTCGTTTCGATCGTTACGCCGAACCACACTCACTTTCCGATCGCCCGAACCTTTCTCAAAGCCGGTATTCACGTCGTCTGTGACAAGCCGATGACTTTCAACCTGAAGGAAGCACGGGAACTGCGGAAAATCGTCCGGCAAACCGGAAGGCAGTTCATACTGACCCACAACTACACCGGTTATCCCATGGTCAAGGAGGCCCGGCAGCTGGTCCGCACCGGCAAGCTCGGAACGATCCTCAAGGTTGTCGCTGAATACCCCCAGGGGTGGCTGATCGACAGAATCGAGAAAACCGGCCAGAAGCAGGCCTCCTGGCGAACGGATCCCAGCAAGGCCGGCGCCTCGTGCTGTATCGGGGATATTGGTACGCATGCCGAGAATCTCGGGCGCTACATAACGGGACTGGAAATCGACACACTCTGCGCGGAATTCACGACCTTTGCCAAAGGACGCCGGCTCGAAGACGACGGCAATCTCCTCGTCCGCTACAAGGGGGGTGCCAAGGGCATTCTCTACGCCTCCCAGATTTCCGCCGGGGAAGAAAACGACGTCAATATCCGGGTCTACGGAACGAAGGCCTCGCTCGAGTGGCACCAGGAAACCCCGAACGAACTGGTGGTCAAGTACAGCGACCGCCCCAGGCAGATTCTCAAGCGAGGCAACCCGTACCTCTCCGCCGAGGCGCAACGCTTCTCGCGGATCCCGCCCGGACACCCGGAAGCGTTTATCGAAGCCTTCGCCAATGTCTACACTGAAGCCGCCCGCGCCATCGCGGATGCGGTCGAAGGCAAGCGCCGGGGAAAGTACGACTTTCCCACCGTCGACGACGGAGTTCAGGGCATGGCCTTCATCGAAACGGCCGTCAAGTCCTCCCGATCCGCCACAAAGTGGACGAGGATGCCGAGGTAGGGGGGTGTTGGTTGTCGGTTGTCGGTTGACAACCTGCGGCTTGATCCGACCAATTACCTGATACCTGATAACACATCCCTGATAACCGATAACGGATAACTCACCTCTCTCCATCCCCCTCCGCCCTCACGGCCAGGTCACCGTCGGCGAACTGGTTGATAAGTTTCGCTCCGGGAGCGATTCCCTCGCGCCGCGGGAGGGGGTTGCCCTCGGCGTCTTTGACAACGACAAAGCCACGCTTGAGAACTGAATCCGGGCCCAGGCTGTGCAGGCGTTTATCGAGGTAGCGTACTTTTTCGCGGTGCGCCTGGAGTTCCGCCTGCAGGAGGCATTGGTACCGCGCGCGGAGAGAATCCCATTTCTGGCGGGCCAGCTGGAGCCGGATTGCCGGGGAGGCCTGCGCGAGGCGGGACGCCACCCCGGCGATCCGGCTCCTTTTCTCCTGGAAATCAGCTCTGGATCCGGCATTCAGACGATTGGCCAGATCATCCAGGCGCAGGAAGTAATGTTCAATCCGGTGATGCGGGGAAAGGGTGGCGAGTCGGCCGCGCAGAATCTCGATTTCCCGTGCTTCCTCCCGCATCCTCCGCTCCACGAGCTCACCCAGGGTTTCGCCCGCGGCGGCCAGCCGGTCGCGGCATTCAATGAACCCGCTGGAGATGACTTCCGCCGCGGCCGAAGGCGTTTCCGCACGCAGGTCGGCGGCGAAATCGCAAAGGGTAAAATCAATCTCGTGCCCGACCGCGGCAATCACCGGCAGCGGACATGCCGCGACCGCGCGCACGAGCGTCTCCTCGTTGAACGCCCACAGATCCTCCAGGCTTCCGCCGCCGCGACCGATCACCAGGACGTCCAGCCCGGACAAGCCGGCCGCGTACTCGAGCATGGAAATCATCTCCGGGGCGGCCTCCCTGCCCTGTACTCGCACCGGCAGCAGAATCACCCGTCCCCACCAGCCGCGCCGTTTGAGGATGCGAATAAAATCCTGGGCGGCCGCGCCGGTCGGCGAGGTAATAAAACCCACCGTTGCCGGCATTTTCGGAATCGGACGTTTGCGTTCCGGCTCAAACAGTCCTTCCGCCGCCAGTTTCTTCTTGAGCCGCTCGAACTCCTGTTGGAGCTTGCCCAGGCCGTCCTGGAGCACCTGGCGGACGATCATCTGGTAGGCGCCTCTCGGCTCGTACACACTCACTTCCCCGAAGCCGAGCACCTGCATGCCGTCCCTCAGATCCAACTCGACCCGTGCGGCGTTGCCCCGAAACAGGACGCAGGGCAACTGGCTGTTCTCGTCCTTCAGGGAGAAATAGCAATGGCCGCTGCTCTGCCGGCGAAAATTGGAGACCTCCCCCCTAACCCAGCAAGGCGGCACTTCCGATTCCAGGACCGCCTTGATCCGGCGCGTGAATTCCGTGATCGAAACCACCCGCCCGGCGTCCCCTTCCGGCTCAAGAAAAAAGTCCTTCACCATGGCACCCATTGAAACCGGTAGGCGGCTCGAAAACAAAGGGAAAGTGAGGGGGATTCGTTACCGCTTGTTCGTTATTCGTTATCGGTTCCTGGTTCTTGATTGGAACAAGGCGCAGGGAGCACAGCTCGTCTCCCTGATAACCAATAACGGATCACGAATCACGGATACACCTCACCCGGGCGGGACGTTTTCCCGCGGGGCGGCATCCGCCAGCCATTTCCTCAGCTTTCTCCTCGCCCGGTAGATGCGGGTTTCCACGGCCTTTGAGGTGCAATTCATAATCCCGGCAATCTCCTGATGGGAAAGCTCCTGGTACTGGGACAGGATCAGCGCGGTCCGCAAGTCGTGAGGAAGGCGCCCGACTGCGTGGCGAACGGCCTGAATGGTTTCGTTCTGCTCCAGGGCCGCATCCGGAGTCACACTGTCGCTTTCCCAGACCTTGGGGCGAACCGGGAGCGCGCCTCCTTCCTCCCCTTCCAGCGACACCGTGGGGTGCCTCCGGTGCCAGCGCGCCCGGTTGCGGCAAAGATTGACCGCTATTGAGAACAGCCAGGTGGAAAACCGGCCTCCCGGACGATAGCGGTCGCGATTCCTGTAGACACGTACAAACGCCTCCTGAACGATGTCGGAGGCCTCTTCCCGGTTCTGGACATTACGATACACAAACGCATACAGAGGAGCGGACCAGCGATCCATGATGCGATTGAGCGCGGTGTCCTCTCCCCCGCTCAAAGCCGTCATATCCTGGTGATCCGGATCGTTCATAAAGCAGGTTCTTTCCGGTCCGCTATGCCGCCACCCAACAAACGGTCCCATTCGGGTTCGGCGATCTTCCGACAGAATTCCTGCATGTGCGACGAAATTCCGCTCCGGATCACCGGACCGGATCGTGCATGGTCACGTGAGCGCTCGCGCGAGCCAGGTAACGTTCACGCTGTCCGGGATCCATGTGCGACGCCACCTCGTAAACATGACTCAGCATCGCCCGGTGACATTCCTGCTTGACCTCCTCATAGGCATCGAGAGCTTCCCTGAGTTCGGGGGTGAGCCGGTGTGAATCCCTCATCAACCGGCTAAGCCGGTCCTGGGCGTCCATCACGCGGAGACACAGTTTTTCACAAACGGGACGGTACTTCTCGTACAGGCTCGCAATCGTTTCGAACTGTTCCCGCTCAAGATCGAAATCGGCACGGAGCCACTGCAAATCCTCAAACACCGCGTCGTGTTCCGGAACTTCGGAACTGCGATAGCCGAGGTAAATCCAATAGGTTACGGTCCCGGCCAAAGCCGCACACAAAAACAGGGCAGCCAGCTTTTTCATTGCCTATGTCGATGCGTTGCCATCGAAACAGGATCGATGGCACGAAAGTATTGAACCTCCAACGCCTCGGAAGAGACCGCCTCCCCTTTCTGAACGCGTGCTTCCGCCAGCATGAGGCCCCCCAGCACGAAAGACAGCACGATCGCGACGGCAAAAGCCGGTCTGGCCAGTGTGCGGGCAAGACGCTCGCCCCACGCGGAACCATCAGGGAGTTCGGCCTCGCGGAGGGCGATTCGCCGCCAGACACGGAAAGCCAGACGGCCCTCCTCCGGCGCCTGCTCCTCGCGCCAGTGCGACAACATGATATCCAGATCCCGATCCGAAAGTTTCTTCATTGGATCACCTCCTGCGTTTCTGAGCAACAATCCATCGTCAGGTAGTACACCGGAACACGCGGAATCCCTCACTTTGGTTTTTGGCTCGCGTCAAGGCTGTCCCGGACGCAACCTTTGACCCCATGGCAAAAAAGAAGCCCTTCCAGCCTCCCGGGTTCCTGGTTGATCTCCTGACCGCCCGCTCGCCTTCGGGTTATGAAACCGAGGCGCAGGCCGTTTTCGACCGGTACGTCAAGAAGAGCGCGGACGAGTACCGGAGCGACCCGCTGGGAAACAGGATCGCCGTGCGCAACCCCAAGGGAGACCCGATACTGATGCTCGCCGGGCACATTGACGAGCTCGGCCTGATCATCAAACACGTGAACGACAAGGGCTTTCTTTACTTCGACACGATCGGCGGACACGACCGCGTCATGATCAGCGGGCGCCGGGTCAATATTCAGACCCGCAACGGCGTGGTGAAAGGGGTGACCGGCAAACGCGCCGTCCACCTGATGAAAGCGAGTGAACGCGAAAAGGTGCCGCAGATCCACGACATGTGGATCGACATCGGAGCCAAAAACAAGAAGGACGCCTTGAAACGGGTGTCGATCGGGGATGTCGCCACCTACGACCAGGACTTTGAACTGATTCACGGTACCATCGGCGTCGCCCGGGCCTTCGACAACAAATCGGGCGCCTATATCGTCGGGGAAACCCTTCGGCGACTGGGCAAAGTCAAGAAACCGGCGGCCTCCGTCGTTTCCGTGGCCACCACGCAGGAGGAGATCGGGACACGGGGCGCCATCGCCTCCGGATACTCGGTGCAACCGCACCTGGCGGTGGCTGTGGATGTCGGACATTCCACCGACCACCCGGATTGCGATCCGCGGAAGCACGGAGAGACGAAACTGGGAGGCGGACCGATTATCTGCCGGGGCGCAAACATCAACCCTTTTATGTTTGAACGCCTTCTTTCCTGTGCCGAACAGCACGACATTCCCCATCAGCTGGAAGCCGACCCGCGGCCGACCGGCACCGATGCGCGCGCGATTCAAATCGGCCGTGGCGGGGTCGCCACCGGGCTGATTTCAGTCCCGTTGCGTTACATGCACACCCCGAGCGAAATCGTGGACCTGGAAGACATTGAGAACTGCGTTCGCCTCCTCACCGTCTTCGCCCAATCGCTGAAGAAAGGCGAACACGGCGTGTGGTGAGCGTTGCGCCGCCGCGGCACCGAAACCCGGCAATTCCGAGTACGATCAGTCCCGCCAGCAAACTCCACATCCGCGGCTCGGGAACGGTGGCGGTGATCCATTCGTCGTAAACCGCCACCCGTGCGGAAACAACGACGTCTCCGTACGTGGCCAGCGACCCTCCATCCATGTTCCAAATGAAGGAATGGATGCCGGCGATTTCATACCCCTCGCCAAAATCGACAAAGATCGGCCCGCCGCTGTCCCCCTGGGCGGCCATTCCCTCGAGGGCGCGAACATTGCCGTCGCCGGGTTCGTTAAACAGGTACTCCAGGGTATCGTCCGGTGGACGCGGGGGGGTGTGCGGCGCACCGCTTCCCAGTCGTTCCAAAGTGTTTTCCGCCGCCCGCCGGGTACCGGTGGTGCGCGACTGTTGCCCGGTCAGGCCGGTACCGGTGTTTCCGAATCCCACCGAAATTCCGATCTCACCGAGCTCGCCGTGTCCGGTGTACCAGTTTGAAGGAGCAATCCCCGACACGGGTTCCGACAGCTTCTCCAAAGCGAGATCATCACCGTTCGTGACCTGCCCGTCCCAGTCGGGGTGCCGATGAAACTCTCCGACCGTGTACACTTGGTCGCCGAGGGCAAACTGGTTCGGTGTCGTCAAGTGCGCGGCAGTCAGTACCCAGAAGGGATGAATGAGGACTCCGCTTCCCAGGCTGGTACTCGACGTGAGCCTACCGACAGTGGAAAACTCGGCTCCCAGATCAACGTACTCCTGATCCGCCACATCGTGCCGAATAACGATCCCTTCGGCCGCCGGCACGGAAAGAAATAGGAAGAATGCCGCCACCGTTGCGGTTGCCGCAATGCCGACGAATACCGTCCCTTTATCGGTAGCCGTGCTCATTCAATCAAAAGTCGCCGAATTCCATAAATATTCCCGATGGTTTCCGCCCGCAGGTTTCCCGGAGGAGTTTGACTTCAGCTGGTTAAAACGGCTCCACCTGCCCAGCAGAAGCGGCTTTACGTCGCCCCCGGGCCGGAGCGCAAAAAAGGCGCAACGATTACCTATCAATAACCGTTCGCCTCATTTTCCAAGACTAAAAGCGTCTCCGTGGAAAATCGGAGGGGCGGATCCGTCCCGGGATCCGCCCCTGTAGTCAGCCGTTCATTCTCCGGTAACAACGTCACCGGATAACAACCGGGCTTGGGCAGGGGTAGGAAAGTGCCATGGCCGGACCGGCGGCCTTCGGGAGATTCTGTTTGTACGATCGACAGTCCACAATCCGGGGCTCGTTATAGAGCCGTTCTCAATTCGAGGTTGGTCGCTTGTAACGTCTCGGCGGATTTCCGGTCAACCCAATAATCGTAAAAAATCCGTAACCCCCGAAGCCTGATACTCCGACACCGGCAAAACCGCCTTCCGAACCTCTCCCTCAGAAACTTCCGCTCAGCTGAAAAACAGCGGTAAAGATGGCAAATGCGATGAACGCGACAAAGACGACGGCGGTAATAAGGACCCCGATCGACAGGAATGCCGTAAACAGTTGCAGATGGCGCGTCAGGCGATCCTGGTAAAGGCGGGTGATTTCCTTCAGGCTCGGCACAATATTTCCTGTATTTTCGCCGACATCCAGCATGTCCAGCACGAGGTCCGGGAAATGACCTGTCGCCTGGAGCGCACCGGAAATCGACGTCCCTTCCACCACCATGCCCCGCGCCTCGGAAAAAGACTCGCGGATCGCCTGGTTGCGGATCACGTTCTCGGTCATCTTCAAGGCCTCCACGGTAGTGACCCCGTTTTCGAGCAAAGCCGACAAAGTCTGGCTGATCTGGAGCACATCGCTGACTATGATAAAATCGCGGAGCGCCGGGATTTTAAGAAGCCATTGATCGGTTTTCAGGCGACCTTTGGGCGTCCGTCGCCATTGCCAAAAGCTCAATCCGAGCACGATCCCGCCCGCCAGGATAAAAATCCCGTAGGTCATCAAAAACTCGGAACTGTCGATCAAGAGCTGGGTGGCGGCCGGGATGTTCCCGCCCAGCGAATCGAACAGGGTCTCCATCCGCGGAAAGAGGAAGTAAATGAAGAACACGATCACCCCGATCGCAACCAGAATGACGAACACCGGGTAGGCCAGGGCGTTCGTCACCTTGCTTCGCAGCGCGTTCCGGTTTTCGTAATACCCCACCAGCCTGCGCAGAATCTCCTCGAGATTTCCGGTGGCCTCCCCCGCGCGAATGAGGTGAACGGAGGATTCCTCGAAGGTATCGGGCAGCTCCGCCATGGCCTCGGAGATCGATTGTCCCGAGCTGACCTGTTCCCAGAGAAACCCGGCCAGTTGGCGGAGTTTGGGGTCCTTCAACCGCACACTCAGCAGCCGGACGGCGTCACCGACCGGCATGCCGCTGGATATCAATTCGGAGAGCGAGCGCAAAAAGGAGAGGGCATGCCGGGGGCCCAGCTTCGAGAAATCGCCCGCCCCCGCGGCGGGGGGGCTCCGCTTCTTCTCCGCAGTGGAGGTCGTGCGGGCTTCCGAGCGTTTCTCCCGGGAGGTGGAATCCTTATTTTTGGCAGGCGGTTTTTTCTTGGTCGCGGCTCCCCCGCCCCCGTCGGTAAGGGAAACCGGGTAGAGATCCCGCAAGCCGATCAGGCGAATCGCTTCCTTCCGGCTCGCGGCATCCAGAGCCCCCTTTACCAGAGCCCCGGCCGAATCGCGCGCTGTGTATTGAAAGCGAGCCATTACTCCGAGGAAGTCACCCGCAGAACTTCCTCCATGGTCGTGTTCCGCATTTTGACCTGTTCCCAGCCGCAAAAGGCCAGATCCCGCATTCCGTTCTCCATGGCGCGGCGGCGGATGACACGTGCCGATTGCCCCGTCACGATCAATTCGTGAAGAGATTCGTTCACCCGCAACACCTCGAAAATCCCGAGCCGGCCCTTAAACCCGGAGCCGCGACAGCGCTGGCATCCGGGTGAGGCGGCGAGCTCCTCGACACCGTCGGCTTCCTTCAGGTCGACCTCCAGCAGTGAAAGCTGTCCCTTGAGCTCCGTAGGATCCACTTTCTCCATACGCAGGCAGGATTTACACAGGCGTCTGATCAGCCGTTGGGCGATGACCATTTCGACCGCCGAAGCGACCAGGAAGGGTTCAATCCCCATGTCGATCAAACGGGTGAGGGCTCCCGGAGCGTCATTGGTGTGCAGGGTACTGAACACCAGGTGACCGGTGAGCGAAGCGCGAATGGCGATATCGGCCGTGTCGCGGTCGCGGATCTCGCCGACCATAATGACATCCGGATCCTGCCGCAGGATGTGTCTCAAGGCGTCGGCAAATTCCAGCCCGATCTCCGGCCTGACCTGCATCTGATTGACCCCGGGCACCTCGTACTCGATCGGGTCCTCGATCGTGATAATCCGTTTGTCCGGAGAATTGATCTGCCGGATAAAGGCGTTAAGCGAAGTCGACTTCCCCGAACCCGTCGGACCGGTGACGAGGACGATGCCATGGGGCATAAAGAGTACCCGGTCTATGATCTTCTGGTCCTGCGGCAGGAGTCCGATCTCCTCCATGGTAAACGGCCGTGACTTCTTGTTCAGCAACCGGAGACTGACGCTCTCGCCGTACATGGTGGGCACGGTGGAAACCCGAATATCGAGAAGGTTCTCTCCCACGCGAAAATTGATGCGCCCGTCCTGGGGCAGGCGGCGCTCGGAAATATTCAGCCGCGCCATAATCTTGACGCGCGCGATGATGGCGTCCTGAAAGCGACGGAGATTCTCGGGGACCGGCACCGAAACCAGCATGCCGTCAATACGATACCGGATCCGAAGTTCCTCCTCCTGCGGCTCGACATGGATATCCGTGGCGGCGTCCTGAACGGCCTGGCTGACGACATCGTTGACAAACCGCACGATGGTCGCCGTTTCGTCTTCTTCCTCCTCGACTTCACCCTGCTTCTCGTCGATCTCGTCAAGCGTGGCGTCATCGAGTGTGTCGAACCCGACGCCGAGATGCTGGGTCAGGAAATCGCTGATCTTTTCGGGAGGCGCCAGGCTCCAATCCACTTCGCGCCCGGAGACCGCATAGACCCAATCCTCCATTCCCGGTTCGGGCGGCCACAAGGTGGTCAGGCAAAGCTTCCCATTCTCTCCCGCCTTCACCGGCACGCACTGGTATTCGTGCAGCAGGCGGGCGGGCAGTTCTCCGATCGCCCCCAGTCCCGACTCGTCCGGAAGCTCAATGGGCATCCGCAACTCGGCCGAAAGCCGCTCCAATACGTTCTCCTCGGAGTCGCCGAGAAACCCGGCGAGGGCGGCGAGCCGTTTCTGGCGGGGCAGCGACTGCAAGTGCTCCCGCTGATCGTCGGTAAGTTGATCCAAACAACCGTTGGTTTCGCCTGAAATCATGCGTGCCAGTCTCTCAATTCGAGCGGAGGGCCCGCCGGCGCCGGAGTTCTTCGGCGGCCTGCCGCAATCGCTCTTCCGATTCGGCGGCCGTTTCCCTGGAGGTTTCCCGGGTGCGTTGCTCGGTTTGACGGCGTTGTTCCTCCCTGGACAGTTCCTGCACCCGCGACTCCTTCAAGGTGACCTGCCGCTCCCGCTCGCCCCGCAAAACCAGTACGGCATCGGCCGACGGGTCGTAGTCGAGCAGCGTGTAGCCGTCCTCGGTCTCGTCAACGCCGAGCCAGAAGCTCTGCTGGTCGTCGGGATGGTAAAAGCTGAAGTAGGACTGATCGCCCAAAACCGTGATTCCCCTTAACTCGAGCCGGTCCAACGGGTCATCCTCCGGAGGAGGAGGAGGCTCTTCCTCCGGCTCCGGCCGTTGACGCTGCTCGGGCGGCACAAAGCCCTCGGGCACGAAGGGCGAGTTCTCGACCAGGGTCCGGGTATCCGACCGGAGCTCCGTTTCCGCGGCAAAGACGAACGACACGATCAGCGCTCCGGCAAGCAGTGAATTTCGATGGAAGGTCTTGATCATAGTCAGTCGTAGGTCCGGGGCGAGCGCTGGGCTGGAGCGAGTCTTTCATTCGGCCTTTCGACCGGCGTCCCGGCGGCTCTCGCTTCGATGAATTCCTCGATTCGCTCCGTATCGGACATTTCCCCAATTCTGCGTTGCGCATCCCTGTAGGCCTCGTCGGGAGTCATCATGACGGTGGGACGAATGAACAGCAGCAATTCGCGCTTATCGGTCTGCAATCTTTCCGGCGAGAACAGGCGCCCGAGCAACGGAATATAACCGAGAATCGCCACACGCCGATGTTCCTGCCGAACTTCTTCACTTTGAAGGCCGCCGAGAACGACCATTTCCCCGTCGGCAACACTGACGAAGGAGGTGGCCTGTTTCCGGCCGATCACCGGTTGATCGTCGCCGCCAATCGTCACTGTCTCCAGTACGTTATCCACACTTTGATCAATCTCAAGCTGAATGACTCCATCGTTACCGATAAGCGGCTTGACCATGAGGTCGATACCGATGTCCCTGAACGTCACCTGCGACCGGAAGCCGGTGACACCGGTATCCCGGACGCTCGAGGACACGATCGGCCGGGCCTCGCCGACAATGATATTAGCCTCCCGGTTATGGGTGGTAACGATATTCGGAGCGGAAAGAATGTCGATTTCGCTCCGCGATTCAGCGACACGGAGCACTCCTTCGATGGTGTAATCGGTCAAAGTCCCCTCGAAACCGAGTTCCAGGCCCGGGGCGGGACCGTACCCCTGGACATTCGCGGATCCTGAGCCGTCGCTTGTGTACGAAAATCCGAACCGGTCGATTCCGCGCGGGACGTCGTCGGAAACGGTGACCTCGGCGATTACGACCTCGATGCGCACCTGCGCCAGCAGGACATCGATTTTATCGACCAGGGCCTCGATCAACTTGATATCGTTGGTCGTTCCGGAGACCAGAAGCGAATTCGTGCGTTCGTCGGCGAGAATCGTCAGCAGGCTGCTGAACTCGGACCCCATCTCCTCCACCATTTCTTCCACGACATCCTCCATCTCCGGAGGCAAAGCCGGGGCTTCCGGTTCCGGGGTGGCGGCATCGTCCGGAGGCGTGTCGACCTGTTCCGGGACCCCGGGCTCTTCGGGCCGCCCATTCTGCCCGGGAGGCCGTCGCTCCCGTTCGCGGCCGCGCTCGGTCTGGCCGAGCTGCTGGGAGACCAGCTGGCTGAGGAGGGAGGCGACCTCCTCCGCATCCGCGTGCTTGAGCTGAATCACCTCATTCTGGGTCCGGGGATCGGTCTGAATATCCATTTTCTCCACAAACCGGTCGAAAAACTCCACATTTCTGGGGTCGGTGACGAGAATGATCTGGTTGGTCCGCTCGTCGGCTTCAAGAACCGTCTTGGAACTGATTTCGCGCTGGAGGGCGGTCTGCCGGATGTTGTTGAGGCGGCTCACCAGTTCGGGTGCCTGGGCGTACTGAATATCGTAGAACTTGGTTTCCAGCCGGCTGCTGACCGGCCGGTCCACCGCCTCCATCAACGTCTCGATCCGCTGCAGGTTGCTCACCGTCTCGGTAACGAGCATCGAATTGGCTTTCTCGAACGGAATCACGGTCCCGATCTGCGAGGTCAGCAGCGGCTGGATCCGCTGGATAAATTCGTCGAGCTGCAGAAACTCCAGCTGGTACAGGCGGCTGGCGACCCGGCCGCTGGGCGAGAGATTCAGGGCCGACTCCAGCATGAGTTCGGGAGCGTGCTGCTGGGTCTGTGCTCCCGGAACCACCTTAAGGAAGTACTCTCCGAGCGGGACGACCGTAATGCCGTTGATGCTGAGCAGACTCTCCAGGGCGAGGATGGCTTCGCTGCGGGTGAGGGCTCGTTGACTATTGAAGGTAATCGACGCCGAGGGCAGCTGTTGAGGGCGAATAATCGAACGGCCGGTGAGGCGCTCGAGAAAGGCCAGCACCTGGTCGAGGGAATCGTCGCGGAAAACAATACGCTCGATTACCGGTTCCTCCTCTTCGGGTTCGGCTTCAGCCTCGGCAAGCTCAATCTCGCCGGCGTCCCGGCCGGGCATCGGCGGCACATCCGGAGTCGCCTCATCCTGAGCGAATGCGGCGGAAGTGAAAAGTCCGAAAGAAAAAAGTGCGGGAAAAAGGAAGCGGAAAAACATCATGTACCTTGCGGATAAAATCAGAAACCGGTTTGCGTGATCAATTCATTTTCGGGCGGGCCCTCCGTCGGCGGAGGTGACGGCGAAAGCATTACTGGGCCAACTCCACCGAGGATATGCGGAACCGCGCATCGAGCCGGTCCGGCCGGTTGCGGTCCGCAGTCAGGCGGACCTCTTCCAGTCCCATGTAAGGGGAACGTTCATGGATACCCTCGGCAAAAGCCACCAGCGCCCCCAGATCGGCATTCTGGATATTTATATTGACCGTGTGGAAGAAGAAACCCTCCCCTTCCTGGCTGCGCGGGGAGTCGATCGAACGATCCACCCCGTATTGCCCCGCCATGGAATCGAGTTCACTCATCAACAGACTCCCGCTCAAAATCCGGTCCGGGTCGAGATTCTCAATTCCCGCCCGCATCCTCGCCTCGATCGCCTCCGCGTCATTGAGCACCACCTGTTGCTCCTGCAGCAGGGCGGCGGTCGATTGAACCTGGCGCGAGGTATCTCCCGAGCGTTCGATAAGGCTGAATCCCCACAAGAGAACCATGGTGAGCAGGAACGCCAACAGCATCACCTTCTCCCGGAAAGACCTGGCCAGAAACAGCGCCCTCATTGACGATCCTCCCCGTTGGTGTCTTCGGCGGCGACCTCCAGGCCGGCATTCCGGCGGTCCCTGAATCCCGCCACCTCGGCGCGCTGCCTCAAGGCTTCCTCCTTGAATATGGCATGGAGGGTGAAGGTGGTCTCGCCCCCTCTCTCGTCCCCACGAACCTGCTGATCGCGCACCTCGACGTGATCGAATTTCCCGGATTGTCTCAAAGCATTCTCGTATTCATTCACATCGCGGCTGTTTCCGGTGACAGCCTCAACCATAAGACCGTTCCATTCGTTGGTGACCGTACGGCGGAAAGTCAGGGACGGCATTCGGTAGTCGTTCAGAATGGCGAGCATTTCAAACGGCAGGAGCTGGCTCTCGCCGAGCTCCTCCATTCGCTCGACCAACTCCAACTGCTCCTGAATCATGCCAACCTGTTCGGCACGGCTTTCGATCATTTCCTCGCGGTTGGCCAAGGTCCTTTCGACCCCATAAAGCACCGCTTCGCCGATGAGAAGGAGAACGAGAAGCCCTGCCAGAGACACCGTTGATCTCCAGAGCCAGACATTCAAGACCGCCGCTTTTCGCTTTTCCGCGAGAACCTCCCGGTCCCTCAAGTCGAGCCGGGGAACGTCCGCGAGGTCCAGCGCCGGCTTCCGGTTCCCGGCTGCGGCCGGCGGCTCTCCGTCCTCCCCGGTCTCAGTCACCGCGAAATACACCCTGCCCTTGTGCTTGGAAACTTCCCCCTTTCGGCGATAATAGTTCACGGGCAACTCCCCGTACGCGGACACAAACCGTGCGACCAACCGGGAAACAGCTTCCTTTCTCTCGTCTACGGAAACCTCCGGGTCGAGGTGCCGGGAGTAGACTTCCGCCGGAACGGAGTCCTTTCCGTCAAAATAAATCCCGGTAACCGTGCCCTCCTGCACAAGAAGATGCAGCGACGGTTCTTTGGGCGCCATGCCGAAGAGACTGATGAAATCCGGCAGCACCAGGTCCGCCTCCTCCCAGAGTTCCTTCTCGCCTGAAGTGAATCGTTTCCGGTAGGCGGCATAGATGAGGACGCGCCCGGAGCCTTCCACATGATACGCGCCGGAATAGAGCTGATTGACCGGGAACGGGGCGTGCTCCTCGAGGGAAATCTCGATATAGGAATCCAGTTCGTCGCGACCCATTCCCTTCGGGAGCTCAAGGGACTTCGCAAAGAAGAGGTGCCCCGGCAAAAATATCACCGTGGGATTCCTGTCCAGCGTGTCCGCGGATAACACCTTTGCCCATGAAACCATATTAACTAGTTCAGAATAGACGCATTTTCGCGAAGTTCCAAGATTGTAAACGGATAATTTTGGAGGACGTGATCTCCGGCGGCCCCGCCCTCTTCCGCGGCGGTTTCGGGATCGGGACGGCCCCGGCGCTGGGGCTGCTGATTGGTCCGGTCGACCTCCGCGGGCCGGTTGATATCAAGGAGCGCATTCAGCCGGTGTTCCGAATTGCCTTCCGAAACACGTATGATCACCCGCAGATAGCGGATGCTCGTTCCGAATCGGTTGCCTGGAAGGTCGGTTCCCAATTGAATGTTCGCGTCACCCAGGTCCTCAAAATAATTATGTTCGTTCCGGAATGAATTTTGACGAAACTCGTCCATGGAAACCAGTTGCTCGGTTTCGCCGTACTCCCCCCAGACCCGGAGGACTCTCGAGGAGGCGGTATTCACATTCACCGTTTGAAACTCCCGCAGCGAGACCAATTCGGCGAACCGGTAAAATTCACCCGTCGGTGTGCCGGCAGCGTCAAAAAAGAGTTCCCTGAACCCTTCCACCGCGGCGAGCTCGTAAAGGCTTTTCAACGGCTGATGGCTCGCCCGATACGGAAGGTCCCCCTGGTCGTAACCGAAAAAACCACCTCCCACATGACTCTGATCGTGGGTTTCGTCCACCCAGGACAGGAGGGCGTCGGCCAGGTCGTCGATATTGGACTGATCATACTCAAGTTCCTCGAACAGAAGGATCAGGCGTTCCCGGTCCATCTGAGGCAGAGGCAGCTTTCCGGTTTCGTCGAGAAAGGAAACCGTTGCCCTCACCTCACCGGGCAGGCGGACGTCGGCGTACTCCAGAGGGTTTTCCCATCCCTGGGGGGAATCGTAAAGGGTTCCGTCGATCTCCTTGATGTCATGCAGTACGGCCATAACCGCCTCCAGCACCGAATAGGCGTGGGGGCGCAGACGGTCGCGCTCCAGGTGCACCGCTTCGGAACGTATCTCGTAAGTGGCCTTCTCGATAAACAGGAAAATGGCCACAGAGGTCATGAAAATCATGACCAGGGTAAAGACGAGGACGGCGCCGCGCCGCGGTAATACGGCGGCAACCGCGGAAGTCCTTCGGTTGCGGCCGTTGCCGGTGTCCTGTTCAATCGTTTTCATTGCCTTGCTGCGTCCAGGGCGCCCCGTCTATTGGCGGACAACGTGATGATCCTTTCCGTTTCCCTCTTTTCCGAGGCGAACGAAATCCGCAGCCGGTCAGGCAGGATCTCATCGCCCTGCGTGTCCCGCTCAAAGTCCCGCCGCTCGGACCAGCTTTCCGACTCCGGGTCGTAGTACTCGTAAACCAGGTCCTCGACAAAGGGCGAAAGCTGGGTTTTCCGTGGGGGGTCGTCTTCAAATCCCTCCTCCAGCCTCGAATGCCAAAGCAGCGAAAGCCCGTCCCCGGAGGAGAATTCCAGATAACACACCACAAAGGGGAGCGGGCGTTCGGGCCAGATGAAAATCCCGGGGCTTTCGAGCAATTCAAACGTGATATGCGGATCGCCGAATCCGCGTTCCGAGGGGGGCGAGGACAGGTACGTGGACGCGAGCCGGCCGCCGTTTTCCTCCTGCTCCGGCCGCATCTCAGCGGTGGCTTGATCGACGCAGTTCTGGAGAAAACGCGTCACGCCGTTGACATGCCGGTCAAAGAGCCGGTCGTCGCCCCCCCGGCCCCACAGTTCGCCCATGGAAAACACAAACACATTGACCGACACCAGAACGATCGAGGCGAGGAAGAGGGCCAGAAGGGTTTCGATCAGGGTGAACCCGCCGGAACGGCGGCGACACTCCGGACGCACCTCCGCGGAGCGGGCGTCCCGAACGAACCGCTTCCAACTTGTTCCTATGGACATCGCTGTCGCCATTCGCTAATTACCTCAATCCGTTCACATCCGTAAAAATCACCCTGAAGGACAAAACCCGAACAAAGCGGCACCCGAAACCCGCGACCCCTGTCACCTCGGCCTGCCGCGGCCGGCCTCAAAGGCCCGCCTCTCCTCAAGCCGTTCCCGCGTTTCATCGCGCAACTGCTCCCTCTCAATCGGATCCTGCCACCCGGGACGGAACAAAGTAAAGGTACGCGTCACTTCCCGCAAACGACCGTCTTGCGTTCGCCCCGGCGGGGTCACCCGGACTTCGGCCCGGAAAAGGTCCGCCACACCGGTTGGCTCCAGGTGGCCGGTCCAAGTGAAATTTCCCGCGTGCAGCGTCTCGATCGTCCCGCCCGCCTCAAAATCCTCACGGGTCTGCTTCGAGAGTATCCGCGAAAACACAAACTCGGTTTCCTCTTCCCGTACCTGATCCCTGCGAATCGATTCGTAGCTCTGGAGGACGTTCACATAGGCGGATCCCAGCACCACCATGGCCATGCCGAAAATCGCCAGCGCCACCAGCACCTCCACCAGGGTGAAGGCAGGGACGGTGCGTGCAACGAAAGCGCGATGTCGGTCGGTGTTCATCTATGCCCTGAAGAGACCGTGTCAACGGTGATAAAGTTTCCGGGTTTCGGGTGTTGCGTGTCGGGCATTTCGGTTCATCGCGGGTCAAGCCCGCTCATCCCGGCCGCTTCGTTCCCGGCAGGGATGAGCGGGTTTATCCCGCGATAAATCAGCGACGCAGTTCGACCCGAAAGCCCGCCTGTCACGTTTCCCCCAGAAAATCTTTCAATGAATGCAGCACTTCCTCGCGTTCACTCTGAAACAGGAAAAGATCACTCCCGATAAACGAGTAGGCCCTCTCGAGCAACTCCGTCGACGGCTGCCGCATGGACAGGTACTGCCGCACATTGGCCAGCAGCTCGCCGCGGTTGTGCGTCTGCAGGTCGAGTTCAATCAATTTCGACAGGCCGACCTGGAAATGGGGGTAATTGTTGCGAACATGCGCCAGCACCCGGCGGGCCTGGCCGGTTTCCCCCAGGGTCATCAGGCGGTCCGCCAAGACCGCATAATGCTGCGGACGGAGAAACCCCTGCCCGAACAGATTTGTGAGCAAAACCTCGCCCTCTCCCCGGTTTCCCGCTCCATACTGCGCCGCGGCCAATTGGGCCTGCAACGGAACCGAGTAGCCCCGTTCCCACTCGCCGGTGACCTCATCCCAATCTTCCGCCACGCGTAGAGCACTTCGATAATTGCCGGCGACAACATGCGCTTCCACCCAGTGGTAGCCCGGGGCTTCCGTGTTCATTCCGGCCTCTTCGCAGTGCCTGTAAATCCGTTCGGCCAGCTCCGGATTCCCCCATTGACCGGCCATGTAGCTCAACTGGCTCATTGCATTCTCGTTGCGCCCGAACTCCTCGAAATACACCTCCACCTCGGCCGCAAGGGCATCAGTATCCCCCTGGCGATGCTGAACCTGCATCAAGCCAATCAGTGGCTCGGGGCTCAGTGGATCGCTCAGGTGATTCAGAAGAGCCACCCTGCCCGCCCGCTCCTCCCTCCCGGCCTGCAAGAGGAAATCGACAAGAACGAGGAAAACCTCATGGTCGAATCGTCCCCCGTCCACCGCTTCCTCCAGACGCCGGATCGCCAGATCCTCGTCACCGCGGTTCCAATCGATCCGCGCCTGCAAGAGAAACCCATCCTTTGATGTAATCAGCCCGTAGTCAGCGATGTAAGCTTCCGCCTCCTCATAATTTCCCCGGTAAAAATGAGCGGTCGCGACCGCGGTGGCGACCATATGCTCCCTGCGCGCCGAAATTTCTCCATCCTCCTCCGTCGCCAGAATCTCTTCACCTCTCCTTATAACCTCCTCGTCCCGGAAGTCGTTAAAGAGCATCATCAGGTAAGTCTGGAGGTATTCGGTATTGTCGATATTCTCCTCCAGGCGCGATTCCAGGACAACGATCGCCGAGGACAACCGTCCCATTTGTTCGTAATAACGGGCGAGCTGCAGCCGTCCCTCATCATTCTCCGGCGACAAGCCGACCCCCGTCCGCAACAAGAGAAAGGGGTGGCCCTCCGCCGCTTCCCGGTTGTCCAGAATCTCCAGGGCCTGCTCGATGTAGTAGTCCCCCCTGGCCTCACGGTAGTCGTCCCAGCGGTGAGGAAAAAACAAGTCAAAGTAGCGAATCTCGGCAAACTCGCGTTCGTACTTGATGAAGAAATAGGCCCCGGCCACCAGGGTGCCGTACCCGAGAACCGCCAGAACCAACACCAGAGCCGCTACTCGCTTCCAAATGAACCGGAAGAAGATGGCTCCGTCATGGTGCTTGACCTTCTTGGCCAGACCGAAACGGACAAACATCTTCTTGAAATAGCGAACGGCGGAAGCTTCCTTAACCGTGGGTGATTGGCGCGGTTGCATAGAAAAGGTTCTTATCTATCGGCAAATTTGAAGACCTTAGCAAGCCAGTTCAACGGAAATTTTTATTTCCGGCCCGGGCCGGGAGGGATAGAAAAAGGCCCTTCCGTTTCCGGAAGGGCCCTTCTCTATGAAGTTTTAGCTAGCTTGGATGCCTACTTCTTGAAACGACGCCTCAGGAAGACGAAGAGAAGCACTCCGAACCCGAAGATCGCCGCATAAGTGGACGGCTCGGGAACGACGGTGTAGTCGGCGGTCTTCATCATATCGTTGTCGATATGCTCGGTGAACGCGCGTGCGGAGACCGAGGAATCCGGCATCGTCAGGTTGTCGTTGGTATAGAAACCGTACGAATCGCCTGGCGCGGGAGAATCACCGATGGACAAGCCTGGAAACCAGATCACCCCAAACTGGTCGCCGGTATCAACAATTCCGGCACCGTCGGAGTGGCGTACCCCACTGGCAGTACCCAAGGCACCAGGACCTTCGTTCGGCCCGAATCCGATCTCCGTACTAAAGTGGGTCCAGACCAAGGCCAAGGAATCGCCCAACTCACTACCGATGAAAATATCCGGAAGTGTGCTCTCTTCTAGGGAGGTCCCGAGATCGAGCATTCGCAAGTCGAAGCCTCCACTCGTTCCGGCAAAGATATCGCCACTCGTATCGAAAATGACACCCCAAGGTGTGTCACGCGGAATAGGATTTCCATCGCTATCCGCAAAATTCGGAGTGTTGATCTGCAAAGAAACGGACTGACCGAGCAATGATGCCGATGAAAGAGCGGCAACGAATGCAAGTCCGAACAGTTTGATTTTTCTCATGTGTGTCATTTAGTTATCCTTTTTATAAGTTTTTGTTTGATTTATTTATTCTGCGAACTTAGCTCACTCGTTCAAGTAGCTCGGAGTGTAAACGATAACGTCAGACTGCGGAGAATCGGTCGCCGCTTTTCTGAAGATGTACCCTTCACCAGGAACCAGTTCACGGTCGTCAGCCGGCTGAAAGTCCTGGTCAAACCAGTTTCCATCAAATGAGGTCAGAATTTCCGCAGGAGCTTTATCAACACCGGTTTCAGGATTGTTGGGAATGAACAATTCGTCATTATCCTGAGCGCCTTCAATATCGCCGACACGAATGGGAGCCGGTACGGCGAACCCTAGTGCAATATCCTGTTGGGTGT
>PWMU01000091.1 GCA_003558065.1 Opitutia bacterium | reverse complement strand
CTTGCACAGGTTGCGCACGCTCAGGATCGGGTTCTGCCCCGATTCTTTCTGGTTGGCGGATTCGCTCATAGGTCCGGTCCTCCAGTCTTTTGCGGGCCGTCACTTGCCGGGGCGTTGCCTATTTCCTCCTGGATTTCCTCCGCCCGCACGCAGGCGATCTTCCGCCCGTCCTGCATCTCGCGCAGCTCGGGCGGCCCGCCCACGTCGCACCTTCCGGGCTCGGCGTAAGGGCAGCGCGGGTGAAAGGGACAGCCGGCGGGCAGTTGTGTGAGTGAGGGCACGCTGCCGCTGATGGCCTGCAGGCGCTTCTCGCGAACGTTGATAGCCGGGAGCGAATCGAGCAACCCCATGGTGTAGGGATGCATCGGGCGCTTGAGAAGGGTCCGGACATCCGCGTGCTCAACGATCCGCCCGAGGTACATCACCGCCACGTCGTCGGCGGTCTGGGCGACCACGCCGAGATTGTGGGTGATCAGGAGGACGGAGGTGTTCATCTGCTGTTGCAGGTCTTTGATGAGTCCCAGGATCTGCGCCTGGATCGTCACGTCGAGCGCGGTGGTGGGCTCGTCGGCGATCAGGAGTTTCGGATTGCACACCAGGGCCATGGCGATCACCACGCGCTGGCGCATCCCGCCGCTGAATTCGAACGGGTACTGCTTCAGCCGACGCTCGGGCCCCGGTATTCCGACCCGTCGGAGCATTTCCACGGCGCGCCGTTCCGCCTCCGTCTTGCTGACTTCCTGGTGGGTGTGGATCGCCTCGCAGAGCTGGTTGCCGATCGTGTGCACGGGGCTCAGCGCGGTCATAGGCTCCTGGAAGATCATGCTGGCGACCCCGCCGCGCACATGATACAGCATGTCCGCATTCTCCGGGAGGCTGACCATGTCGATGGTCTCATCCTTTTCCGGGTGCAGACTGATCCGGCCGCCGACGATTTCGCCGGGCTTCTGGATCAGGCGCAGGATCGAAAAGGCCGTCACGCTTTTGCCGCACCCGCTCTCACCGACCAGCGCCAGCGTCCGGCCGCGATCCAGGGAAAAGGTGACTCCGTTGACCGCGGGAATCACGCCTTCCTCCGTGTGAAACCAGGTTTGCAGGTCCTCCACTTCAAGGACACGGTCTTTCTGCGCGGCTTCGGGCGAGCCGGGTTCGGCGGGCGGTGGCTGTTGGTTTTCGTCCATGGATGTGGCTGACTATAGCGAGGCGTATGGGTCGGCGGCATCCCGCATCCCGTCGCCGAGGAAATTAAAGGCAAGGACGGTGACAATAATCGGGATCACCGGCATCAGCAGCCAGGGATAATTGGCGACCGCCTGCAATTGCATGGTGTCCTGGAGCATGACTCCCCAGCTGACGACCGGCGGCCGCAGGCCGAGTCCCAGGAAGCTCAACGCGGTTTCTCCCAGAATCATCGCCGGCACGCTGAGGGTCAGGACCACGATGATGTGACTGGTGAAGCCGGGGACCAGGTGCCGGAAGAGCACCCGTCCGTGACCGGCCCCCAACAGCCGTGCGGCTACCGCGTAGTCCTCCTCGCGCAGCGACAGGATTTTTCCGCGGACCACCCGGGCCAGGCCGGTCCAGCCCAGGAGACTGAGCACCAGGGTGATTCCCATATACATCACAATCATCGGCCAGTCAGCGGGCATGATCGCAGCCAGGGCAAGCCAGAGGGGGAGCTGGGGAAAGGAGTTGACCACCTCGATCGAGCGCTGGATGAAGTCGTCCACCCATCCCCCCATGTAACCGGAGATGCCGCCGATGAGGATCCCGAGGATCGAGGTGATGAAGATCGCCAGCATGCCGATCGAAAGGCTGATCCGGGAACCGAAGATCAGGCGGCTGAAGAGGTCGTGACCGTACTTGTCGGCTCCCAGGAAATAGAAGGTGGCCTTTTCCTCCGGAATATCCCCCCTTTCCACGGCGCGGTGATCGACGCCAAAGAGACGCCGGTCCGTTTCGAACAGGCCCCATACGCTGTAGGTTTCGCCTTTCACGAAAAACGACAGTGGAACCACTTCGTCCTCCACGTAGGAAAAGCGCTTCTGGAAGGTTATCGGATCGCGTTCCAGTTGCACGGCGTCGACGTACCATCCGTGTTCGAAGCTCAGCTTGGGCAGTTGCGGGGGCGCGTACATGTAGTCGAGGTTGCGCCATTCCCGGGGGTAGGGGGCAAAGAATTCGCAAAACGCAGCCACCACGTACAATACGATCAGGATATACAGCGAAAACACCGCAAGCCGGTGCCGCTTGAAGCGCCGGCGGACCAACTGCCACTGCGACAGCTCTCCGATGGTCACTCCCGTTTCATCGGCGCCCCGGGCGGGGTTTTCTCCCGCGCGCAGTTCCTGCGCGCGTTTTTTCAAGAATGATGTCATTGGGCACCTCCCATACGAATGCGCGGATCCACCCACATCAACAGCAGGTCGCTCACCAGTGTTCCGAACACGGTCAGCAGGCTCAGCACCATCAACATGGATCCCGCCAGGTACATATCCTGGGTCATCAAGGCGCTCAGCAGGAGCGGACCGACCGTCGGAAGACTCAGCACGATCGCCACTATCGCACCCCCGGAAACCAGCTGTGGAAAGATTTGTCCGATTCCCGAAATAAACGGATTCAACGCCATCCGGACCGGGTACTTGAAGAGCAGTTTCATCGGGCGGACACCCTTGGCCCGCGCCGTGACCACATACGGCTTGCGCAATTCGTCAAGCAGGTTGCCCCGCATCACCCGGATCATCCAGGCCGTGCCGGCCGTGCCGATGACCACCACCGGCACCCAGATGTGTTGGAGGAGGTCCACGAATTTGCCCCAGGTCCATTCGGGCTGGGCGGCGTACTCCGGCGAGAACAGGCCGCTGACCTGGGCGTCGAACACCGCCGCACTGATGTACATCAGAATCAAGGCCAGCAAAAAGTTCGGAATACACATGCCGATGAATCCGATCAGCGTAAAGATGTAGTCCCCGATCGAATACTGGCGAACCGCCGAATAGATTCCGATCGGAATGGCCATCGCCCAGGTGAAAATGACGGTGAAGAGTGAAATCACAACGGTGAGGACGATCCGGTCCCCGACCACGTCGTTGACCGGGCGGGTGTCCTCCATCGAGCGGCCCAGGCTCCCCTGCATCAGTCCGCGGTCAGAGGAATCGAATGTCAGGAACCACGGCAGGCCGAGCCACCTCACGTACCGCATCACCATCGGATCATCCATGTGAAAGAGTTCCTCCAGTTCCCGGATCTCCTGGATCGCCGCCGTATCGCCTTCCATCTCCAGCTCGATGATCCGGGCCTCGATGAAATCCCCCGGCGGAAGCTGGATGATGATGAACGTGACCACGGAGATCACGAGCATCGTCGGGATCAGGATAATACACCGCCGCCCGATAAAGGGATGCCGCACCGCGATCATCAACCCCCCGAGAATCAGCGTTCCGTAGATCAGGTAGCGCAGGGCGCTTCCGAGGAAATCGCCCACCCGGCTCTCGTCATCGGCGCGGATTCCCATTTCATCGCTCAGCGTCATGCTTGGATCCGGCCGGACGTCGATCATGGATCGCTTCATCTGGGCGATCGCTCCCGGCGAATCGTAGGGTTCTTCGAAGAAGTAGGATTCGATCCCCGCATTGGACGGAGTGTTGAAAACGTGGCCGACGATCGCGTTTTGGGGGACGTTCCGGAAACCTCTGTGGACTATGACCAGCTGCGGCGGAGGCGTGCTGATGTTGATCGTCCATACGTTGTCCGCGGCGATCTCAAGGGCTTCGTTGAACACCCGGACCTGTTCGTCAATGTCCTCGATTCCCAGGGCTTCATCCAGAATCTCCATCGAGCGCCGCAACGGGTGATCTTGCGGAGGCTCCAGCGCCAGGGGCCGCTCGTCGGCCTCCGGATGGCCGTAGAGTCCACCGAGCTGGTACCAGCTGGCGTACCCCGGGGCGAAGAACGAATGCATCACCGTCGGCACGAAATTCCGCGGCTCGACCAGGGGGTAGAACTCGCTTTCACCCATCCACACGGTGAGATCGTGCTCCAGCCCGGACTGCTGCCGCTGCCACAGACTTCGGGCCCGTTCCTGGAGCACTACCCGCACTCCCACCTCGGACCAGTGGGTGGTCAGGAACTGCGCGGGACCCGTGCCGGTGTAATCGGTGACGTGAAGGTTCAGGGTCATGCGCGTTCCGTCGGGAAACATCCGGTAGCCTTCCCCGTCGCGCCGGTCCAGACCGATCTCGTCCAGCAGCGCGTTCGCGCGGTCCGGGTCGTGATCGGTGAAGCTCTTGAACAGCCTCGGGTTGTGGAAGGCCGACTCCGGTCCGGGGTCGAGCTGCGCCGGTTCCGTCTGGCCGTCGTAATCGGCCGTGATGATTTCCTCGCGGTTGATCGCCAGGGAAAGCGCCTGTCGAAACTCCTTTTTGTTCAGGTATTTATTCTTCCATTTGGTATCGGGACGATCCTCGTAGACCATCCGGTTGAGATTCGGAAACACGCAGAAGACCGACCGCGACCCCTGGAACCAGTGGTAGACGTCGTAGTCATTGCGGTCCCGCTGATCCATGTAAAGCGTGTAGTCATCGTAGCGGATGTGCCGCAACTGCATCGTGATATCACCGGCCGCCGCGGTCACCGATATCATGTCTTCCGAGCGAAGGTCCATCAGCATGCGGTCCACGTAGGGCAGCTGGTTGCCTTGCGTGTCGACTACCCAGTAATAGGGATTGCGCACGAATTCGTACGGCGGGGTTCCCTGGTAGCTGCGCGGCACCCACGGCCACATGCGCGGGTGCTCCGGATTCCGGTTGTCTTTCAGCCGAAAATACGCCGACCGCTCGCTCGGGACGTCCTGAACCCGCATCATCGCCGCGCGTTTCTCCGGGTCCCCGATTTCCGGATGAAAGGGTTTCAGGTAATGCTCGGGCGCCCAGGGCGTGTATTTGGCCAGCTTTTCGGGAAAGAGTCCGTTCGGGTGGGGAAAGGTGAATCGCACCGTGTAACGGTCGATCTTCTCGATGTCACCGAGTTCGCCGCGGATGGTCATGAAGGGAGGCCGCTGCTCAAAGTGCTCCACTTCGTGCTCCCACCAGTAAAGGATGTCCCGGGCTGTGAACGGCTCCCCGTCGGACCACCGGACGCCTTCACGCAGGTAAACGACGTACTCGCGGCGATCGTCCGAAACTTCCCAGTCCTTCGCCAGATGCGGCTTGAGCGGATACCCCAGGGGCGACCACCGCAACAGGTGGCCGGCCGCGAAGCGCCACGAGATCACCCCGACATCCCCTTCGGAACTCGCCACCCGGTACCACGTGCCGCCGTACTTCCCGATGCCTTCGGGGCCCTCCACAACCGTGGGCTGGGGGCCGACCCGCTCCGCCACAGGCGGCAGTAGGCCCTCCTCAACCAGCTCCGCCAGAAAGGGGGTCTCGCCCTTCGGGTACCACTCGGCACTCTGGCCTTCGTCAAAGTCCACCGTCCGGTGCAAAACCGGGGGATCGTCCGGATCGAACGAGGTGTCGCGATCCGCCTCCACGGTCGCGATATCCACGGGATCGCGCTCGGGCAGCGGCGCGCGAATGTCCGTGCCCAGGAAGGCGCCGAACGCGTACAGCATCGCGATCAGCGACCCGGCCGCCGCGAAGGTCAGTCCGGCATACACCGCGCAGTGCTTCAACCGTCCGGAAACGTCGTATTTGGCAAAAACTTCGCGGAATCTCATCGAGCGCGGCGCGGTTGTCTATCCAGGGGAGTCACCTGATCGTGCAAAGTTTGAGGCGGCGGGAAAGCGGACAACGCGGGCGGCGTTCCGTGCGGGAGCTGCACCTCCGGGTGCGCACGGCCGGCGCCGAATCCGATCACTGTTAGGGAGGTTTTTCTGTTCATCGGCTGCTGGTTTGTTCGTATCCGCTTGATTATCAAGTTATATCCAAACTCGGACGGCCCCCGGGCCGCATTCCTTCCCGGCTGAAACGGTTAAAAGGGCGATTGGCGAAAGAGGGTAGAATCCCGGATCCCGGTACGCAAGCCCACAACGCAAAGAAATAAGAGTGATCAAGATTCGTTTTGCCAAGCGATAGAAAAACTCATCGGGGAAGGGTGACAAGCCGGGAATGGAAGGCCGAGCAGGGGACAGGATACAAAAGCCCGGGAACCGGCTGTACCGAAGCCCGTAAGTGACAAACGACCCGCCACACGTTCTCACTCGGGCTGCTTCAGGTCGATACCGTTGTGCATGAGGAAGTATTCGAAAAACTGGTACAGCTGTTCGTTGGATTCCTCGTTGGGGGAATGTTCGGGGCGGTTGCTCATGGCGACGCGCCCGGAATACCCCAGCAGCCGGTTGACCTCGATCGAATGGTGCAGGGGCTGCCATCGCGAGACGGGATCTTCCGAGCCTCCCGAGACCAGAAACGGACGCGGCGCCATCAGGGCGTGGAGTTCGTGGAGATCCCGGTTTTTTTCCAGCAACTTCGGATACAGGCCGTGCGCGGGATTGTCCTCGGTGATGAGACCGCGCTCGCGCCACGGGGGAGGGTGGTACCCGAGATACCAGGGCTCCCAGTAATTGACGGAGCGGCGATCCGCCTCAAAGACAATTCCCGGATCCGACCACGCCGCACAGGCAAAACGCTCGTAGAGGCAGGACGCAAACAGTGCCCACTTGCCGCCAAAGGAATGGCCCGTGATGCCGATGCGCTCCGGATCAACTTCCGGTTGCGCGGCCAGTACATGCCAGGCGTTCGCGGCCGCGTACGCCAGCATCGACAGGGGCTCGACTTCCGCGTTGTCTATATCGGGATGGTAGAGCGCGAAGGTGCGGGCCTCGGTTGCTTCGGTCGTGCCGATTGAAAGCGTGACAAAGCCGCGCCGGGTCAGTTGGTACGCGTAGTCCCGGAGTTCGCGATCCTTGCCCACCGCCGATTCGGGCTCGTAATAAACCACCACCACCGCGGGACGGGGACCTTCCCCGTCCGGCAGGAGCAGGTAGCCTTCGGTGGTCTCGTTCGGAGTCCATTGGAAGCGAATACGGCGCTGGGTGAAGTCCTCGCGCCTCTTTTCCGAAAGCACCGCCACTTCCGGATCCTCGATCACCGGAGGCCATTCACCCATCCACCCGTGCCAGAGTTCCAGCAGTTCCGCCCGCCGCTCCTTCCACTCAGCCGCCGTCTCCACCGGCGTTCCGTCCTCGAAACGAAGCGGAGTCGGGTAGTCCCCGGGATCCCCCGCGTATTCTTCCGGCGGACTGAAGAGGGGGCCGATCTCCCGCCACAATCGCTGGCGTTCAGTTTTCGTTTCGTCGTCGTTGCGGGAGTCTGCGTTCATCGTAGGTGTCAGTGAAGCCCCCAGTACAGCAGCAAGGACCAGGGTGAAACTGTGAAATGAAAACGGGTACGTCATTGGAACAAACGGGACTAGAGGATTTGAAAGCAGAAGAAAAGCGAAAACTCGGAGGCAGGAGGCAAGGGCGAAGTACGAAGGTCGCGCGGTTGGTCAGGGCGCTTGGGCCAAGCTCGTCCCAAGCCGGGACCGGCTTCGCCGGAAACCGCTTAATCACGCTTACATAAACGCTTGATGTTCTGTTTTGACGGATCCGCCCGAACCTCCCCCTTGGCGACCTGGGTTTCCCCGGAATATTCCGGCACCACTGAATCTCATCTTGAGCGTCAGATAATCGTCTTTAGACGGTGAGAAAATCCTGGGAGTCTGTCAGGCTTCGCCGACAGACTCCTGAAGCCATTTCCCGTGTTTCGTGTACCTGGCGGTTGAAAAATCCCGGAGACCCGGCCCGCCCCGGGGGCAGGGCTGCAGCGGCTGTCGCCCGCAAATTTCAGAAGGATGTGAAAGCGGGCTTGATCCGTTTATCCATTTGCTTCTGAATTCTTCTTTTAGGCAGCTGCTCTTGGCAGCCGCTCCAATACGCGTTTTCCGCCCGAATCCGAGACTCCCGGTGACTTCCCGTTTGAGGAAGTGACGGGGCGAAGCCTGTTCCGGATCAGGCTCTCTCTTCTTCCGGCAGTCTGTCGGACCTGGCCTGCCGGCTGATGCACGGTCTCCCCTGTCTGCCGTCTTCCGCGTATCCTTTCCCCATTGACTCCGGACCCTCCACTGACTTAATATGCCTGCTTTTTCCGACTCAGCAGCTAAGTGATCCGCATGAAGAAGTCCCAGTCCAAAACCGTTCCGGCACCCAAGAGTACGAATCCTTTCAACGACCTGGAGCTCATCAACTTGGCCGACTACGCCAAGGTCATTCGCGAGCGCTGGATGCTGGCCCTGGCGGTCTCAGTTACGGTCGCGGCACTCGCAGGCTACTACCTGTTGAGCCGGGCTCCCGTTTACGAGGCGAGTTCGGCCCTCCTGATAGAGCCGTCCAAAGAGCGGGTGCTCGATATCGATGAAGTCGTCGACACCAGCCTGCAGGGACGCCCGGACACCCTCCTGCACACCCATGTGGAGCAGTTGCTGTCTTCGAGCTTCCGCGAGCGCGTCGCCGAGATGTTCGATGAATCCGATCGCAATGCCATCCTCGCGCCGTTCCTCGAAAAGGCCGATCCCGACGATCCGCCCCCGTCACTGGCGCGGATCCTGGAAGACCGTGTCGCGGTGTCCCGAATGGGATCGGACACCTATTTGCTGCAGATCGACGTTCGCCACGGGGATCCCGAGATTGCCGCGATGATCGCCAACAAGTACGCCGACGAGTACATCCAGTACCTCCTGGAGCGCAGCAGCGCCAGCAACAACCAGGCGATCATCTTCCTCAACCGCCAGGCCGACGAAATCCGGGCGGAAGTCGAGGAAATGGAGCGCGATCTCCAGGACTACCGGGAAGAGCACAACCTCGTGTCCCTGGCCGAGAACCAGAACAACGTAGTCGAGCGCGTCAGCCAGCTCAGCAGGGCTCACACCGAGGCCCGGATCCGGCGCGTCGAGCTGGAAACCGTCTACGACGATATCGAACGTTACCGGGACAACGCCGGGGATCTCCTCGAGATCGAAGAGATTGTCGGATTCGGCACCATCACGGACCTGCTGCACGAGCGCGAGGAAATCGAATCGAAGCGCTCGGTCCTTTCCGAAGAGTTTCTCGAGCGCCACCCGCGGATGATCGAGAACGAGCGTTCGCTCGAACAGGTGGAGCTCCGCCTGGAACGCAATATCGACCGGGCCGTGGCCGAGTTCCGCAACCGTCTCGAGAATGCCCGGGAGCAGGAAAAACGCCTTATGGAGAACCTCGCCCAGGCCGAGGCCGAATCCCTCCGAATGGATCGGATCGCCGGCGAGCACAACGTGCTGCGCCGCAACCTCGACAGCACTCGCCGCACCTACGATCAGATCCTCGAACGCCTTAACGAAACCAGCATCGCCAGCCAGCTCGAGAACACCAATATCCGCGTCGCCGATTCGGCGACCGTTCCCCTTTATCCCGTCGAACCCAACCGTAAGCGTACCGTCCTGATGGTCCTCTTCCTCGGCGGAATCCTCTTTGTCGGCGTGCCCATCGGGATCGACGCCGTCGACAGCCGGATCAAGAGTTGGTCCGATGTCGAATCCTTCATCGATCACTGCCTCATCGGCGAAATCCCGCTCTTCCGCAAAGTCCCCGAAAAGGACCGGGCCTCGGTTGTCGCCAACGAAAAGGACGAAAACGCCGCCGAAGCCTTCCGCGCCGCCTACAGCCAGATGGAACTGAGTTCCCGGGTCGAGTTGCCCAAGGCGCTCATGGTTACCAGCACCCTTCCCGAAGAGGGGAAATCGCTCGTCGCGTCCAACCTCGCCCTAGCATTCGCCGGGCACGGCAAGAAAACCCTCCTGATCGACTGCGACTTACGCCGTCCCACCCAGCACCGGCTCTTCAACTTGAAAAATGAACACGGACTGCTCACATGGCTTGAAGCGGGCGTGGAGCTTGCCGGCAACCCGCTCGAGGACACCCGACTGGACATTGTCAAGGCCGGTGAAAATCTCGATCTCCTTCGGGCCGGCGGCCGGAGCAAGAAACCGACTGAATACTTCGACGACGATACCTTCGCTGGGCTGATTCAATCTCTGCGCAAGCACTACGACCTCCTGATCCTCGACACCAGCCCCGCCGGTATCTTCCCCGACGGTCTCTCCCTCTCAAAACACGTCGACGAAATCCTCTACGTCTGCTGGTTCAATAAAATCCCACGCCAGCAGGCCAGGAAGGTCCTCGAACGCCTCGACCAGACCGACGCCGAGATCGTCGGCATGATTCTCAACGGAATGCCCGACCAGAAACGTGGCGCGTACTACTACCACGGATACGGCTACTACGGCCAGTCCAAGTACAAAAAGTACTACGACGACGACAAGGTAGCTTGAGGTTGTTCGAAAAGGTTTTCTCCTCGCTGTGGCCCTTTTTTCGGACACACCCCGCCGCTCTGACGAGCGGTCCCCCCCTCTTTTCAGAGGGGACTCTCTAAAATTCCCCTCTTGAAAGGGGGGAACCATGCGCCAGCATGGTGGGGTGTGTCGATGAAGGGCTTGAATACACAAATCCGCGCCTGAAATACCTTTTCGAGTCAGCCCTGGCTTGAGGAAAGCGGTAGCAAGAAACCGGGAATCGGAAACGCTGCCGGATCGCAACCGAACGGGAGAGTGGAGAAGCCCGGGACGTGGGATCCGAACAGAGCCTTGGAATTACTTCGTGTATTTAGTGTGTTTAGTGGTTAAAAATCTCAGAGCCCAAGCTTCTTTACTTCGTGTGCTTTGCGTACTGGTTAAATCATCCTGCTTATTTTAGAATTCGGAAGATTGCGCGTACCGCGTGGTTAATGGTTAAAACCGCCTTGCCGGAATGCGTTTGCAATATTGGGGGAGAACTCGTAACGAATCCCCGTTCCCGAGACCGCGGTTACGCCCGGAAGCCGATTTCGTTGATTTCGAGTTCGAACGATTCACCGTCGGTGATGGTCATTCCTTCCTTTTCGGAATACACGTACCTGGCGTCTTCGATCCGGCTGTCGGGCGGAAGGACGGTGATCGCGTTTCCGGCATCGACGAGGGAAATCAACCGAACGCGCTCGCTGCGGCGGATGTACTGGTTGGTTCCCTTGTCCATGAGAAACGTAAAGCCGCGTACCCGCGCGACCATGTCGGAAACTCCTTCGACGACACCGATAAAATGACGGCGCACATCCCGATCAAAGACGCGTCGCACGATCACGTGAATTTTCTCTCCTTCTTTTAATACCATTTTTTCCTTCTTGTCTCGCACCGGCACACCGAAGAGCCGATGACACCGATAATAAAAACGCTGTTTGATTCGCGGCCAACTTGCCGGAGAAGAGCCGAAAACGCAAGTCCCGAGGGAGCCTGCGGAGGTGGGCAGCCTCGAGCCAAAGGAGACAGGAAGGGAAAACGCAAACATTGACGGATCGCGGCCGAACAGGAAAGTGAACTCGTAACGAATCACCAATCACAAGTAACGAATCACCCCCTTTCATCCCTCGTTCCTGATTCCGGAACAACGAAGCAGAAAACAATGAAAGAAAATATCACCAACACAAAGCGGGAGGATTATGACGCGGTCATCATTCTTGCGGCCGGACAGGGCAAACGGATGGGGTCGACCGACCGGCATAAGGTGTGTTTTCCGATCGGGGGCCGTCCGGCCATCGTTCGGGCCATCGACGATTACAAGAAGGCCGGGTTGAAGCGGTTTATCGTGGTCGTCGGGCAGATGGCCGGGCAAGTGATGGAGACCGTCAGCGCCGAGCACCCGGAGGTCACCTTCGTCTTTCAGTCGGAAGCCAGAGGCACCGGCCACGCTGCGGCGATCGGGTGCGGATCCCTGGCGGCGGCCGGGTTCAAGGGAAATGTGCTGATCACGATGGGCGACAAAGTGGTCGACCCGGCAGTGATTACGGAACTCAGGGAATCTTTTGAACGGGAGGGTGCGGCGCTCACCATGGTGACCCTTCCGTTCAAACCCGGGAGCAGCGCCGGACGCGTGGTCTTGGAGGGCGAGCGCGGCGTTTTGGGGATCGTGGAGAAGAAGGACCTCGACCGGGCGGAGCAATCCGGCCGGTCGGTCCGCTTGGGGTCCAGGAGTCTGTCGGTCGACGAAATCGACACGCTTTCCGCCCGGGCAAACGGGTCCGTGTATTTGTTCCGGTTTCCCGTTCTCTGGGATGCCCTTAATATCCTGAGTCCGGACAACGAACAGGGCGAGCTTTACCTGACCGATACTGTCGGCATTCTCCGCGACAGCGGGCGCCCTGTCAGTCTCCTCGACGTGGCCGACCGCGAGCGGGTCATGGCTTACAACACCCCCGCGGAACTGATTGCGATCGAGGAAGTCCTCGCCCGGCGCGAAGCCGGGGCGCGGGTTCAGAGTCTCTCGCTTCCACGGGTTTCTCCCGAGCAACTCAAGCCCGCTTCCGAATGGCGCGAGGTGCTCGCCGAAGACACCGGCCCCCTCCGCGACTTCCTGACCGAAATCTACGGGACCGATGCCGAACTGATCGGGGAGCAGCGCGCCGGGATCCTGGCCGTGGTCGGGGCGTTTATCGAGCGTTACGGTCCCGATCGCCCGATGGTCCTTTGCCGCGCTCCCGGCCGCATTAACCTCATGGGCCGTCACATCGAGCACCGCGGCGGCGACATCAACGTCGTGGCCATCAGCCGCGAAACCTTCGTCGCCGCCGCCCCGCGCGAGGACGACGTGGTTGAACTCCACAGCCTGGCGGCGGATTTCCCCGAGCGTTCCTTCCGCATCACCGACCTGCTGCGGAACACGAGCTGGGAGGACTGGATTGACTTTATCGATTCATCCACCGTGCGCCAGGTGTTGACGGACGCTCCGGGCGACTGGAGTCATTACGCCCGCGCCCCCCTGTTGCGCCTCCAGCATGAATGCTCCCGCCAGCGCCTTTTCGGGATGGACTGTGTCGTCTCCGGCAACATTCCGATGGGGGCGGGACTTTCCTCGAGCTCCTCCCTGGTCGTGGCGTTCGCCGAGATCGCCATTACCTTCAATGGTCTCGCGGTCGAAACCGGGGACTTTATCGATCTCTGCGGGGAAGGGGAGTGGTTTGTCGGATCGCGCGGGGGCAACGGCGACCACGCCGCCATCAGGGCTGGCCGCATCGGTGCGATCTCCCGGATCGGCTCTTTCCCGTTCAGCCTGAAGCAACAGGTTCCTCTCCCGGAAAACCTCCGTGTCGTCATCGCCGACAGCGGTGTGGAAGCCCGCAAGAGCGCCGGGGCCAGAGACGCCTTCAATCACCGCATCGCCGCCTACCGGATCGGGCAGAAACTCCTGCAGAAAACCTGGCCCGCCGCCGCCGGAGCCGAGCACCTGCGCGACCTTTGTCCCCACCGGCTCATGGTGCATCCCTCGGATCTTTACCGCGCCCTCAAGGACCTTCCGGAGTTGCCCGACCGCGTCGTCATCCGGGATCTCTTCGCGCGCGACGAGCAACCGTTTCTTGACCGGATCTTTGCAACCCACGCTGAAATCGCCCCCTATGACCTGCGCGGGGTCGTCCTCTACGGCCTGGCCGAATGCCTCCGTGCCGAACGCTTCAGCGAACTTCTGGAAGCCGGCGACCTCGACGCTATCGGCCGCATGATGGCCATCAGCCACGACGGCGACCGAGTTGCGGGCCGGAGGTCACCGGTTGCCGGCGCTCGGTTGGCCGGAGGCGGGGAGCCGGCCATCTTTTCGACCAGTAACGACAGCCTCGATCAGTTCGCACGCGATGAAGTCGACCTCGCGCAACTGCCGGGCTCGTACGCGTGCAGCACCCCCGAGATTGACGAACTGGTCGACCGCGCCCGGCTGATTGATGGTGTCGTCGGCGCGCAACTCTCCGGTGCCGGACTCGGCGGTTGCGTAATGATCCTCGTCGAGCGCAACGCCATCCCGCAACTCATCGAATACCTCGAAGCCCATTACTACACACCCCGCCGCACGACGTCCCGCATCTACACCTGCCAACCCGTCGAAGGAGCCGGCCTCCTGAAAGCGCCGGTCGGAACGGCTGAAAAACTAAAGGGCTGAGCCTGTCGAAATCAGCCGGCAGGCCAAGTCCGACACGCTGCTAGAAGAGGCGTTCCGGGACAAAGATCGAGTCGCCGGGGTAGACGTAAACCCGTGCTTTGCCTTCGCGGTCGCGTCCCTGCATGATCTCCTGAACGTTCACGGTAAAGGTCTGATCCGTGCCATCCTCGTCGACGCGGATCAGGCGCACCCGGTCTGAGCGGGCCACCCGGTTGAAGCCGCCGGCCTTGGAGATCACATCCACGATGTCGAGCCGGTTCTGTTCGATGGGAAACTCGATCCGTCCCGGCGTTTCGACGTTTCCGAGGACCGAAACAAATCGGGGCGAATATTCCTCGACCGTGATCGTCACCTCCGGGTTGCGCAGCAGGCGTTCCTCCCGGTAACGCTCTTCAATGAGCGTTTCGGCGTCGCGGATGGTCTTCCCGGTAATGTCGACCGTACCGATAAGCGACATCCGGATGCGGCCGTTGCCGTCAATTCTCTGCCGGGAGGACAGATCCTCGTGGCCGTACACCGCCACCCGGATCATGTCGCGGGAGTTCAGGATGTAGGACCGATCCGGATCTTCGGGCGCCGCTTCGGACGCCGCTTCCGACGGATCCAGGAGTTCTTCAAACGACAACTCCGGCTCCGGCTGAGGATTGCCGGAAGTCTCCTCGCTTCCGTGCGCACACGCAGACAAAACCATCATCCAGGAAACGGAACCCGCCAGGGCGCTCCATGCTCGACAAAAACGACTCATAATTGCAAAGCGGAAAAACTACTTTTCCCGACCGCCGAACGTCAACCCTCATTCGGAAACGGGAGGGAAATTGAAAAAGGAAAGGAGCGCTGCAGAAGTGCCGGGGTCAGTGGCAGCGGGTTCCGGAGGGATGGTTTCGGGCGGACGCCCTTTGGGCGGCAGGAACCGCAATCGGCTGAAAAGCCAATAAGGGGAAGACCCCTGAGACAGACTCCTAGGGACTCAAGGCGAGAGACCGCTCCAAGGGCGGTCGTTAAAATCTCATTCTCGCGGAGAGGTCGACGATGTGGCGGGTGTGAGTGAAGAAGTTGTCGTCGGATTCGCGGCGGGCGACCCTGTAGGCGAGGGCCGCGGAGGCGCGTTCGGTCAGGCTGTAGCGGATGCCGCTTTCGGCTCCGACCGTGTGTTCGGAGCGGCCTGAGGTCGTGGCGGTCGCCCCGAAACGTTCATGGAGGTAGTGAAGCCTCGCATCGAGGCGGTAGGGCTCGGTCAGCCGGTGGGTGGCGGTGAGAGTGACCGAGGTTGAATCGACGTCGCGCTCATCCGCACTGGTCCGGAAATCCCGGCTCGCACCCAGGCTGACCTGGGTCTGGGCCGTCGCCTCCCAGGTGGTGTCGGCGTCGAAACTGAACTGATCCCGGCTGCCCCGGTCTCTGGCGTCGAAATCGCGGATCTGATAGCCCGCCCTGAGGGAACCGCTCACTTTGGGCAACAGCTCTCCTTCGGCTCCCGCAGAGACCTGGTGATCGCGGCTGCTGACCGAGCGTACTCCTTCCGGCCGGCGCCGGGTCAGGGTGCGGCGGAAGCGGTAGCCGGAAAAGAGATCCAGTTTCTCCGAATAGATCCAGATCGCGTCGGCACCGGCGCTGTACGTGTCCCGGTCGCTCCAGCGCCCGCGCCGAAACTCACGCCGCTCCCCGGCCAGCCGGCTCCGGACCGCGGTTTTTTCGGTCAGATGATGACGGATCCCGTAGTCGGCTCCGAAGCGCCAATCCTCGGCGACGTCCCCGGTTTCTTCGTCTGTCGGACGGCTGCCCGTGTTTTCGACCGCACGGGTGCTTTCCCGGTAGTGGAGCCCCAGGTCCTGGTCGGTCCGGGTCCGGCCAGGAACGACCGGGTAGCGGAGCTCGGCTTCGGCGTAAAGGTCCTCGGCGTTGAGGACGGAATGGTCAAGGTGGCGCCGGACCACGATCCCGCTGCGCAAGTCCAGGTGAAGCACGCCTGTTTGACGCTGAAACTCCAGCTCCGGCGTCACCGTCAGATAAAAGTCGTCCACATCGTTCCGGTTGGCAAAGAGGTTGGAGTCGTACACGCCCCTCACTTCGCCCGTCAGGTAAAGCTCGCCTCCCGCGACCGGCACAAGCCCCCGCGCCGGCGCCAACCCCGCGACCAGTATGAAAGCCGCCAACACGACACCCCATCGATTTTTAAAACACACCTGTAGCCTGCACATGTTCGCTGTAAAAGAAACTCCCGAGTAAGCCGCCCTCCAAAAAACAACACAACCCCATTATTTGTCGATTCTCTGTCCGTGTCTCGCTTTCCGCCTTCCGCTTTTCGCTTTCCGAAATTCGCTTTCCGAAAAAATGGGGTTGCCAGGTCCGCGGAAGAGGCGCTAAATTTGGTTCTTTTATATCACTCTTTGCCTGGTG